>CAYXRH010000407.1:0-3675 GCA_964466355.1 uncultured Thermodesulfobacteriota bacterium
CGACCTGAAGTGAGAACAACCAACCAAAATTACACCTTTGAAAGCAACTTGGTCTTAGTCCTGTCCGAACCCTCGACCTGAAGTGAGAACAACCAAACCAAAATTACACCCTTGAAAGCAACTTGGTCTAAGGAGTCACTTGCCCTAAGTATCTTATCCACTAAATCCGATAACCGCACTTATCAGCCTTCACCCCCTCACCCTCCCCGGCACCAGCCTCACCTTTCGCGGCGCGGCCAGCCACACGGCCGCCCCGGACAGGGCGAACAGACCGCCGGCGATGAAGAAGGCCAAGCGGTAATTTCCGGTCACCTCAAACAAAAACCCGCCGAACCAGGGCCCGACCGCACCCCCCATGGCGAAGCTGAACCAGACAAAGCCGACCGTGGCCCCGACTTTGGGACCCTGAAAGATGTCAGTCACGATGGAGGCCACCAGAGGCGTGCACATGCCAAAGCCTAAGCCAAAGGCCAAGGAGAAGTAGTAGAGCTTCCAGGGCTGGCTGGCGTCCCTGATCATCAGCAGGACGGCGATGGACGAAACACAGGCGGCCAATCCGATGCTCATGGCCGGCTCCCGTCCGATCCGGTCCGAGATCAGATTCAAGAGGGTGCCCAGGCAAAATGTCAATCCGCTGAGGGACAGCACGGCTGAGGCCGAGAGCCGGTCATAGCCCATGTCAATGGCAAAGGCGATCTGGTGGGTGACCAGGATGTGATGACCGACGCCCCATATGGTGAAGGATGTCAAGCACAGCAGCCAAAAGCGACCGGTTCTGACCGCCTGGGGCAGAGTCCATTCCCGGGCCGCCCAGGCGTGATCGACCACCCTTCGCCGCTCCAGTTCCTTTAAGGCCGCGTGGTCGACGCCCTCGGCCAGATTGTCCCTGGTCAGCCCCTTTTGCCGGGGATGGTAAACCAGGACCAGACCGATGAGCGGCCCGAAAACGGCCGAGATGATCAGCCCCTCGACGGCGTAGGCGTTGCGCCATCCAAAAGTGTCGATCATCCAGGCCACGGCCGGGTAGCAGCCGTAGGCCGCCCCGGTGCCGAAATACATCAAGGACAAAGCCGCGCCGCGGCGTCGCTCGAACCAGTTGCGAATGACCATGGTCAGGGGGACTGAACCGAGGAGGCACAAGCCGGCGCCGGTCAGGAACCCGAAAGTGATGAAGAAATGCCAGGGTTCACAGCCCCACCGGGACAGGAAGAGGCCCAGGGCCAGCAGCCCGGCGCCGGTGCACATGGTCCGGCGGGAGCCGAGCCGATCGATCACCCCGCCGGCCAGGGGGGCCGTCAGGCCGTAGAACAGAAGATGAGCCGACAAGATTGAGGCGCCCAGGTCCCGGGGCCAGCCAAACTGGTCGATCAAGGTGGGAAAGAAGACCGAAAAGGAGTAGCGGGCCCCGTAACCGAGAGCCTGCATGATCATGCCGGCGGCGACGATGTACCAGCCGAAAAAGATGCGGCTGGATTTGGATCTTTGGCCCGAAGCCTCTGTCAAGCCAGCGGCCGGCATGAAGGGCATTTTGAAAGCCGGGGCCGTCAGAGTCAACCGTCTTTGAGAATTTTTTGAAATGACGATGCGCTGTCAAAGGGCGACCTTCTCGCGGCCGCCTTGAGCCTTTCCAGCAGCCGATATTTGACCCTCAAGTTGCCCTGGCCAAAGCCAATTTTTATCTCCGGCTTGAAGAAGCCGTGAAAATCAGACCCGCCGCTGATCAGCAGGCCCAGCTTTTCGGCCGTGGCCTCGAGCCTGAGCCACAGGGCCTCGTCCTGGGTGGGACAATAGATTTCCACGCCGTCGAGGCCCTCGTCCTTCAAGCTTCGCAGGAAGCCGATCAGCTCCGCTCCCCTGAGGCCGGTGGAGACCGGGTGGGCCATGACGGCCAGACCTTGGGCTTGATGAATCAGCTCGATGGCCTGGCCGGCCTCAAGGCGGTAGCGGTCCGTGTAGGCTGGCCGGCCTTTTTTCAAATATCTGGCCATGGCCTCGTCCAGGCTTTTGACGCCGCCGCGGTTGACCAGGACTTGGCCGATGTGGGCCCGGCCGGTCTGCCCGCCGCCGGAGAGATCCAAAACCTCTTGGAGGGTGATGTCCAGGCCCAGGCGTCGGAGCTTGTCCACGATCACGGCGTTGCGCTCGGCCCGGCTGGCCGTGATCCGGGCCAAGGGGCTTTTCAGGGCCGGGTGGCGATGATCGATCAGAAGACCCAAAAGGTGGAAGTAGCCTGGGCCGTCGAAACGGACGGAGAACTCGAGGCCAGGCACGACCTCGAGGCCGCGTTTCTCTCCGGCGGCCAAGGCCTGGTCCACCCCGGCCACGGTGTCGTGATCGGTGATAGCCACAGCCTCAAGGCCCACCCGGGCCGCCTCGAGCACCACCTCGGCCGGGGTGAGGGTCCCGTCCGAGGCGATGGTGTGGACGTGCAGGTCGATCAACTCAGCCACGGGGATGTCCGCACGAGCGGTTCACGACGGCTGGTCCCTGACCGGACGGCCCAGGCCATTTACCAGCATGTTGAAGGTCTTTTCGATGCGCTCCCAGTTCTCCTCGCGGTCGAGCGACCAATGGCGGCCGATGACCGTGGCGATGGGTCCGAGCCCTTTCTCGGCCAGAGCCTTTTCGACGAGGGACAGATAGCGGGGGCCTGACTGGTGCCGCTCGCCGCGCCGGCCGAGCATGGCCTGGAGGAAGAGCCGGGGCGCGCCCTGCCGCCGGGCCAGCTCCAGGACGGCCAAAAGGTGGTCCAGGCTGCCGTGGGAGGAGAAGAAGGAGACGATGCTGAGCACGTGGAGGGGCCGGTTTTCTTGCCTGGCCCTCGAGACCAGATCCTCGAAGGCCGGGTTCTCAAAGAACGAGCCGTCCCCGATGGCCTGGTTGATTCTGACCCGGTCCGAGTCGACGCGCCGTCCGGCGCCGAGATGGAGGTGGCCCACCTCGGAATTGCCGACCGTGCCCTCGGGCAGGCCCACCCTGGGGCCGGCGGCGACGAGGGTCGTCCAGGGCCACTCTCTTAAAATCCGGTCCACGTGGGGCGTGGAGGCCTGGGCGATGAGGTTGGCCTCGTCCGCCTCTCTGACGCCCCAGCCGTCCAGGATGAGGAGGAGCACCTTCCCTGGCTGGGGCGGGGAGGTGAGCAGGCTTCGGCCGGTCATCTGGGGCGGTTTTTGAAGGCCCAGGATCTGGAGCACCGTGGGGGCGACGTCGGTCAAGTCGCCGCCGTCCCTGAGCGTCATCTTTTGGGGACCCAGAAGCACGAACGGCACCGGCGAGTCGGTGTGGCCGGTGTCCGGCCGTCCGTTAGCATAATACCACTTCTCGGCCGAGCCGTGGTCAGCGGTGATGACGACCCAGTACCCGGCCTCCAGGGCCGCCAGGGCCAGACGGCCGGCCATTCGATCCACGGTCTTGACGGCCTTGACCACGGCCGCCTCGTCCTCGACGTGGCCGATCACGTCCACGTTGGCCAGGTTGACGGTTATCAGGCCGTGCACGCCTAAGGCCAGGCTTTCCATGGCCGCCGCGGCCACCTCAGCGGCATTCATCTCCGGCTTGTAGGCAAAGCCCACGTTGGATTCGGTCTCGATGAAGATTCGGTCCTCGCCGGGAAAGGGGTCTTGATGTTTGCCGTTCAAGAAGTAAGTCAGGTGGATGGCTTTCTCGGTCTCGACG
>CAYXRH010000408.1:0-3665 GCA_964466355.1 uncultured Thermodesulfobacteriota bacterium
GAAGAGGCCGGGGAGGCCGAGCCGGCGGTGGACGATGACGACCGCCGCGAGCAGCACAACGAGGTGCAAAAGGTTGAAGCTCAAGCCGAGGTCGGCCTGAAGCAGCTTCAGGGGCCAGTAAAAAAAGGCGGCCAGGAAGGAGTAGAACCAGAAGTGGGGATAGTCCATTTCCCCTTTTTCGTTGGACAGGATGGCGAATCGAGTCTTGAAGTAGGAATACGGCTTGAAATCTTCTGCGCCGGCTCTCTTCGCCAGCCACGACTCGTAGGCCGCCGCCGAATCGTCGGTGGAGTAGGGCCTCAAATTTTCGGCCCAACTGAAGAGCATGAGGTAGTACTCCTCTCCGTCGCCGACCTTCAGACCGGGGCTGAAATAAAAAAGATTGGCCAGGGCCAGGGCGGCCAGGATGAGGATGATGAAGGCCAGGATGAGACGACTCAGGGATCGCTCCACGGACAACCCCGAAGGTTGGAAGGTCAGAGAATCAGCTCGGCTCAGAGCGGCGACGGGACCATGATTTTGCTTACCGCCGCGCCCTCTTCGAGTCAAGGTCGTTGATCACGTCGGCCCGGCGGTCTTGAAGGAAAGGCTTTGCTCAATCGCTCATCCGGATTATGTTAGCCGTGTATTTCAGGGGCGGGCGGGCCGGAAAAGGCGGGTCATCCTTTATCTTTCAAGGCCTGCTCAGGGGTTTTTGATGAAGCGCCGTCTCCACGAGATGCTCTTTATCGTCTGGCTCGCTCTTTTGGCCTTGCTTTCGGCCGCGGGGCTGGGGTTCACGGCCAAGGAGGTCGTTTTTGACAACCGGAACGAGAAGGCCCTCTCCTCCAAGCCCTTGGCCGAGAGCCGCTTTCGCCTCGAGGCGGCGTACAAGATCCTGACCATCACCACCGTGCACTTCAATCAGGGCCGCGGGGCCGCGCCCGGCCGGATCGCCCTGCGAGACGAGGCCGGCCGTATCTACGGGCCCTGGCCGGCCGCGGGGGAGAAATGGCGGGGGGCCAAAAACGTCTGCTGGCTGGCCCGGCCGCTGATGATCCTCCCGGCCGGCCGCTACGCGGTCCTCGACTCCGAGCCAGAGACCTGGTCCCACAACGAGGCCTCGGACAACCGGGGCTTTACTCGGGTGCGGGGCATCCGGGTCCAAACGATGCCTTTTCAAAAGGACCGGGATGTTGAAGCCCTCTTGAAGTTCTTCGGCCTGGGCCTGCTCGTCGGCTTGACCCTGGCCGCTTCGGCGGCGGGGATCAACGCCCGGCTCGTGAGCCTGTCACTGACTTGGGGGAAAAGATCCGGCCTGAAGGCCGCTCTGGGCCTTGCCGCCGGCCAGGTTCTTTACGCCATCGTGGCCCTCCTGGGCCTCCCCCTGGCCATGGACCGGCTGATCGAACAGCAGTTTTACTTAAGCCTCATGGGCGGCGGCGTCATGCTCGGCTGGGGGCTCAAGTGCCTCTTCATCCCGGCCTCCGGCGGGGATCATCCCCCTCCCCTCGAGCCGTCCCTGGCTCCCCAAAAACGGGGCGGGCCCCTGCTTCTGGGTTTTGCCATGGCCTTGAAGAGGACGTGGAGCGTCTTGATCCTGGCGGGCGTCATGGCCGCTTTGTGCCTCGGCCACGCCGGGCGCCATCCGCAACCCAGCCTGAGTCTGCTCTTGGGCCTCTTCATCGGCGCGGCGCTCTGGGGAGGGCTCACCAGCGGCGGCCTGGGCTTTTTAAGGCCCGAGTCGCCCCTCCAGGGCCTGGCCCGGCTCGACCGCGCCGCCGGCCTGCTTTTCTTCATCCTGGCCCTGGCCGCGTGGGCGACTCAGGCCGGGCTGAACTGAAAATTCATCCAAATTTGTATTTTAAGATTGACAAATTTTGGTCAAATTTGTAAGACTAAGAGTACAACTGTCCGCGGTCGAACGGGTCGAAAAAAAGAGGGCCGTCAAGGAAAGAGCAAGTGATATCAATTAGCCATCATTCAAGTAATATTTTGGTTTGGTTGTTCGAACGAATTTGAGGGTGAGGGTCACAGGCCTTGGCGAGCGGAAAGAAAAGCGGCCCCGCCTAAAGAAGAATTCGACTCGGGGCCGCCTTGAAGCGAGCCTTGAGAACGTCCGAACCCTCGACCTGAAGTGAGAACAACCAACCAAAATTACACCTTTGAAAGCAACTTGCTATGAGCTGGCAGCGCGAAGTGGACGAGATCGCCCGACGACGCAAGCTGGCCGAGGCCATGGGCGGCCCCGAGAACGTCGAGCGTCACCATCTCTCCGGCAAGCTCACCGCCCGGGAGCGGGTGGCCAAGCTGCTGGATGAAAACAGCTTCCGCGAGATCGGGGCCCTCACCGGCCAGGCGGTCTACGACGAGCAGGGCCGGCTCCTAAGCATCACCCCGGCCAACGTGATCATCGGCCAGGGCTTCATCCAAGGGCGGCCGGTCGTCGTTTCGGCCGAGGACTTCACCGTGCGCGGCGGCTCGTCAGAGGCGACCAACTCCGAGAAGTGGGTCTGGGCCGAGCGGCTGGCCCTGGAGATGAAGCTGCCCCTGGTGCGGCTGGTGGACACAGCCGGCGGCAGCGTCAAGCTCCTGGAGAAGTCGGGCGCCACCAAGCTGCCCGGCTACCCCCTGTGGCCCTTCAGCGAGATGCTGGGCCAGGTGCCGGTGGTCGGCCTGGCCCTCGGTTCGGTGGCCGGCCTGGGGGCCTTTCGGGTGGTCTGCGCTCATTTCTCGGTCATGGTCAAGGGCACCAGCCAGGTCTTCGCCGCCGGACCGCCGGTGGTCGAACCGGCCACCGGCGAGAAAGTGACCAAGGAGGAGCTGGGCGGCTTCCGCCTCCACGCCCGGGGCACCGGCGTGGTCGACAACGAAGCCGAGGACGAGGCGGACGCCTTTGACCAGGCTCGCCATTTTCTGTCTTTCCTGCCCCCAAGCGTCGATCAGCTCCCGCCGGTCCAAAAATCAAACGACGACCCCGACCGGCGCCAGGAAGAGCTCTTGTCGATCATTCCTCGGAACAAGCGCAAAACTTACGACGCCCGACGGATCCTCGAGCTGGTCTTCGACCAGGGCTCGCTGTTTGAGATCGGCCGCCACCAGGGCCGCTCCATGCTCTCCATGCTCGGCCGACTGGCCGGCCGGCCGGTGGGGGTGATGATCAACGACACCCGCTTCTTCGGCGGCGGCATGGACGCCACCGCGGCCGAGAAGATGATCCGCTTCGTGGACATGTGCGACACCTTCCACCTGCCCATCGTCAACTTCGTCGACCAGCCCGGGGTGGTCGTGGGCGTGGCCGCCGAGAAGGCCGGCACCATCCGCCTCGGCGTCAGGGCCCTCCAGGCCATTGACCAGACCCGGGTGCCGTGGCTGGCCGTCATCATCCGCCGGGCCTTCGGCGTGGCCGGGGCCAGCTACGGCCGGCAGCGCGGCCTCAACCTGCGCTACGCCTGGCCTTCGGCCATGTGGGGCTCGCTGCCCATCGAGGGCGGCGTCGACGCCGCCTTCAAGCGGGACATCGAGGCCGCCGAGGATCCCCAGGCGCGGCGGCGGGAGCTGGAGGAGCACTATGGACGTTTTCAGTCCCCCTTCCGCACCGCGGAGCGCTTCGGCGTCCACGACATCATCGATCCCCGGGCCACCCGGCCCCTGCTGTGCGCTTGGGCCGCCCAGGCTTACCGCAT
>CAYXRH010000409.1:0-1953 GCA_964466355.1 uncultured Thermodesulfobacteriota bacterium
CACCCACTACCCCATGAGCGGGGCTGACCTGAAGCGTTCGGCCATCCCGGGGACCATCAGCCAGGCCTTGGCCCTGGGCCGCTTTCTGGACGGCCTGGCCGGCTCGCCCGAGGAGGTGCTCGCGGCCACGGCCGAGCACGTGAAGGGCTTCGCCCTCTTCTGGGGTACGGTGAGCGCCGTCGAGGGCGTGGACAAGGGGGGCTTTTACTTTCAAAGCGTGACCCTGACCGGCCGGGGGTCCTTCGCCGGCCAGAGATTGGAGCTGATCGTCAAGAACGAGGCCATGTGCGCCGCCAGAGACGGCCGCCCCGTGGCCGTCTTCCCGGACCTCCTCCTTCTCCTCGACCCCTCGAGCCGCCAAGGGGTGATGACCCCGGACATCTTCCCGGACCGGGAGCTGCTCGTCGTCGGCGCGCCCTGCCACGAGCGCCTGCGCCGCGCCATGCAGAGCGAGGCCGGGCGGATCGCCTTCAGCTCCGAACGCTACGGTCAAGACTTGAAATACCGGCCCATCGAAGAGCTGGCGGGAGGTTAGGCCATGGCCGAGAGGTGCGGTCGAACCGGGTGCCTCAATGAGGCCCGCCGCCGCTGCGTCAAGTGCGGCGTGGCTTACTGCGATGACCATCTCATCCCCTCCGAGAGCGAAGCCGGGGTCTATCGCTGTCCGGAATGCGACCGTTACGTCCGCTCCCTCATGGCCGGCAAGGTCGTCTCCGGACGAAAGACGCCCCGCTGAAGATGAGAGTGTTGAAAAACACTCTCAGGAGCGGGCCAGGGACGGCCCGCCAAATGGCGAGGGTTAAAATACCGAGCCATTTGCGAGCCTTTAAAAAACCGCGCTTTTTTAAAGACGTGGTTGAAAAAGGCCTGGATGGCCTTTTTCAACAGTCTCAAGATAGAGGTGAAGCATGCCCGAGAGAATGATCCTGGCCATCGAGGCCGAGCGGTGCACCGGCTGCAACACCTGCATGCTGGTCTGCTCGTTCGTCCACGATCAGGCCTTCAACTACGAACGCTCCCGCATCCGCGTCTGGCGCGACGACGACAAGGGCTTCTTCGTCCCCGTGGCCTGCGAGCAGTGCGAGGAGGCCCCTTGCATCCTCGTCTGCCCCACCGAGGCCCTCCACCGCGACCAAGCCGGCCTGGTTCAGCGCGACCCCCTCAAGTGCATCGGCTGCAACGAGTGCCTCAACGCCTGCCCCCTCGGGGCCATCAGCCGCTTCGACGGCCAGTGGCGCAAGTGCGACCTCTGCGCCAGCCTGGGCGGTGTTCCCTACTGCGTCGCCAACTGCACCGCCGAGGCCCTGCGCCACGTCCCGGCCGGCCTGGTGTCCAAGGACAAGGTCGAGAGGGCGGCCCAGCGCCGGGCCAGGGCCATGGAGAAAGGGGCCTGAGATGAACTCCTTTGGCGGACAAATGCTCTTCGTCGATCTGAGCGCCCCCAGGATCGAAAAACGCCCCCTGAACGAGAAGCTGATTCAAGACTACCTGGGCGGTCGAGGCGTCAACGCCAAGCTGCTGTGGGATCTCATCGAGCCCGGCGTCGATCCCCTGGGCCCGGAAAACCCGATCATCTTCGGCACCGGCGTCTTCGCCGGGACCTTCGCCCCCAGCTCGGGCCGGCTGTCCATCACCACCAAGAGCCCGGCGACCAACCTCTATCTCAAGACCAACGTCGGCTCGCATTTCGCCCCGGAGCTGAAGTTCGCCGGCTACGACTTCATCGTCGTCACCGGCCGCGCGGAAAGGCCGGTCTACCTTTGGATCGACAACGACCGCGTCGAGCTGCGCGACGCCACTCACCTGTGGGGCCTCGACACCCGCCAGACCGACCGGCTGATCAAGGAGGACCTCGGCGACTCCCAGCTCAAGACGCTTTCGATCGGTCCAGCCGGCGAGAACCTGGTCAGGTTCGCCGCGGTCATGGCCTCCATATACCGCGCCGCCGGGCGG
>CAYXRH010000409.1:1963-3661 GCA_964466355.1 uncultured Thermodesulfobacteriota bacterium
GAGCGGTCATGGGCGCCAAGAAGCTCAAGGCCATCGTCGCCCGGGGGACCAAGGACCTGCGCGTGGCCGACCCGGCCGAGTTCCAGAAAACCGCCCTGGCCGCCCGCCGGGCCATCCGGGAGGACGAATACTGCTGGTCGCGGTCCTTTCTGTTCGGCACGGCCCAGGGAATCATGGGCGCCAACGAGGGCGGCACCCTGCCCCACCGCAACTTTCAGGACGGCTTCACCCCGGGCGCCTACACCTTGAGCGGCGAATACGTCTCGGACAGGTACGCCCACCCCGAGGGCTGCTCGGCCTGCGTGTTCCACTGCGGCCGCTTCTCGCGGATGAATCAAGGCCCTCATCGGGGCTCCTACACCGCCGGGCCGGAGTACGAGACCCTGGCCTCGCTGGGCTCCAAATGCGGCATCACCGACACCGAGGCCGTCATCCGCGGCAACGAGCTGTGCGACATCCTCGGCCTGGACACCATCTCGGCCGGCTCCCTGATAAGCTTGGCCATGGAGTGCTTTGAGGCCGGCATTTTGACCGACGAGGACGTCGGCGGCCTGGACCTTCATTTCGGCAAGGCCGAGTCCATGCTCAAGCTCCTGGAGATGATGGCCCGCCGGGAGGGCCTCGGCGATCTTCTGGCCGAGGGGGCCAAGACGGTCGCCGAGAAGCTGGGCCGCGGCGCCGAGATGTTCGCCATTCAGGCCAAGGGCCTGGAGCAGTCCATGGTCGACGTCAGAGGCTCCATGGCCTACGCCCTGGCCTTTGCCTTGAACCCCCGGGGGCCGGACCACCTCATGACCGAGTGCCTGGCCACCTACGGCTACACCCCCGAGGTGCGCGACATGGCCATAAAGATGAGCGGCACCGCCGAGGCGGTCAACCCGGTCTCGCCGGACGGGAAGCCGGCCATGGTCGCCTATCACGAGGACATCTACGCCGTGTCCGACTGCGTGGGCATCTGCGCCTTCACCTCGACCTGGTCCTACCGCATGGTCTTTGAGAACATCGCCGCCATCTACAAGGCGGCCACCGGCATCGACGTCAGCCCGGCAGAGATGAAGCGCATCGGCGAGAAGATCATCACCCTGGAGCGATGCTTCAATCTGCGGGAGGGCTGGCCGGTGGCGGAGCTCGACGTCCTCCCGCCGCGGATGTTCAAGCCCTCCCACACCATCCGCCACGGCGAGGTGACGCTCACCCCTGAAAAGTTGAAGAAGATGCTGACCGAGTACTACGCCCTGCGGGGGTGGGACGCGGCCAGCGGTCGGCCCCCGGCCAAAAAGCTCGAGGCCCTCGGACTGGCCGAGGTGGCCAGGGAGATCTCGGCCTGATGCGGATCAAGGTCCGGATCCTGCTCTCGCCCGAGCGCGTCATCCGCGACGAGACGCTGGAAATGGAGCTGCCCCCAGGGGCGACCGCGCGCCAGCTCCTGGGCCGCCTGCCCCTCACGCCGTCCGAGAAAAGGAAGTACTTCCGGGACGACGGCTCGGGGCTGAAAAACGGCCTGGGCGTCCTGGTCGATCGGATCAACGTCGACTCCCTGGCCCAGGGCCTGGACACGCCCCTTGAGGACGGCAACATCGTCGCTCTGATCTATCTCCTCACCGGGGGCTGAACTAATTTGCTTTCAAAGGTGTAATTTTGGCTGGTTGTTCTCACTTCAGGTCGAGGGTTCGGACAGGACTAAGGCTCGCTTACACG
>CAYXRH010000410.1:0-3659 GCA_964466355.1 uncultured Thermodesulfobacteriota bacterium
GCCCCACGATCGAGGAGTGGTGGTTTAAGCTGCGCCGGGCCTTCGCCGCCTCGCCTCGCGCCGAGGCCATCAGGGCGGTCGATCATGAGGCGGTCGTGAGCGATCATCCGGCCTTCAACGCCAACGCCGTCTTTGGTGGCCGGCTCGAAAGCGAGGACGTGGCCGGGCGGATCAAAGAGATCCTCGCCCCCTTCCTCAGGCGGCGGGTGCCCCTGACATGGTTTGTCGGTCCGACGACCCGGCCCAATGATCTGGGCAGGCGTCTTGAAAGCCTCGGATTCGAGCGCGACCCAGACCTCATCGGCATGGCGGCCTTTATCTCCAGCCTCAAACTCGACCCTCGGCCCCATCCGGCCGTGGAACCGGTGAGCGATAAAAAGACCCTGCGCGCCCTCCTCGAACTCTTCAGCGCCGCCGTAGGCGGCGACGCCGTTGCGGCCGCGGCCTCGTTCGCGGCCTTCTCCAGGCTCGAGTTTGGCCCGCAGAAAGGCTGGCATCACCTCGTCGCCCGGGTCGGGGGCCAGGTGGCGGCCGGGATCACGGTGTTTGTGGACCGCGAAGCGGTCGGCCTTTTCAACGTCTGCACCGCGGCCTCCTTTCGCCGGCAGGGGCTGGGGACGGCCGTCACCTCGGCCGCCTTGGCCCACGCCCAGAGGCGGGGCGGCCGCCTGGCGGTCCTCCACGCCACGCCCTCGGGCCGCCAGCTCTACGAGAAACTCGGCTTCGCGGAATACTGCCGCCTGACGCCCTACCGTCTCAGGCCCGCCTGAATTGACTGGCGCTTCGAAATGGGCCACAATCGCCTTCGTGGAGAGGCTTCCGGGCCTGATTGGGGAAGTGGAGGTTTGTTCATGAGCTGGCTCCTGCTCCTGATGGGCATTGTCGTCGAAGTGGCCGGCACGACTTGCATGAAGCTGTCTTATGGGTTTACGCATCTTTGGCCCTCGATTCTGCTCTTCATCTTCTACAGCCTCAGCTTTTCCATGGTCACCGTGGCCTTGAAGAGCATCGATCTCAGCGCAGCCTACGCCGTCTGGTCCGGCGTGGGCACCGCTTTGACGGCGGCCATCGGCGCGGTCTGGTTCAAGGAGCCGATGGGGGTCGTGAAAATCATTTCCCTGTTTTTGATAGTCTTGGGCGTGGCCGGTTTAAGATGGGGCCAGCCGGCCGGCTGAGGCGGCGGGTTGTGGCCGCCGGCCGAGTGTGGTAAATGGGTTCTTCGGGGGGCGGCGTTCGAGGAGATCGAACGCTTCAATCAACGGACCGACCCTTGAAAGTCCTTTTCGTAAATCCCCCTTACGAGGGCAAGGTCAGAATGGGGCGGTACAACCGCGCCTGGCCGCCTTTGGATCTTCTCAACTGCGCCGCCGTCGTCGAGCGAGCCGGCCACCGGGTGAGCCTCTGGGACGGCCGCACTTTGAGCCAGGCCGCCTCCCCTCTGGCCGGCGAGGCGGCGGATTTGATCTTCGTCACCTCCTCGCCCTTGGATCGGTGGCAGTGTCCCAACCTGGAGCTCGATCCGGTCCTCAATATAACTGGGCAATTGCCCAAAGACAGGCTTTTTCTGCTGGGTGTTCACGGGACCTTGTTCCCGGCGGAGTTGCTCCGCCTCACCGGCGCCAGAGGCGTGGTCCGCGGCGAACCCGAGTCCGCGGTGGGTCAGATTTCAGAAATATGGGCGAATAACCAAAAAAGAGATCTGAGTCAGGTGGACGGCCTGAGCCATCGCCGCGGCGAGGATTTGGTGCACAACCCCGACCGCCGCCCCTTGGCCCTGGCCGCTCTGCCCCGACCGGCCTACCACCTCATCGATCTGTCGGCTTACACCTATGACCTCCTCGGTCCGCGGCTGGCTCTGGTGGAGGCTTCCCGGGGCTGCCCCTGGTCGTGCGCCTTTTGTCTCAAGGCCCTATATCCGCCCGGCCTCCGGGCCAAGCCCCCGGACCAGGTCGTGGAGGAGGTCGAGGTTTTGGTGAGGGATCACCGGGCGGAAAGCATCTACTTCATTGACCTGGAGTTCACCGTCAGGCGCGCGGCCGTGGAGGAGCTGTGCCGCGGCCTGATGCGGCGCCGGCTCAAACTGAGGTGGTGTTGCCAGGCCCGGGTGGACACGGTGGATGAGGATCTCCTCAGGCTCATGAGACTCTCCGGGCTCGAACTGATCCACTTCGGCGTGGAGACGGCCTCGCCCCAGACTTTGAGGCGCTCAGGCAAAAACATCACCCCCTCCCAAATCGCCGCCGCCTTTTCCGCGGCCAGGAAGGCCGGCCTCAAGACGGCCGGCTTTTTCATGGTCGGCTTGCCCGGCGAAGGGCTCAAGGAGGCCCGGGCGACCATCGATCTGGCATGTGGGTTAAAGCCCACCTTTGCCTCGTTCCACGCCTGGACCCCTTATCCGGGCACGCCCTGGGGCGGCGAGGCCGAGAGCTGGGAGGCTTGGTCGCCGAGGGCCCGAGAGCGTTTGTCACTCTGGGCGCCCTTTCTTAGGCGGGCCTACGCGCGCTATTATCTCAGACCAGCCTATCTGCCCCTCGGTTTGTCTGGGCTGAGGCGAACTCCCTGGGGCGGGGCGCTGAGATTGTGGTGGGGCTTTGTCAAGTGAGCGGGTTCAGCGTGTTCATCCCGGTCCTCAATGAAGCCGGCCTGATGGAGGCCAATCTGCGCCGCCTGGTGGCTCACCTGGAGAGCTTCGACCGACCCTTCGAGGTCATCGTCGGCTCCAACGGCTCCACCGACGCCACCTTTGAGCTCGGCCGCCGCCTGGCCGAGGAGATCGAGCCCCTCGTCTTCTTCCATCTGCCCCGCCGCGGTCCGGGCCTGGCCTTTCGGGAGGCGGTCCGGCGGGCCAGATTCGATTACATCCTCACCCAGGACATGGATCTGTCCGTGGACCTCGGCTTCATCCACACGGCCCTGGAGTTGCTGGTCAACTATGATCTCGTCGTCGGCTCCAAGCTGATGGGCACCCAGCGACGATCGTGGTTCCGGGTGGCCGGGTCGGGGGTCTTCATCCTCTGCGCCCGCATCCTGTTGGGCTTGAATTTTCAAGACTACTCCCTGGCGGCCAAGGGCTTCCGCAAGTCCCTCGTCGAGCGATTCTGGGGCTGGGTGGGCCCGGAAACATCATACGTCCTGAACCTCATCTACATGGCCCACCGCGCCGGCTTAAAGATCATCGAAGTTCCGGTCTTCTGCCATGACGAGCGGGGCAGCCGGTTCAACCTGGCTCACGAAGCGGTGACCCGCTTCCACCGGCTCTTCCAATTGTGGCTCAGAAATAGATTGGGCATTAGCCCACCCTGGCTGGGAAAGATTTAATTCCGTCCCAGACGTTTAAAATGAGGTGTTCGATGGATCTGCCAGACATATGTTTGGTCCGCCAACACATTTCAGCACCGAAAGTGGCTGACGTCGCCGCCGAGGTGAATCAGGGCTTGGCCGCTTTGGATTTGGGGCGCCGCATAAAGCCCGGAGACACGGTCGCCGTCACCGGCGGCAGCCGGGGCGTCAAGGACATGGTCTTGATCGTCAAGGTTCTGGTGACCCACCTGAAAAACCTCGGCGCCCGACCCTACCTCGCCGCGGCCATGGGTTCGCACGGCGGAGGCACCGCCGAGGGCCAGAGGGCCGTCTTAAGAGAGCTGGGCCTCGTGGAAGAG
>CAYXRH010000411.1:0-3623 GCA_964466355.1 uncultured Thermodesulfobacteriota bacterium
GGGCCCTGGTCCGCGAGCGCCTGGATCCCCTGGCCGAGGAGATCGCCGAGGCCGCCGTCTTTCCCGCGGCGGCCGTTGAGATCTTCAAGGAGGCCGGCGTGTTCAAGCTGGTCCTGCCCCGGGAGTTCGGCGGCCTCGAGGCCAAAGCCCTGGAGCTTTCCCTGGTCATCTCCGAGATCTCCCGCGTCTCGGGCGCCGCGGCCCTGCTCGTCTTTCCGACCCAGGCGGTCATGCGCATCGTCATCTTGATGGGCAGCGAGGAGCAGAAAGCCCGGTGGCTGCCCGCCTTCGCCCGAGGCGACAAGCTGGCCGCCTTCTGCCTCACCGAGCCCAACTACGGCTCCGACGCCGGCTCCCTGATGACCCGGGCCGAGCGCCGGGGCGACGAATACGTCATCAACGGCGCCAAGACCTTCATCACCCTGGGTCAGCACGCCGATTTTTATCTCGTCTTCGTGCGCACCGGGCCCGGCGCCCGCACGGCCGGCATAAGCGCCCTCATCGTCGAAAAGGACGCCCCAGGGCTCAAGTGGGGCCACGCCGAAAAAAAGATGGGCCTCGGCGGATCCGTGACCCAGGAGATGATATTTCAGGACTGCCGCGTCCCGGCCGACAACCTCCTTTTGGGCGAGGGCCTGGGCTGGCTGGCCCTGACCAGGGCGGCCAACCCCATGCGCCTGTGGGGCGCGGCCTCCATGTCCCTGGGCATGGCCCAGGGGGCCTTGGATCTGGCCGTGGCCCACGCCCAGACCCGGCGGGCCTCGGGCCACAAGATCAGCCGCTACCAGTCGGTCCAGTTTCTTTTGGCCGACATGAAGATGAAGGTCGAGGCCGCCCGGTCCCTCATCCTGCGCACCGCCGCCCTGATCGACTCCGGCCGGGTGGAGGACGACGACATCGAGATGTTCGTGTCCATGGGCAAGTGCTTCGCCTCGGACACGGCCATGGAGGTCTGCACCGAAGCCGTCCAGATCTTCGGCCGCCTCGGCGTCAGCCGAGGGCAAAGGATCGAACGGCTCTTCAGAGACGCCAAGGCGGTCCAGATCTTCGACGGCTCCAACCAGGTCCAGAGAATGATCATCGCCCGGCACGTCCTGCGCTGACCGGGTTTGGCCAAGGAAAATTTCACCGGACGCCCGCCACACGGGACGCCTTTTGAGCGAGGAGGAGGAAATGGATTTTGAACTCTCCGAAGAGCACCAGATGCTCCGGGAAATGGCCCGCGACTTCGTGGCCGAGAAGATCGCCCCCCAAGCCGACGAGTGGGACGAGAACCACTACCTCCCTTACGAAGAGGTCATCAAACCCATGGCCGAACTGGGCTTCTTCGGCTGCACCATCCCCGAGGAGTACGGCGGCAACGACATGGGCCACCTGGCCGCGGCCATCCTGACCGAGGAGATCGCCCGGGGCTCGTCCTCGCTTCGGGTCCAGATCAACATGAACATGCTCGGCTGCGCCTACACCATCTTTCGCTACGGCTCGGATGAGCTCAAGGCCAAGTACATCCCCAAGCTCGTCTCAGCCGAACACATGGGCGGCTTCGGCATCACCGAGCCCAACGCCGGCTCAGACGTCATGGGCATGAAGTCCACGGCCGAGGACAAGGGCGACCACTGGCTTTTAAACGGCTCCAAGACCTGGATCTCCAACGCCCAGGTGGCTGACGTGCTCATCTTTTACGCCTACACCGACAAGGAGGCCAAGACCAAGGGCCTGTCAGCCTTTGTCATTGAGCCCAAGAACTTCAACGGCATAACCACCACCGACCTGGACAAGATGGGCTCGCGCTCCTCGCCCACGGGCGAGATCTACCTCGAAGAGACCAAGGTGCCCAAGGAGAACATCCTCGGCAAACCCGGCGACGGGGCCAGGATCGTCTTCTCGTCCTTAAACCAGACCCGCCTCTCGGCCGCGGCCGGCGGGGTGGGCGTGGCCCAGGCCTCCCTGGACGCCATCATCCAGTACGCCACTCAGCGCGAACAGTTCGGCCAGCAGATCGGCCAATTCCAGATGAACCAGGACATGATCGCCCAGCTGGCCTGCGAGATCGAGGCCGCCCGGCTGATGGTCTACAAGGCGGCCTGGCAGAAGGATCAAGGCCACCTGGGCAACACCCTCGAAGTGGCCATGGCCAAGTATCTGGCCGGCGAAATCGCCACCAAGGCGGCCAACTACGCCATGCGCATCCTGGGCGCCTACGGCTACTCCACCGAGTACCCGGTGGCCCGCTACTTCCGCGACGCGCCGACGTATTACATGGTCGAGGGCTCGGCCAACATCTGCAAGTGGATCGTCGCCTTGGACGCCCTGGGTTACCGTAAAGCAAATCGATGAAAACTGGGGAGATGAGCAATGTCTGACTACTCCATGCCCGTTTATTTCAAGAAAATGGACCCCTTGGGCAAGCCCCTCGCCGACAGGGCCAAGGAGAAGATGGCCGAGAACAAGGCTCAGATCAATGAGGTCGAGGCCAAGGTGGACGATGAGGTGAACAAGGTCAAGAACGCCGGCCTGCCGGCCGACAAGGTCCGCGCCCGGGGCTGGATGACCGTCTGGGACCGCATCGAATACCTCGTCGACGAGGGCACCTTCCACCCCTTGCACACCCTCTACAACCCCCGGGAGAACGAGGAAGGGACCACCGGCGTCATCGACGGTCTGGCTCGCATCTCGGGCAAGTGGTGCGTCCTGGCCGGCTTTGACAACAAGGTCATCGCCGGGGCCTGGATCTCGGGCCAGGCCGAGAATCAGCTCCGGGTGACCGATCTGGCCAAGCGGCTTCACCTGCCCTTGGTCTGGCTGGTCAACTGCTCCGGAGTGAAGCTGACCGAGCAGCAGGAGGTCTACGCCGACCGTCGCGGCAACGGCACGACCTTCTTCCGCCACGCCGAGCTGGAGAAGCTGGGCCTACCCATCCTGGCCGGCGTCTACGGCACCAACCCGGCCGGCGGCGGCTACCAAGCCATCTCGCCGACGATCCTTTTCGCCCACAAGGACGCCAACATGGCCGTGGGCGGCGGCGGCATCGTCAGCGGCATGTCGCCCAAGGGCTTTTTTGACCTCGAAGGGGCCGAGCAGATCATCGAGGCCACGCGGCACTTCAAGCAGGTCCCGCCCGGCTCGGTGCCGATCCACTACGACGAGACCGGGTTTTTCAGGCGGGTCTACGAGACCGAAGAGGGTGTTCTGGACGGACTCAAGGAATACATGGCCGAGATGCCGGCCTACAACCCCCGCTTCTTCCGGGTGGCCGATCCGGCCGAACCAGCCCTCGATCCGGCCGAGATCGACTACATCGTGCCCTTCAACCAGAAGATGGTCTATGACTTTGACAACGTCCTGGCCCGGCTGGTGGACGGCTCTGAACACCTGGAGTTCAGGCCCGACTACGGACCAGAGGTCTACACCGGCCTGGTCAAAGTCAACGGCTTCTTGTGCGGGGCCATCGGCAACCGCCAGGGCTTCTTGGGCAAGGACTACCCCGAGTACACCAAGGAGTACATGGGCATCGGCGGCAAGCTCTACCGTCAGGGCCTGATCAAGCTCAACGAGTTCGTCACCCTCTGCGGCCGGGACCGCATCCCCATCATCTGGTTCCAGGACACCTCGGGCATCGACGT
>CAYXRH010000412.1:0-3571 GCA_964466355.1 uncultured Thermodesulfobacteriota bacterium
AGCCTCGTAAATTCTCACCGGCATAGCCGGTGGTTTACTTTGTTCAATTAGTATCTTGGTTGGTTGTTCTCTTTTCAGGTCAAGGGTTCGGACGTACTTGAGCCGAATTCTTCTCCGAGGGGGCCGCTTTTCCTTCCGCTCGCCAAAAAATTCCTAAACAGATTCATGTTCTGCCGCCACTGGGCCTTGTGCCTCAATTCGCGGCGAAATTCAAAGCCGCCCTCGTCCTGGCCGTCCGTGACGACCTTGAAGACTGACTTCGCCTCCTCGAGGTCGTACTCGGGATGAAACTGCACGCCCCACACCGGGCGGCAATCGTATTGAAAAGCCATGACAGGGCAGTGGTCCGCGGAGGCGATTATTTCAAAATTTTCCGGCAAATCAAATACTTCATCAGAATTGACCACCACAAAGACCGCCTCTCGGAGGTTGTCGAACAAGGCGTTGGTTTTAAGGGGCACGGCCAGCCATCCCCACACCCGCCAAAAGCGCTTTCTGAGGTGATCCTTGCCGAGCAAGGCCCTGACGATGAATTGATGCCCGTAGCAGATCCCCAGCACGGCCCTCTTTTCTTCAATGAAGGCCAGGACGAGGTCGATGAGGCTTTGGTCCCAGGGGTTGTCATCCAAGGCTGAAGCCTCGGAGCCCGAGATTATGAGATGGGTGAACCTCTGGGCGCTTTGGCCGGCCAAACGCCGCTCGCCGGCCCTCTGGATGGCCAGGTCGAGCCCTGGCCGGCTGAGCTTTACAAATCGGCGCGCGGCCTGGTTGAAGTCTTGGGCCAGACGCTCGTTCAACAGGCAGTTGACGATCAGAAGGGACATTTCATCCTTCTCGGCCCCCACCTCGCCCCGGCCGGAAGCCTTGAGCGGCCAACTGGGCCTCGATGAAGGCCCTCGCCTCCTCGGCCGGCTGAAAGACGCCGAAGTGGCCTTCGGCCAGAACGTCCGCCTCCAGGGCCAGAAGCCGGGCCATGGATTTGGCCCACAGGTTGACGTCCGAGCCGAAGCTGGGGCTGAAAGGACCGTGAATGTCCTGGCCGAAGAGGACCTCGAGGCCCGAGGCGAGGCACCAGGCGCTCATTGAGCCCGGAGTGTGGCCGGGGGTGTGAATGACGTGCAGAATCCTCCCCTGGCCCAGGTCCAGGGCCGCGTCGCCGCTGAAGACCTCGTCCGGCGGACACGGCTTCAAGTCAAGCCCGTACCACGTCGCGGCGCTGCGCTGGGCGTCGCCCTGGGCCAGCACCTCGGCCTCGGCCTGGTGAATGAAAACCCGGCAACCTGTCAGCCGACGCACTTCGGCCGCTCCGCCGACGTGGTCGATGTGGGCGTGGGTCAGCAGGAGGTCGGTCGGCGCTCCGCGGCCGGCCTTTGAGGCCAGGTTTGAAATGAGCCCGGCGCTGGGTCCGGCCCCGCAGTCGATGAGAACCCGGGCCCGGGGGCCCTTGACCAGATAACAGAGGCAATCCCTGGGATCACTCACCTCTGGCCCGCCGACGACGAAGACCCCTGCGGCGATCTGACTCGGCTCCATGACGGTTCCTAATATGAGACTGTTGAAAAAGGCCGTCCAGGCCTTTTTCAATTACGCCTCACAAAAAGCGTGGTTGAGATTGGCTGCCCTCGCTTCATCTCACTGGTCCGGGCATTCTCAAGGCTCGCTTCCGGGCCGGCTTTTTTAGGCCTGAGACCAAGTTGCATTCAAAGGTGTAATTTTGGTTGGTTGTTCTCACTTCAGGTCGAGGGTTCGGACAGGACTAAGGCTCGCTTCATTTTCGGGAGGCGAAGCGGAGGCTGACCACCCTGGCCGCCTCGGTGAGGTCGGCCTCGAGCCACTGGCGGACCGTTTGGGGGTCTTTTCGTCTCATGCCCTCCAGCATTTTTTGGTGATAGTGCTTGAAGGCCTCCAGGTTGAACTCCTCGGTCTCGCGGATGAGGATGATCAGATAGGGGCTGATTCTGTCCCACAACCCCTCGATGACCTGCTGCAGGATGGGCATCCTGGCCTGGCGGTAGATGGTGTGGTGAAACTCCCGGTTGAGCGCGTTGGCCGTCTCGGCGTCGCGGCCGAGGCGGACGAATTGCTGGTGGATGACGCTCAGACGCTTCAGGGCCTTCTCACTTCGCTGGCGGGCGGCCAATTCCGCGGCCATGGATTCGAGAACCAGGCGGATCTTGAGAATCTCTTCCAGATTCTCCCGGGACAACTCGTTGACGACGCAGCTGCGCCTGGTCTGGGAAGTGACGAAGCCGCCGGCTTCGAGCCGGCGCAAAGCCTCCCTGACCGGCATGGGGCTGACCTGCATCCGCCGGGCCAGCCTCTCGATGACCAGTTTCTCTCCGGGCGGCATCCGGCCCGAGACGATGGCCCTCAAAAGCTCCTTGTAGACCGTCTCCTGCAAAGTGGCCGTCTCAATGGGTTTGAGGGCCCCGGCCCTCTCCTCTTCGCCGAGCCCCGGGTCGCCTCGATGAACGGCTTCCCCCATCCGCCGCAAGGACCGCGCTCCGGACGAGGCCTCGAGTCCCGCCCCCTCAAACCAGCGCCTGACCATGTGCGAAACGCTGGACAGATTCAGGGGCCTAGAGCCCTTGCGGGACTTGAACAGATAGTCCTGGGGCTCCAAGGCGTCCCGGTTCAGATAAACGTTCAAGGCTCCCCAGACGCTCTCGTTCATGACCAAAGACTCGGGGGTGCCCGGAAAACCTTGCCCCAGGGGCAGTTTATCCCCCACCTGCAGCCCGGCCAGGTCTTTGACCTTCAGTTGAAGCAGAGCCGTCATCTTGGCCCCGGTGTGAACGGCCAAATCAAAGAGGAGCAGATCCCGAGGTCTGGTCTTGAGGCTTCGGCGAAGCCTCGCCATTGTCTCCGAGGCGCTGAGGGGCCCCTCGTCCGCCCTCGCTGAGGCGAAAAATGTCCGTTTGCTCTTCACCGGCCGGCTCGGATTGAATAAAAAGTTGTCATTGGAAGTATACATGAGTTGTGATTAATTAGTCAAGCCCTCGGCTTATCAACAAGTCATCGTTGAAGGGTTTAAAGGGGCATTTTCTTAAAGCCAGCCCCGAGGATCAAAACAGCCGCGGCTCTCCGGCCGCCCCTGAAGACCCAGTTTTGCGTCCCTTAACTGGTCTATCTAGACCGCTTGAGGGAGGCGAGACTAGGGCCAAAGCCTAAACCCTTTACCCTCAAGACCCTTGATTCAAGACCCCACGATTTCCTTGACAAGAAAATTATATCAGATCAAAAATAACTTTAAGGCGTCGGGGTCGGCTTCGGCGTGACGGCCGCCCTCCTCGACTAGGCTCTTGACCTCCTGGCATTCTTCAATCACTGCCACCTCGAGGCCGCCATCCCGACCAAAGCAAACCTCGCCTCTGGTTCTCGAACCAAAACGCGGCTTCACCACGGTTTCATTTTAGCATCATTTTTTTTGCTACCCGTCCCTTTTTTCATTATGCTCCGCCTGGCGCGCCTCGGAGCTGATCGGTTCTTTAAGATTGAGAGCGCGTTGAAAAACACTCTCAATAGCGGGCCAAGGACGGCCCGCCAAATGGCGAGGGTTAAAGAACCCCAG
>CAYXRH010000413.1:0-3570 GCA_964466355.1 uncultured Thermodesulfobacteriota bacterium
AAAAAATATTACAAAACAACACCAAGGGGGATACGATGTTATTCCCTATCCCTCATCGAATCGGCTTGAGGAGGAACAAGACGAACCTGATTCGGCGATATCTTTATTTTTCGCCCGAAATGGGCGACTTGTGAGCCGTCAGCAGACCGCCGCCCCGGCCGAGCCACAGTGATACTTAGTTCGGCGAGGCTGTAGTTGCTTGGCCTATGCCTGGGACATTCCATCCGCCGGCCCCGATCTCACAAGCCAAGCTCCCAGTACTGCCCGACCAGGTCGTGACCGAAACTGTGATGCTCTTCTTCATTGACCAGCACGAAGCCGGCCTTCTCGTAGATGCGCCGGGCGGCATGGAGAATGCTGTTGGTCCAAAGCGTGAGGGTCTGGTAACCGCTCCGTCGAGCGAAGCGAACGCACTCATCCACCAGGCGGGCGCCCAGGCCAAGACCGCGAGCCTTGGGCTCGACCAGGAGGAGACGGAGCTTGGCCACCGTGTCGCTGGCTTTGACCACAAACACCGAGCCGACGATCTGGTTGTTCATCTCGGCGATCCAGCAGCGCTCTTTACGGGGGTTGTAGTTGTTCACAAAATCCGCCACGATCTGCGCCACCAGGGCTTCAAAGCGTTCGTCCCAACCGTACTCTTGGGCGTAGAGGACGCCGTGGCGATGGGTGACCCAGCCCATGTCACCGGGTTCGTGGGGCCGCAGGAGAAAGGGTTCAGAGTACTTGAAGCCTTGGCCCAGAATCCCTTTGATGGTCTCCATGGCTTCGAGGAGGCGTTGCTGCTCTCCTTCGGACAGGTCGCCAAGCATTTCAGCCACTTCGTCGCGCGAGCGCTTGTTGATCAGGGCAAAGGACTCTTCGCCTTGAGGGGTCAGGTGCAAAAGGCGCTGGCGTCCGTCCTCCCTTGAACGGACCTTTTTGATCAGCCCTTGCCGTTCCAGACGCGACAGCGTGCGGCTCAGATACCCTGGGTCGAGCCCGAGCTCCCGGACCAGTTCCGAGGCGGTCAGGTTGTGGCGATGGGCGAGCTCGTACAGGAGACGTGACTCGGTGAGGGAATAGGGGCTGTGGAGCAGTCCTTCACGCAGAACGCCGATCTGCCGCGTGAAGAAGCGGTTGAAGCTTCGCACGGCGCTGATGCGGTCTTCAAAACTTTGTTCTGTCATAGAAACCTCAATATAGTTGCCAGTGTACATAATTTATTTGCTTCAGGCAACTAAAAAGAAAGGTACGGTTGATGTCGTGAATGAACCTCCCTCTGTAGCAAAGTACGGAGAATTCTCAAGTTAAATTGAGCCAAACAAGGTCGCCCTTGTCAGGGACACACTTTTGGTCTACCAAGCCTCAGCCCCTACCGGCGCACCCCAATCAGCCTCCTGGTGAAGATTCCGGGGCGTGACGCCCGCTCAAAGGAGACGAGAAAAAAACTCACCAGGGCTTGTTTTTCAAGCTGACCGAGCATTGACTTTTCTATCGGCTTGACTTGGCTGGGTTAATTGTGCTAATAACCCGGCCGGAGTCGGCAGTTTGTGCCGCCTGGCTCAAGCGAATAATTTGCTCCATTCTATGAGCATTTAGAGGCCCCTTAAGGCATTGCCCGGACGGCCTCGGGGGACTTTTTAAACCGGTCGCGAGACCACCCATATCCTTGAAGGAGGAAACTTATGGCTCTTCCTGATCCGACCAAAAACCCGGACTGGGTAATCGCTGAAGCGGCTGAAGCCACCATGAAAACTGTTTACCAGCTCCGCGACGAGCTGGGCCTGACCGAAGAGGAGCTGCTGCCCTACGGCCACCACGTGGCCAAGATCGACTACCAGAAGGTTCTGGCGCGCCTTAAGGATCGTCCGGACGCCAAGTACGTCGACGTCACGGCCATCACCCCCACCCCCTTGGGCGAGGGCAAGTCCACCTCGACCATGGGCCTGGTGGAGGGCCTGGGCAAGCGCGGCATCAAGGTCACCGCGGCCATCCGCCAGCCCTCGGGCGGACCGACCATGAACATCAAGGGTTCGGCCGCCGGCGGCGGCCTGGCCCAGTGCATCCCCCTGACCCCATTTTCTTTGGGGCTCACCGGCGACATCAACGCCATCATGAACGCCCACAACCTGGCCATGGTGGCCTTGACCTCGCGCATGCAGCACGAGCGCAACTACGACGACGAGCAGCTTGAGCGGCTTTCGGGCATGCGCCGTCTCAACATCGACCCGACCAACGTCGAGATGGGCTGGATCATCGACTTCTGCGCCCAGACCTTGCGAAACATCATCATCGGCCTCGGCAGCCGCATGGACGGCTTCACCATGCAGTCCAAGTTCGGCATCGCCGTCTCCTCCGAGGTGATGGCCATTTTAGCCGTGGCCAAGGACTTGAACGACATGCGTCAGCGGTTCGATCGGATCGTGGTCGCCTATGACAAGAAAGGCAAGCCGGTCACCACGGCTGACCTGGAGGTCGGCGGGGCCATGACCGCCTGGATGGTCGAAGCCATCAAACCCAACCTGCTCCAGTCCGTGGAAGGCCAGCCGGTCTTCGTCCACGCCGGCCCCTTCGCCAACATCGCCATCGGCCAGTCGTCCATCATCGCCGACCGCGTGGCCCTCAAGCTGTCCGACATTCACATCACCGAGTCCGGCTTCGGCGTGGACATTGGGTTTGAGAAGTTCTGGAACTTGAAGTGCCGCTTCTCCGGCCTGACGCCTCACTGCGCGGTCATCGTGGCCACCATCAGGGCCCTGAAGTGCCACGGCGGCGCGCCCATTCCGGTGCCGGGCAAGCCCATGCCCGCGGAGTACGGCCGAGAGAGCGTCGAGTGGGTCGAGAAGGGCTGCGAGAACCTGGTCCACCACATCAACACCGTGCGCTCGGCGGGCATCAATCCGGTGGTCTGCATCAACACCTTCCACACCGACACCCAAAATGAGATCAAAAAAGTCCGCCAGTTGGCCGAAGCGGCCGGAGCCCGAGTGGCCGTCTCCCACCACTGGGAAAAGGGCGGCGAGGGCGCCCTGGAGTTCGCCGACGCCGTCATGGACGCCGTCAACGAACCCAACGAGTTCAAGCTTCTTTACGAGATCGAGACACCGCTGAGGAAGCGCATTGAGCTCATCGCCACCAAGGTCTACGGCGCGGACGGGGTCGATTACTCGCCCGAGGCCGAGAGAAAGGCCAAGGCCATGGAGGCCGACCCCGAGGTGGCCAAGCTGGGCACCTGCATGGTCAAGACCCACCTTTCCCTGACCGACAACCCCAACATCAAGGGCGTGCCCAAGGGCTGGCGGCTGTTCGTGCGCGACATTCTGATTTACGGCGGCGCCGGCTTCGTGGTGCCCGTGGCCGGGGCCATCAGCCTCATGCCCGGCACCGGCTCCAATCCGGCCTACCGCCGCGTGGACGTGGACGTCAACTCCGGCAAAGTGACCGGTCTGTTCTGAAAATTGGATTGATCTGTAAAGAGGCGCTTCCCCCAAGGGGGAAGCGCCTCTTTACTTATGAGGGAGATGAGTCGGGTGGCGCATTTGAAAGATACGCTCAGCCCGGATTTTATCGGCCCCCCGATGGAGGAAG
>CAYXRH010000414.1:0-3559 GCA_964466355.1 uncultured Thermodesulfobacteriota bacterium
GCCTCGAGGCGCCCCGGCCGCTCTTGTTAATAAAGGAACGGTTGTGGTTCAATGGGGCTGGTGAAGCATCAACTCTCGCTCCTGACCGTTGTGCTGGGGGGCCTGGTCCTCCTCGGCCTGCTCACGGTCATGACCGTCAACCGCCTCGAGCAGAACAAGCGCTTGTGGGAAGTCTCCTTGACCAAGCAGGGGGCCTTCCTGCTGAGCTCTTTTGAGGCGGCTTCCCGGGCCGGCATGCGCATGCGGCAGCATTCCTCGGAGGAGCGGCTTCAGTTTCTGGCCGAGGAGATGGACCGGGTCGGATTGGTCGTCCGCGTCGTTCTTCTGGATGGGAACGGCCTCGTCCTGGTCCACTCCGACCCCGAGCGGGTCGGCGCCGTCGAGCCCGAGGCCAAGAGATACTGGTCCCTGGCCCGGCCCGCTTTCAGCACCTTCACCAAGGACGGCTTCATGGTCGGCCGACTCTTCAGGCCCTTGATGCCCTTTGGCCCTCACCGCCCCAAGTGGAGCACGCCCCAGGAGCTGGAGCCCCGCCTCGGCCTGGTCATCCTGCCCCTGGATGAATATCGGGCCGCCCGAGGCGCCGAACTCCGCCAGGCCCTCCTGGCCGGGACGGCCATCTTTGTCAGCGTCCTGGCCCTCTTGGGGGTTCTCCTTTTCTTCCACAACCGGCGCCTCCTGGCCCGACTGAAGCTGACCACCGGCCACCTCGTCGAGGAGATGCCGGCCGGACTCGTCAGCGCCGACCTGAGGGGCCGCGTCATCACCACCAACCTCGAAGCCAAGCGGATTTGGGGCCTCAAACCAGACCAAGAGACCAAGGAGTTCTTGACCGAGGTCCTCAGCGGCGAGCTGATGGCCAAGATCAAGGCCCTCGAGCCCAACCTCACCCTCACTGATGATGAGACGGTGCTGTTGATCGGAGACCAAAAGATCCCCGTGGCCCTCTCGGCCGTGCGCCTCAATCCGGCCCCGGACGATCCGACGGCCTTCATCCTCCTCCTGCGTGACCTCAGAGAGGTCAAACGCCTGGAGGAGCGCCTCGAACGATCCGAGCGCCTGGCCGCCCTGGGCCGCCTCTCGGCCGGAGTGGCCCACGAGATCCGCAACCCCTTGAGCTCCATCAGAGGCCTGGCCCAGTACCTCCACAATCGCCTCCCGGCCGGGTCTGACGAAGCGGGATACGCCCGGGTGATGATCAGCGAGGCCGACCGCCTCAACCGCGTCATCAACGACCTGTTGGCCTACGCCCGGCCCAAGCCGCCCCTTCTGGCCCCCGGCGACCTGAACCACCTGGCGGCCAAGGTGGCTGACTTGATGAAGGATCAAGCCCGAGCGGCCGGGGTGGCGCTGGTCCTTGATTTGGATCAGAGCCTCCCCCAAGTTTCCATGGACAGCGACCAGGTGACCCAGGTGATCATCAATCTGGTCCTCAACGCCGTCGAGTCCGGGGCGGCGCGGGTGGAGCTGGCCACCAGAGCCTCGGGGCCCGGGGCGCGGCTGAGAATCAGCGACGACGGCCCCGGCGTGCCCGCGGAGGCCCAAAGCCACATTTTCGACCCCTTCTACACCACCAAGGCCAAAGGCTCTGGTCTGGGCCTGGCCATCAGCCAGCGCATCATCGAAGAGCACGGCGGCCGCCTGGAATTGAAAGACCGGCCCGGGGGGGCTATCTTTGAACTCGAGCTGCCGGCAGATCCGGAGGCCACAGATGGCGCGAACCCACCGCATCCTCATCGTTGACGACGAACCGGCTCACCGTCTGATGATCGCCCTTCATCTCAAGGAAGCCGGTCACGAGGTCGTCGAAGCGGCCGACGGACGAGAAGGCCTGGAGGCGGCGGCCAAAGAGCCGGTCGATCTGGTCCTCATGGACGTGCGCATGCCGGTCCTGGACGGCCAGCAGGCCTTGGTCAAGCTCAAGGAAAGCCAGCCCGAGCTGCCGGTGATCATGATGACCGCCTTTGGCTCCATTCAGGACGCGGTCCAGGCCCTCAAAGCCGGGGCCTGGGACTATCTGACCAAGCCCCTGGACGCCGAGGAGCTGGTCATCAAGGTCGACAAGGCCCTGGTGGTCAGAAGCCTGGCCGAGGAAAACCGCTCCCATCTGGAAAGGCTCAAGGAGCGCTTTGACTTCAAAGGCTTCATCGGCCGCAGCCAGGCCATCCTGGCCCTGGTGGACGAGCTGCGCCTCATCGCTCCGGCCGAGGCCTCGGTTCTGATCCTGGGCGAGAGTGGAACGGGCAAGGAGATCACGGCCAACGTCATCCATAACAACAGCCCCCGCCGTGGCGGGCCGTTCGTCAAGGTCAACTGCACCGCCCTGCCCGACACCCTCCTCGAAGCTGAGCTCTTCGGCCACAAAAAAGGGGCCTTCACCGGGGCCCTCCAAAACCGCCCCGGCCGGTTCGCCTCGGCCCAGGGCGGGAGCATCTTCCTGGACGAGGTCGGCTCCATGCCCCCGACCACCCAGGCCAAGCTTTTGCGCGTGCTCCAGGAAAAGGAGATCGAACCCTTGGGCGTGGACAAGCCGCTCAAGGTGGACGTCAGGGTCATCGCCGCGACCAATTCCGATCTGGCCGAGGAGGTGGCGGCCGGCCGCTTCCGGGAGGACCTCTACTACCGCCTCAACGTCGTCGCCCTGAAGCTGCCGCCCTTGAGGGAGCGCATCGAGGACGTCCCCCTTCTGGCCGAGCATTTCCTCAACCTGGCCAATGAAAAGAACAACCGTCAGGTCAAGGGCTTCACCCCTGAAACCCTGCGGGCCCTGGCCGCCTTCGACTGGCCGGGCAACGTCCGGCAGCTGGCCAACGTGGTCGAACGAACGGTGGTTCTGTGTCCGGGCGAGTGGATCAGCCCGGTGGAGCTTCCACCAGAGATCAAGGCCGGCGAGACCGGGGGCTGGTTCAAGCCGGGCGGCACCCTCAAGGAGGCCGAGGAGGTCTTGATCAGGTGGACTCTGGTCCAGACCAAGGGCAACCGCACCCAGGCGGCCAAACAGCTCGGCGTCACCCGCAAGACCCTGCAAAACAAGATCAAGGAGTACGACCTGGCTCAAGTCGGTCTCGATGACGCTTGAGGCGAGGCGGCATTATTGACACCGCCTTGAGAGCCGTACTATGCTCATTTAAGGAATGTGTCACTGATTGTTGGAATTGGGTCTTTGCAGTATATTTTAAACTTGGCTTTGGTTTGGTCAACCTGATCAAGATTGGCTGGGGAGCGAGGGGAGGTGGATCGTGACCGCGGTGAGCATTTCCAGACAGTTTGGAGCCGGAGGTCGGACCCTGGGGGAGATGGTGGCCCAGAGCCTGGGCTTTCAGCTCATTGACGAGGTCGTCCTCACCCAGGTGGCCGAAGCGGCCGAGGTGTCGGTGGATTGGCTCGAGTCCCTGGAAAAGGAGTCTGGTGACCCCCTGATGCGCTTCCTCTCCGGGCTGGTGACCAAGAACTACATCGCCCGCCTCCTCTCCAGCTCCGAGTCGGTCCACTTTGATGAGAAAAAATACGCCTCCTTCCTGGAGCGGGTCATCACCGACATCGCCGCCTCGGGCAACGC
>CAYXRH010000415.1:0-3554 GCA_964466355.1 uncultured Thermodesulfobacteriota bacterium
GACTCGGTGTTACTTCTAAATTTGACCCCAGGGGTACGGCAAAACTTGTCCCGGTCGCTAGTTGTAACCTCCACAGCGAACTCCTTTATCATTTCGACAAAGGTACCAGGAGTGGAAAGCTTTTCGAGTCTATTTAGGACATGTCTATAGGGAGCAAGTTCTTTCTTTATTGACGAGCGGACTACAGGTTCAAATAGTTCTTGGACCAATTGATTGCCTGAGCTGATGGCTGCGGCCGAGCAATGATGTAGTGTCATTTCGCCGCGTTTGACGTGTAGTGTAAGAATCAATTCCTTTCCTTGAAGATCCTCGACAGTCTTTAAAAGTGCCTTGCGGGACCGGAGCCGCCGCTGCAGAACCCATCTGTAATAAGGACGATTCTCTCCAAAATATTGGTTTGTTGAACCGACGAGTTCTTCAGATTGATCCAGGGCTGTCTCCACTAAGCCATAGGCCCGGGACGCTTCGCTTTCGTTGCGCCTATAAGCTGAAATTTCCGCCTCAGCTTCATTGTACGCGCGGTATGTGGGTCCGACTGAACGGGTAATTTGATCAATGGATACTATCCTTTTGGACAATTCTTTTACGGCAGTCTGCCGAACTTTCATTGTATTTGCAGATAAGGCAGCAGCATCCGCAGCTTTTATCCACCCCTGCTGTAGAAATTCGACCTCATTTACCAACTCAGTCAGTGCTGATGTTGAATCTGCCAAATAACTTAAAGTTTGAGTCGGAGAAGCACCCAAGAACATGTCAAGGTGGTTTTGAAGATCAATAATCGGCTGCATGGGGGTCATGAAAGATTGGGATTTTTCCATGACTATTTCACGTGTTTCCATATATAGCTGGCAAATCTCGCTAATAGACTGATTCACGAATTGCAACCTATCAATGAGCGGTTGGAGCGGATTTGTTAGTCTCGAAATTTGGCTGATTGTTAGCAGGGAGCTATTCATTTTTTTGCCTCCCGAGACTTGGGCGACTTCAGCCTAAACGAACACGTTTATTCAGACCCAATTTGTGCTCTAGTGTTCTCTATAGCTGTCTTGTCCAGTGAAAGCAAGGGCAGCGTCTCTCGACTCAACCATACATAGCTCAACACGTCCGCGCACAGTGTTAATAGAAACGGGCTACCTTGGTTTCATCTGCCTATATGGTCGTCGATATTGCTTCGGGTTGCCCTAGTCCACTCGCCTCACTCCTCCACCTCCCCAAAGGCCCGCACCGGAAAGGAGGCGCCCTTTTCGATCCGCAAGGGCACGGCGTAGAATTTAAAACCCGAGCGGGGCAGCTTGTCCAGCCCGGTCAGGTTTTCGACGATCAAGACGCCGGCTTTCAAGAGCCTGGTGTGGACCGGCCGGGACAAATCCTTTTGGTCATCCACGTTGCCGAAGTCAACCCCCACCAGCCTGGCCTTGGTCTTGACCAACCGCTCCACGAACTCCAGGCTGAGATGAGGGCTCGGCCGCCAATAGCCCTCCTGGCCCCAGCGCTCGTCCCAGCCGGTCGAGACCAGAACCGCCCGCTTGACGAGCTCCTCCTCTCTGACCTCGATGGCCACCGGCCGGTCCGGTTCGCCCCGTCCTTTCAAGACGAGCCCGTCCAGCCCGGCCACGGCGGAGAGAGGAATCTGGCTCAAATCGGCCAGGTCTTCGAAGCGGTGGAAGGGAGCGTCGAGATAGGTGCCGCAGCTGCCGGGCATCTCTATCTTGTTCACGCAGAACTCGGCCTCGGAATCGTAAAATGAGCGCGAGGCTCGGTGGTCAAAGAGAGGCCGGATCTTCGGCGGCGGCAGTCCGGGGAAGACGGAGAGGTTGTCATGAATGACGTGGCTTAAGTCTATGAATCGGCTGGCCAAAGGCCTTCCTCCCCTGTCTTCGTTTGATCAACCCCGCCGACGATCCGCCAGAACCGCGCCTCGTCGACCAAATGATAGACCCCCCGGGCTCGCGTGGACACGCGGCCTTTCTCGTCCTTGATCTCGGCGGAGAGGTGAACCTCGGGGCCGTCGACGGTCTCGATCCGGCATCTGACCTCGATCTTTTGTCCGACGTAAAGCGGCCGCTCAAAATCGATCTCCAGACGTCGGGTGACACCCTTCTGGCCGCTGAGGCGGTGGGCCGTCCAGCCCATGATCTCATCAAAGAGGCCGCCTTGGATGCCGCCGTGAAGAACCCGCCCCAGGCCGACCAGATTCTCATCTGGCCTGAATTCACAGACCAGCTCCGGGGGCTCGGCCTCGGTCTCGGCAAAGGTCAGCTTCAGCCCGCGGGGATTGTCTCGGCCGCAGAAAAAGCAATTCGTACCGGGATACAAGCACTCGACCGGTTTCATGACTCTTCCTTGGCCACCTCCTCGAGGGGCTGCCTTGAAATTTTCAAGACGGACTCTTTTTTCAACCCTCGAAAGTGCTCCATGAAATGGACGGTGAAGCGGCTGATGAGTTTAAATAAAAAAGCCTCCAGCTCGATGGCCTCGCTCCGCCGCCCCATGTCTGAGCCGCCTTTGATGACCATTGGTCGGCCGATGACGCTCAGCCGGGCCTGATGGGCCAGGCCGGCCATGGCCGCATCGAACCGGGCCACCGGTCGCTTGGCCAGGGCCGGGGTGGAATACATGTCCTGGCTGAAGCGGGCGATGTAGAGCGAGACCCGGCGAGCCATCCGGACGACGTAATTTGGCGTGAAGGGGGTTTCGCCGCCGCTGGCCTCGTGAAAGCCGGTGTAGATGTCGATCAGGTGGCCGACGACCTTCTGACAAACGCCCTCATCCTGCCAGACCACCCGGACGGCGATGGCGCCGCAGGCCACCAGAAGCCAATAGATCTCCTCAACGAGACGTTCTTGAAGCGTCTCGAATTCAAGTCGGCCGGCCGCGAACCGCTTCACTTCCGCGCGGATGTCTTGAGCCCGGCTCAAGGGCTCGCTGGCGACGTATTCGGCCACCTCAAGGCTGGTTACGCGGCCTTCACCCACCTCAGACTCCGCCACGGGATCGCCCGGCCCCTGCCGAGGCCAATCATTACATCAACCACCATTGCTCTGCGGTTAGGGGTTGAGAAAATGGCCTGATTTATCTGACCTTCCGGTATGATGGTCTTGCTCGTAACACACCGACTGGAAAGGACAAACCAGGCCATGGCTCATGGTAACACGATTCTGCATCAGATACTCAAAATCGTGCCGAGACATGTTTTCGCAGGCTGAATAACCTCTACAATGAATTCAGCCGATCATCTTGTTCGGCAACCACAAAGCCAGCTCCGGAAAGGCGCACACCGCGGCGATGACCACGCCCTCGATGATGACAAAGGGCACCACCCCCCACAGCACCTCGGACAGGGGCACGTCCGGGGCGATGCCCTTGACGATGTAAAGGTTCAGACCCACCGGCGGCGTGACCAGCCCGATCTCCAGATTGACGGTCATGATCACCGCGAACCAGACCGGGTCAAAGCCGAGGCCCTCGATGACCGGCAGGAGCATGGGCGCGACCATCAAAATGACCGCCGCCGGCGGAATGAAGAAGCCCAGAATGAGCAGAAGGATGTTGAC
>CAYXRH010000416.1:0-3554 GCA_964466355.1 uncultured Thermodesulfobacteriota bacterium
AGTCGAATTCTTCTTTAGGCGGGGCCGCTTTTCCTTCCGCTCGCCAAGGCCTGTGATCCTCACCCTCAAATTCGTTCGAACAACCAAACCAAAATATTACTTGAATGATGGCTAATTGGTATAAAGCCGGTTTTAAAACCTTCTTTCGGGGCCGAGGTCGCTCACAGGCCCAAGGTCCGGGCGATGATCTCCCGCTGAATCTCCGAGGTTCCCTCGCCCACGGTGTAGAGGCGGCCGTCGCGCCAGTAGCGCTGCATGTCGAACTCAATGGAGTAGCCGTAGGCGCCCAGAATCTGCATGCCCTGGCCAGAGACTTCCTGAAGAGTCTCGGTGGCCATGACCTTGGCCATGGCCGTCTCGCGGTCACAGGGCAAGCCCTGGGAGAGCAGCCAGGCCGCCCGCAAGGCCATCAGGCGGGAGGCGTCCACCTTCATCTGCATGTCGGCCAGGCGGTGGCGGATGACCTGGAACTTGCCCAAGGGCCGGTCGAACTGAACCCGTTCCTTAGCGTACTTGAGGGCGTCGTCCACCGCGGCCTGGGCGGTGCCCGTGGCCGAGGCGGCCAGGCCCAAACGGGAGTACTTGAGCGTCTTTAAAATGTTGCTGAAGCCCTCATTCAGCCCGCCGAGCATGTTCTGGGCCGGCACCAAGACGTCATCAAAATAGATCTCGCAGGCGTTGACCAGGTTGTTGCCGATCTTGTCCAGAACCTTGATCTCAACGCCCGGTGAGCTCCGCTCGATCAGGAAGTTGGTGATGCCTTTTTGCTTGGGGGCGCTCTTGTCCGTGCGGCAGGGGACCACCAGGTAGTCGGCCACGTCGGCGCCGGTGATCCAGACCTTGTGCCCCCTGATGATGAAGCCGTCACCCTGGGGCGCGGCGCTGGTCTGGACGTTGGCCGCGTCAGAGCCGGCCTCCGGCTCGCTGAGGGCCAGGGCAAAGGTTATCTCGCCCCGGCATATCCGGGGGATGAGGAGCTGTTTCTGCTCTTCATTGCCGTAGGTAAGGATGGACATGCCCCCGAAGAGGACCGCCCGGTTATAAATGGAGGCGGCGATGAACCCCAGGCGGCCGAACTCCTCCAGAATGACGGCCACGTCGACGAAGTCGCCTTCCAGGCCGCCGTAGCAACGGGGAAAGGGGGCCGCGGTCCAGCCCATCCGGGCCATCTTCTTCAGCAGATCCGGCGGGGCCTGGCGCTTTTTTTCCAACTCGCGGATGAGCGGGCGGGGGCACTCCTTGTCCATGAACTTGATCACGCTCTGGCGGAGCATCCTCTGCTCTTGGCTGAAGCCGAAATCCATCACCCGTCCCCCCCTCGATTCTTTTGGAGGTAGTCTTCCCCCAGCTCCTTTTTGATCACCTTGCCCGAAGAGGCCTTGGGCAAGGAAGGCACCAGCCTGACCACCTTGGGCCGCTTGTAGCTGGCCAGAGCTTCCTTGCAGAAGCGGATGACCTCCTCCTCGCTCAGGTCCTCGCCCGGCTTGACGACGATGAAGGCGGCGATCTCCTCGCCGTATTCCTCATCCGGGATGCCGGCCACGGCGGCTTCGTAGATGGCCGGATGGTGGCCCAGAATCTCCTCGATCTCGGGTGGGAAGATGTTCACCCCGCCCCGGATGATCATGTCCTTCTTGCGGCCGACGATGTAAAGAAAGCCCTCCGCGTCCTTCTTGGCCAGGTCCCCTGGCAAAAACCAGCCCTCTTGGAAGCATTCCCGCGTGGCCGAGGGATTTTTATAGTAACTCGAAGCCGTGGCCGGCCCCCGGAACATCACCTCCCCCGCTTCCCCGGCCAGAGCCTCCCGGCCATCGTCGGCCGCGATCCGAATCTCGGTGTTGAAAATGCCCTGGCCCACGGACTCGCTCTTGGCCAGAACGTCCTGGGGTTTCAAGATGGAGATGCCGCCTCCGTCCACGGTGGCGTAGTAGTTGTAGAAATTGGGGGTGATCCGTTTTAGGATCTGTTCCAGGACAGAGCGATGAATGGGGGCGCCGCTGGTGATCAGGGCTCGCAGGCTGCTGGTGTCGTGCGCCTCCAGATGAGGAAGCTGGAGGATGCGGTGGTACATGGTCGGCACCATGAAGCAGGTGGTGATTTTCTGGCGGGCAATGGTCTCCATGGCCAGGCGGGGATCAAAGCGGCCGGTGAGGATGAAAAGGCTGGCGCCGACAAAGAGGTGGCACATGCAAAACGAGCGGCCGCCGCCGTGGTGCATTGGCGTGACGTTGAGGAAGGTGTCGGCGGCGTTGAAGCCCAGTTCCACGATCTGGCCCAGCCAGCGAAAAATCATGTTGCGGTGAGTGATCATCGCCCCCTTGGGCACGCCCGTGGTGCCAGAGGAGAGCCCAATCAGAAAGGGGTCATGCTCATCCGCGGTTGATTCCAGATCCTGGGCCGGGGACTCGAGGATGAGGTTTTCGTAATCGATGACACCTTTGGCCTTAAGACCGCCGCTGCAGATCAAGGGCCCCCTCAACCGAGGGAGGATATCCCTCAACTCTTGGAATATCTTGAGTTTTTCGGGGTGGAATATGGCCGCCTCGGCCTCGAAGTGCCGCAAGGTCCGCTTTATTTCGCCGCTCTCCCAGCGGTCATCCAGGGGCAGAGTGATGGCCCCGATCCGGCCCAGGGCGTAGAGGCACTCCAGGTGCTCGTAGCTGCTGGGTGGAATCACGGCCACGATCGTCCCTTTTTTTAGGCCGAGGGCTAGCAGGCCGTTGGCCAGACGGTTGACCCGCTCGTTGAGTTGGCCAAAGGTGAAGCTCGTCTCCCCTTGGCGCAGAGCGATCTTGCGGGGCTTGTTCTGGGCATTTAAGCGCAGACAGTCAGCGATGTTCAATCTCGATCTCCTCGGGCCACTTTGGGCGATGAAAAGAAAACCCAGAAGGCCGAGACCAAGATAATGCTCAAGCCGAGCAGACAGCCGACCCAGGTGCGCACATAAAGCACCTGGAGGTTGTATTGGCCCATGATAAAGAAAGAGGCGATGGTCGCGGCCAGCACTCCCCACAGAATGTAGTCCCTCCAGGTCTGGTCGGCCCGGTCGCCTTTTGCCCCAGCTTCTTCCCGCTCCTCTTCCTGCAGGAATTCCAGAAGCTCAGGGTCCACTTCCTCCTGATCGGCGCGCCGGGCGGCCGCCGAGGCCGGCTCTTTGTCCGCGGCCTTGCTCGGTTTGGGGTGCAGCTTGACCTTTTTTTGGAGCACCACCACCACGGCCAAGCAGGCCAGGCCGACCACGTCCGTGTAATGGCCGGGGGAGAGCAGCAAAAGGGAAGTGGCGGCCAACAGAATCCTCTCCAGCCAGGTGGTTTTTCGGATGAGCCAGCCTTCCACCACCGCGGCCATGGCGATGCAGCCCAGCATGGCGGTGATGGAAGTGACCACGATGGCCAGAGGATCGCCGATGAGGAGCAGCTCCGGCCCGTAGACGAAAAGAAAGGGCACGAAGAAGCCGATGAGCCCTATCTTGGAAGCCTCGAGACCCACCTTCATGGGGTTGGCCCCGGCCACGCCGGCGGCGGTCAGTCCGAAACCGGTCAGTCCGAAACCGG
>CAYXRH010000417.1:0-3544 GCA_964466355.1 uncultured Thermodesulfobacteriota bacterium
GCCCCTTTTAGGGGCCTTCCTCAGACCACCGGCTATGCCGGTGGTCAGTGATTGGCATCAGAGGCTCAACCGCCGGTCCCGGGCGACCACGGGCCAGGTGTCATGCCAGCGGCCCTGGCCGTCGACGGCGTAGACCTCCTGCTGCCAGGCAAAGGTGGGGCAGACGTGGGTCGGGAAGACGTAGACCTCCTGACCGACCTTCACCCTCCGGCTGTCCGCAACCTCGACGGTCCAGTGCTCCTCGCTCTGGCGGTAAAAGCCCTGATACTCCAAGTTCCAGATCTGGCCCCGCTCCCCGGCCGGATCGGCGGCGATGGCCTTGGAGCCCAGATCGAGGGTGATGAGGGTCGGGGTCGGCCGGCTGATCACGCGGGCCAAGAGAAGGGCCGCCGGGGCGAAAGCCAGGTCCGGAAAGAGGGAGCGATAGCCGTGATCCATGAAAAAGACCGTGCCCGGCGAGAGCTCGATCCCGGCGGCCTTGGCGTGGCAAGGGAACGAAGGCGTTCCGGCCATGACCACGCGGGGCACGCTGAGGCCCCTTTTCTCCAACCGGCCCTTGATGGACATCACCGCCGCCCGGCACTGACCGGCCGCCTCCTCCCGCGCCGCCAGGTCGGTCTGGAGGAGGTGGCCGTCGTAGCCGTGGAGGCCGCCGGGGGCGAGTCCGGGCCAGCGGTCGAGGGCCTCGTACAGCTCCACCGCCTCCTCTCCCGGCGCCACACCGGTGCGGTGCATGCCCACGTCTAGATCGAGCATGACCTCCACGACCAAGCCGGCGGCCGAGGCGGCCCTCGAAAGGTCCTCAATCGCGCTCAGGTCGTCGGCCAGGACCTTGAATCCAGCCTCAGGGTATGTCGAGGCCAGCTTGATCAGACGCTTGATGTGGGGGCCGATGATGGGATAGGCGATGAGGATGTCCCTGACGCCGCTTCGGGCCAGGAGTTCGGCCTCGGCGATGGTGGCGCACTTGAACTTGGTGATGCCGGCCTCCTTCTTCAGCTCGATGATCTGGGGCAGCTTGTGCGTCTTGATGTGGGGTCTGAGCCGCTCGGGGGAGCCGGCCACCTCGAGGGCGGCCCGGATGTTCTGTCTGACCTTGTCCACGTAGACCAGAAGGGCCGGTGAGGGAATCTCCGAGGCGTTTTCAACCAAATACTCAGGATTCATGTCCAAAAGCCCTCCCTCGCGCCGTCCCGCCGCCCCGAACGGCCGGAAAAAGTTGACATTTGAGGGCGGTTTTTCTAGCGGCCCCGCCTGAAGAAGAATTCGCCCCCGGACCGCCTTGAAGCCGCTCAGCTAATGGGTCAGGATCTTGCTCAAGAAGAGCTTGGTCCGCTCGCTCTTGGGCCGGGAGAAGAACTCCTGGGGCGGAGCGATCTCGATGAGCCGGCCCTCGTCCATGAAGGCCACCCGCTGGCAGACCTCCTTGGCGAAGCCCATCTCGTGGGTGACCACGACCATGGTCATGCCCTCGTGGGCCAGGTCGCGCATGACGTCGAGGACCTCTTGGATCATCTCCGGATCCAGGGCCGAGGTCGGCTCGTCAAAGAGCATGATCTTGGGCTGCATGCACAGCCCCCGGGCGATGGCCACCCGCTGCTGCTGCCCGCCGGAAAGCTGGGCCGGATGAGAATGGGCCTTGTCCTGGAGGCCGACCCGCTCCAAGATCTTCAGGCCCAGCCTCTCGGCCTCGCTGTGCTTCATTTTGCGGACTTTTATGGGGGCGAGGGTGATGTTCTCCAGGGCGGTCATGTGGGGGTAGAGGTTGAAGGACTGGAAGACGAAGCCGATCTCGGCCCTGAGCCTGGTCATGTTGGTTCGAGACTCGTGAACGTCCATCCCGTCGACGATGAGCCGTCCCTTTTGGATGGGCTCGAGGCGGTTGATGCAGCGGATGAGGGTGCTCTTGCCCGAACCGCTGGGGCCGCAGACGACGACCACCTCCCCGGGCGTGACGTGAAGATCGATGTCCTGGAGAACGTGCAGGTCGCCGAACCATTTATTGACCTTTTCAAAGGAAATCATCGTCCGGACCTCCGCCGGAAAAATATTCGCTTTCGAGGTGCTGGGTCACCTCTCTCACAAAATGGTCTCCTCGACGCGCATCCGCTTCTCCAGGACGTTGGAGAAGCGGATGAGGGGATAGCAGACTACGGCGTAGAGCAGGCCCACCAGGCCGAAGACCATCATGCCCTCGGGGATGCGCTGCACGGTCAGCCACCCCACCCGGGTCAGGTCCGTGACGCCGATGACTGAGACGATGGACGAGTCCTTGATGAGGAGGACGTATTGCCCCACCAGCGGCGGAAGGATGGTGCGCATGGCCTGGGGCATGATGACGTAGCGGAGCTGCTGGAAGCGGCTCAGGCCGGTGGACGTGGCCGCCTCGCGCTGCCCCTTGGGCACCGCCTCGATGCCCGCGGCCACGATCTCGCAGATGAACCCGCCGCCCATGACCGTCATGGCCACGATGGCCGCCGGGAAGGGCTCCAGTTGAATGCCCCATTCGGGCAGGATGAAAAAGATGACGAAAACCTGGACCAGAAAAGGTGTCCCGCGCACCAAATCCACGTAGAACACGATGGGTAATCTGAGGCTCTTGAGCCGGCTGGTCCGGCCGACGCCGGTCAGAAAACCGAGCACGGTGGCCGTGACTAGGCTTAAGCCCGAGACGGCCACGGTCATCCACAGCCCCTTCAAAAAGAAGGGAAAGGCGTCGATTATTCCTTGTAAATACTGAAGAAGCATGGCTTAAGGCTTAATGAGCCTCCTTAAAGATGAGTCTCTTCTGCGACCACACGGACAGGGTCTTGAGACAGGCGTAAATGACCAGGTAAAAAGCGGCGGTGGTGAAAAAGGCCTCGGCCGGCATGAACCTCTCCGAGATTAAAACCTGCCCGGCGCGGGTCAACTCTAGAACCGAAATGAGCGACAGCAAAGAGCTGTCCTTGACCAGGACGATGGCCTGTCCCAAAAGCGGCGGCACGACCACGCCGAGGGCCTGAGGCAGGATGATGTAGCGCAGGCGTTGAAAAAAGTTCAGCCCCGAGGCGATGCCGGCCTCAGTCTGGCCGTAGGAGACCGAGAGGATGCCGGCCCGAACGATCTCGGCGATGTAGGCGCCGCTGTTGAGGGTCAAGGCCAAGACGCCCGTCTGGATCTCGGTCATTTGAATCCCCAGGCTGGGCAAGCCGAAGTAAAAGAAATAGAGCTGGGCCAAGAGGGGCGTGGAGCGAATGGATTCGACGTAGAAGCCGGCCGGCCTGGATATGAGCCTGGATTTGCTCAAGCGCATGACGCAGGCGATCATGCCCGCCAGCAAGGACAAAACCAAAGCCGCGCCCGACATCCAGGCCGTGGCCGAGAGGCCCTGGAAGTAGAGATGCAGATACTCGCCAATGATCCGAAAATTGAAGTATTCGAGCATGTCCGCCCGCTGATTAAAAAAGGACGGCCTTAGCCGAGCCGAGGCCTTGATTGGGGTTCATCCCCGGCCGGGCGGCGACTTTGCCCGGCCGGGGATTTAATCGTCCCTGAATTGGCG
>CAYXRH010000418.1:0-3541 GCA_964466355.1 uncultured Thermodesulfobacteriota bacterium
GATCAGGGGTCCATAAACGCCGTAGGTGTGGCCGGTGACCCAGCCGATGTCAGCCGTGCACCAAAAGACCTCGTCGTCCTTTAAATCAAAGGTCAGGCGGGTGGTCATGGCCGCGTAGAGGAGGTAGCCGCCGTGGGTGTGGACCACCCCTTTCGGCTTCCCGGTCGTGCCTGAGGTGTAGAGGATGAAGAGGGGATCCTCGGCCGCCATGGGCTCTGGTTTGATGAAGTCAGGCAGCCTCGGATCGGCCGCGGCCTGGTGCCACCAGACCTCCCGGCGGCCGTCGAGTTTGCTCTGTCCCTGGCCCCGGGAGAAGACGATGACCGTCTCCACCTCGGGGCACTGTTCGAGGGCCTCGTCCACGTTCCTCTTGAGGGCGACGGCCTTCCCGGCGCGCCGCCCCTCGTCGGCGGTGATGACCGTGCGGGCCTGGGAGTCCTTGATGCGGGTGGCGATGGCCTCGGCGCTGAAGCCGCCGAAGATGACGCTGTGGATGGCTCCGAGGCGGGCGCAGGCCAGCATGGCCACGGGCAGCTCGACGACCATGGGCATGTAGATGACGACCCTCTCGCCTTTGGTCACGCCCTTGGCCTGGAGCACGGCGGCGAAGCGGTTGACCCGATCAAAGAGGTCGTGGTAGGTGATGGCTTTTGTCTGGCCCGGTTCGTCGCCCTCCCAATAATAGGCCACCTTGTCCCGGAGCTTGTCCAGGTGGCGGTCGAGGCAGTTGTAAGAGGCGTTCAAGACTCCGCCGCCGAACCACTCGATGTGGGCCTCATTGAAGTCGTAGCGCAGGACAAAGTTCCACTCTTTTGACCAGGACAGGTATTGGCGCGCTTGTTCGGCCCAAAAAGAATCAGCCTCTTCGAGGGAGCGCCGGTAGAGACGCTGGTACTCCTCAAGCCCCTTGACAAAAGCGATGCGGTGGTATTCTGCCAGATGAGCGTCGTACCATTTGGGGGCGGCCATCGAAAATCCTCCTTCAATAGAACGCTGTTCTCAAGATCAAAGCCAAGCCCGGACCTGAAACGCGGTCAGTGGTTCTCATCAAGCAGGGCCGTTTTTTTGAGGATGTCATCCCCGCCAAGGACGTGCCCGGCCTTGGAGGTAAGTAGACCCAATGAAAATGAGGGTGTCAAGCCTTGGCCGGGGCCAAAACGATCTTGATCGGCGGGCGCGTTTTGTAAGACAATCACTGGCGCTGAAGTGGGCCTGAGCCCCGGAGGTGGTGATGAGGCGTCCCTTGTTGATCTTGGCCGCGGTTTGGCTGGCCCTGATGGGCGGATTGACCGCCCTGCGCGCCCAGCCGGCCCCACTGGATCGGCCGGCCCAGGTCGTCGTGGCCGAGGTCTTATCTGGTTTGGTCTCGCCCGAGGCGGAGTTTGTGGGCACGATTTTTTACACCGAAGTCTCCCAAGTGGCGGCTGAGGTGGGCGGCAAGGTGGAGCGGATCGCGATCGAGGACGGCGTGGTCGTCAAAAAGGGGCAGGCCCTGGCCGTGGTCAACGCTGACTTGCTCAAAAGGACCATCGAGGCCCAACAAGCCTCGCTGGCCCAGGCCGAAGTGGAGTTGAAAAAGGCCGAGCACGACTTCAGGCGGGTGGAGAAGCTCTTCAAGGAGGCCACGGTGCCAGAGCAGTCCTATGACGATCACCGCTTCAAGGTCGAGGCCTTGGAAAAAAGCGCGGCCGCCATCAGGGCCGAGCTGGAGCGGCTCAAGGTGGAGCTGAGCAAGAAAGTGGTTCGGGCCCCCTTTGACGGCCGGGTCATCACCAAGCAAGTCTCGCCAGGGGAGTGGCTTTCGTCCGGCTCGGTGGTGGCCTCTCTGGCCCGGGCCGACGCTTTAAACGCCGTAGTCAACGTGCCCGAGAAGGTGCTGGCCGGCATTCACCAAGGGGATCGGATAAAGGTTGAGGCCGGCGGCCGCCGCCTCGAAGGCGAGGTGAGGGCCATCATCCCCAAGGGCGACGTGGCCACGCGCAGCTTTCCGGTCAAGATCCAGCTCAACCAACCTGATGGGCTCATCGAGGGCATGGAGGCCCGGGTGCGGCTGCCCATTGGGCCCAAGGCCAGGGCCCTGATGGTCCCCCGGGACGCGGTCATGAACGTGTTCGACCGCAGCGTGGTCTTTGCCGTGGTCGAGGCCAAAGCGGTCATGATTCCGGTGAAGGTCTTGGGTTTTGAAAGAGATGCCGTTGGCGTCCAAGGCGAGGGGCTTGAGCCGGGGATGTCCGTGGTCATCAAGGGCAACGAGCGGCTCATGAACGGACAGCCGGTCGCGCCGGTTCCGCTGAAGCCTTAGGTGCGCCGTGGACGTCATCAGATTCGCCATCCACAAGCCGGTCCCGATCCTGGTCGGCGTCATCTTCGTCATATTCTTCGGCCTCTCCGGCCTGGCCCGGATGCCTTATCAGCTCGCCCCCTCGGTGGCCGAGCCGGTGGTCAGCGTCCAGACGACCTGGCTCGGCGCCACGCCCTACGAGATCGAGAGGGAGATCATCGAGGAGCAGGAGCGGGTTTTAAAGGGCATTCCGGGACTCATCGAGATGGAGAGCACCGCCTACAACAACCTGGGCCGCATCACTCTCCGCTTCAAGATAGGGACCCAGATTCCAGACGCCCTGCTGCGGGTGGCCAACCATCTGGACGAGGTGGGCTCCTACCCGGAAGAGGCTGAAAAGCCGGTCATCAGGGCCACCGGGGCCACTGATTCGCCCATCGCCTGGCTGGTCCTCCAAACCACTGAGGACAATCCGCGCTCCATTTACACCTACCGGACGTTCTTTGAGAACGAGATCCGCCAGTACCTGGACCGGGTCGAGGGCGTGGCTGATCTCTTTATCGGCGGCGGCGTTGAGCAGGAGATGCACATCGTCATCAAGCCGGAGAAGCTGGCCGCCCACGGCCTCACCGTCAGCGACCTGGTGCGGGTCATCCAGAACGAGAACGTCAACGTCTCGGCCGGGACCATGGGCGTGGGGCGGCGCGAGTATCGGGTCCGGACCGTGGCCGAGTTCCAGTCAGTGGACGACATCCGCGCCATGGTCATCAAATCCACCGGCCAGAAAAGAATCAGATTGGCTGACGTGGCTGAGGTCCGATACGGCTACGCCCCCCTGTCCGAGGCCACCTTGCACAACGGCCAGGAATCCCTGTCCGTGGGCATCCTCCCCGAGAGCGGAGCCAACGTCCTGGAGCTGACCGACAGGGTGGAGAAGGTCGTGCGCTGGCTCAACGAAGAGAAGCTCAAGCCCCACAATATCTACTTTGAATGGATCACCGACCAACGGCCTTACATCCGCGGAGCCATCCATTTGGTCAGGAACAACATCCTGCTCGGCGGGACCTTGGCCATAATGGTCTTGCTCGTCTTTCTGCGCAGCTTCTCTTCCACCTTGGTCGTGGCCACGGCCATCCCCATCAGCGCCATCGGCACCTTCATCCTCATGAACGCTTTGGGCCGCAGCCTCAACGTCGTCAGCCTGGCCGGCATCTCCTTTGCCGTGGGCATGCTGGTCGACAACGCCATCGTCGTCCTGGA
>CAYXRH010000419.1:0-3537 GCA_964466355.1 uncultured Thermodesulfobacteriota bacterium
CTTTTTCTGCTCGGGATCGACCACGCGCGGCGTCAGGCCAACCTCTCACCTTCATGACCGACCGGTCAGTCATTATCATAGCCGCCCAATCTCGCCTTGTAAAGCTCTCTTTTGGCCGAAGCGACTCATACCAATTGGCCATCATTCAAGTGAAAGCAACTTGGTCTCAAAGGGCTCAGAGAGGCCGGTCAAAGCCCAGGCCAGGCTTGGACGACGGAAAGAGGATGCCCTGGCGGATGGTCACCGCCCCGGCGGTCGGATCGCCGATGAGGTCCAGATGCCCGTCCAGGTCGGCGTAAAGGACGTTCGGCCGGGCCAGGGCGAAAGCCAGGCCGGCGGCGATGCTCAAGGCGGCCTCGTCCATGCAGCCGACCATGGCCTCCAGCCCGGCCGCCCGGGCCACGGCGTTGATCTGCAAAGCCTCGCCCAGCCCGCCGACCTTCATCAGTTTAATATTGACCATGTCGGCCAACCCCCGGCGGGCCAGGCGGAAGGCGTCGCGCAGGGTGAGCAGGCTCTCGTCGGCCATGACCGGAATGACCGCCCGGCTGGCCACCCGGCCGAGGAGGTCCACCTGGCCCTTGGGCGTGGGCTGCTCCAAGAGCTCCACCTTGGCCGCCCGCGTCCCCTCGACGAAGCGGAGGGAATCCTCGACATTGAAGCCCTGATTGGCGTCAAAGCGCAGCTCCACGCCTCGGCCGACCATCTCGCGGACCCTGATGACCCGTTCGATGTCGGTGGCCACGTCGACCCCCCCCTTGAGCTTGAGGCATTTAAAGCCCTGGTCCACCCAGGCCCGGGCCTGCTCCAGGGTCTCCCCCACCTCCAGAATGCCGATGGTCACGCTGGTCTTGATCCGGTTCCTGAAGCCGCCCAGCAGCTTCCACAGGGGTTGATGGGCGGCCTTGCCGATGAGGTCCATTAGAGCCATGTCCACCGCGGCCAAGGCGCTCGGCTGAGAGGCCAGGCCAGCCCCCTTGAGCCTTTCCAGGATTCTGGCCGGCCTAAGGGGGTCCGACCCCTCGATCATTCCGGCGGCGGCTTTTAAGGTCTCGAGGACCGTGAGGGGGGTTTCGCCGGTGACTTGCTCGTCCGGAGCGGCGCAGCCGAGGCCGATGAGGGCGGTGTTGGTCTCCAGGCGCAAGAAGACGTTGGTCGCGGCTTGAATCACCTGGTAAGCGATGGCGTAAGGCTGCCTGAGCGGCATCTCCACCGGCCAGGCGATCGATTTGACCAGCTTCATTTCAGTACCGCCGTTGGTAGATCTCCTCCAGGGTCAGGCTCTTGAGGTCCTCGATTAACTCCGCCAGGCGCCGGATGGTGACGGCCCAGATCCTTTGGCCCTTGTCCCGGCTGGCCTTGGTCGGGTCGCCCATGACGCCGCTGGGCGAGATCTTGACCGTCTGGGCGTACCAGGCCACGCTTCGTTTGGACGAAAACTCCAGAAACCGGCTCGAAAAGTGTGGCACGAACCGGCTGGCCTGGTCCAGGCGGACGAGATCGGGCCGGACGGCCAGGCTGGTGCTGGTTTCGATCTCACCGGCGTGGACGTCGTTGGGGGTTTCGATGAAAGCGGCCACGTCGGCGTCGCTGGTTTCGCCGGTCTCGACGCAGGTGAAAATGTGGGCGTCGCGGTTGATCATTTGGGCGGCGAAGTTGAGGGCCGGAGCGTTGCCGCCGTGGCCGTTGATGATGACCAGCTTGGTCACGCCGTGCCGGGCGACGCTCATGCCCACCTCGTAGACGAGCCGGGAGAGGGTGTTCGGATTGACGCTCAAGGTGCCGGGGAAGTCCTCGTGATGGTAGGAGACGCCATAGGGGATGAGGGGCAAAACCAACGGTTTGGGGTCAGAGCAGGCCTTGGCCACCTCGAGGGTCAGGTACTCGGCGTCAAAGGCGTCCGTGTCCAAGGGCAGGTGGGGGCCGTGTTGCTCAATGGACCCCACCGGCAGGAGGGCCAGATCGACTTCGTTGAACCGGACTTGAGCCTGGGGCCAGGTCAGCTCGGCCAAGGCGTAAGGCCTGGCCGGCGGCCGAGCCTCCAGGGGCGCGCCGGCGGCCGTTCCCTCCGCGGCCAGGGGGGCCTCAAAAGCGTAAGGTCGGTCCACGGCGGGGTCGCTCAAGGGATCGAAGTCAACCCACATCCGCCCCTGACGCCTCAGGGCGCCCGAGGCGTGCTCCAAATAAAGGGCGCACAGCGGCCGCCGCAGGTCCCGGGGGATGCCCTCCAGGGGTGAGCGCACGGCGTCAAAGCGCAGCTTCATCACCTCGGGCCGGGGCCTGATCCTGGGCGAGCCTTTTGAGGACGGCGTCAACAAGCCCTTTTGCTGGAGCATGAAACGCATCTGTTGGGCCGCCTCGGCCTCCTGGTGAACCCCGGCTCTGGCCAGGGCCTGGAGGCAACTTTCGATTTGGGCTTGGCTGTAGCCGCACTGGCCGGGGTCTCCTCCTTGGGCCAGGAGCATGCCCACGATGCGGCGGCATTTCTCGCACCGCCCGCAGGGATGAACTCGCTCGCCCTCCTTGTGGGCGGCGTGGCAGGAGACCTGGTGGCGCTGGAGTTGAGGATAACGCTCGATGAGGATCTTCTCGACGAGGAGCTCGGACAGCGGTCGGACCACCGAAAACTGGCTCAAGTTCCAGCCCTTGTCGTGGAAGTAGCGGGTCAGGGCCTTGTCAAAGAAGATGGACTGATCGTAAAGGCCATCGAAGTGACTGATCCCCTGAAAGGTCGCCCGGCGGGTGGTGTCGAATTCGTCGCCCAAAACCAGCCGGCCGAGGCCGCGCTTGCTCAAGATGGGCAGGGCCCCGAAAACCATCACCGCCACCGTCCACAGACGGACGGGGTACTCGTCGGCCCGCAGGGAGGCGAAGTCGGGGCGGATGAAAGGCAAATGGCGCAGCATCCACGAAAAGACGCGGTCCGAATTGGTCCACACCCGGGTCGCTGAGGGCACGTGGGCCGAGAAGTGGCGGTAGGCGTTCAGGGCGGTGAACCAGTGCCGCCCCGACTCGTTGATGAACACGGGGTGCACCGTCCGCCCGATCTCGGACAAGACGGCGAAGCTCAAGAGGCTTTCCTTGCCGCCGCTGGAGAGCACGGCGTGAGAGCCGAAGCTCTCGGCCCAAGGCTGGGGTTTGGTCCGCTCCAAGGCCGGGTCGGCGAAGATGATCCTGGCCCGAAGATAACCGGGGCGCTTGACCGCTGGCAGGCTTTTAGCCGGGCCGATGAGGAAGGGGTTGGGCTCCAGGAACTTCTTGACGTAGATCTCCCGGGCCGTGTTCTGGGCCATGTCCTTGAGCAACCGCCGGTCGTGACCGTCGAAGGGACCGCGGAAAACCATCTCCTCACTGAACAGGCCGTAGTTCAAGGCCACCTGGGCCGTGATCATCGCCGCCAGATTCAGGGAGGCGTGATCCGAGGGGTCGAAGACGTCTTCGGCGTAAGTGTAGATCAGCTCGGTGCTCGACGCGGCGCCGTTTTGGAGCACTCTGTAGGGGCAGACGAGCCTCCTCGCCTCCACCGTGACCGGGCCG
>CAYXRH010000420.1:0-453 GCA_964466355.1 uncultured Thermodesulfobacteriota bacterium
CCGTAACCGGTTCCGTCCAGGCTGAGGCCCACCACCGGGCCTCTCAGCCCCAGCTCGGCCATCGCGGCCAGGACGTGGGCGGCGTGGTGCTGAACCGGGATGATCGGCTTGTCCTGAATCTGCTCGGCGTACTGCGAGGAGAGGTAGTCGGGGTGGAGATCCCGGGCGACGACTTCGGGTTCGAGGGCCAGAATTTTTTTCAAGTGGGCGATGGTCGCCTCGAAGTGCTCCAGGGTCTCCAGGTTTTCCAGGTCGCCGATGTGGGCCGAAATGAAGGCCTCCTGGCCCCGGGCGAGGCAGACCGTGTTTTTCAGCTCCGGACCGACGGCCAGCACCGGCGGCCCCGGCCGCTCCAGAAAGACCGGCCGGGGGGCGTAGCCCCCGGCCCGCCCGCTGAACCCCCGCGCGCCCCGGCCGCGCCCCCCGCGCGCCCCGCCCCCCGCCCAGCGCGGG
>CAYXRH010000420.1:463-3513 GCA_964466355.1 uncultured Thermodesulfobacteriota bacterium
GCGTAGCCCCGGGCCCGACGGATCAACCGCGGCGCGCCGAGGACGCTCATGACCACCGAATCGTCGGCCCGGGCGTAGATGTCGCGGTCGTGGAGAAGGAAGTAATCGGCGATGGGGCCCAGCCGGGCGCGGGCCTCCTGGTTGTCCAAGACGATCGGCTCCTCGGAGACGTTGCCCGAGGTCATGACCAGGAAGGGCGGGGCCTTGTCCAGGAGCAGATAATGCAGCGGGGTGTAGGGCAGCATGACGCCGTGGCGCTTGTGGCCCGACGCGACCGCCTCGGCCAAGGGGTCATCGGCTTTCTTGGGGGCGAGGACGATGGGCCTCAGCGGAGAGGAAAGCAGCTCCTCGGCGGGCCGGTCCAGCTTCACCAGCCGCTTCGCCGCGGCCACGTCCCGGACCATGACCGCCAGGGGCTTCTCCTCCCGGCCCTTGCGCCGGCGAAGCCTCTCCACGGCCGACTGGCTGGCGGCGTCCACGGCCAGGTGAAAGCCGCCCAGGCCCTTGACGGCCACGATGAGGCCCTCCTCGAGGCGCCGGGCGGCTTCGGTCAAGGGATCGCCGGCCACGGCCTGGCCGCGGGCGTCCTCCAGCCAGATATGGGGTCCGCAGAGGGGACAGGCGTTGGGCTGGGCGTGAAAGCGGCGGTCGGTCGGGTCGTCGTATTCCCGCTGGCACTGCGGACACATTTTGAAGACGGCCATAGTCGAAAGCGCCCGGTCGTAGGGCAGGCCCTTGATGATGGTGTAGCGCGGGCCGCAGTTGGTGCAGTTGATGAAGGGGTAGTTGAAGCGGCGGTCCTGGGGGTCGCGCAGCTCGGCCAGGCACTCGGCGCAGAGAGCTACATCTGGCGAGATGAGGGTCTCCTTGGGAGAGGCTTGGCGGCTGGGGGCGATGGCGAATTCGCCTCGACCGAGGGGCATAAGGGGCTCGGTGGTCACCCGGATGACGTGGGCCAGGGGCGGCTTGCGGGGCAGGATGTCCTCAAAGAAGGCGGCCACGTCCTCGCCCCGGCCCTCGACCTCCAGGACGACCCCCCGCCCGTCGTTGGCCACGAAGCCGGCCAGGCCTTTCTCCTGGGCCAGCTTGAAGATGAAGGGTCGAAATCCGACCCCCTGGACGATGCCCTCGATGAGGGCCCGCCGCCTGACGCTTTTGCTCATCCGCCCCTGGCCGCCTTGGCGGCGGCGATCTTTCGCTTGAGCCAATCCAGCCAGCCCTCCAGACCCTGGCCGGTGAGGGCCGAGACCTCGAAGATCTCCATGTGGGGCTGGATGGAGGCCACCTCCTCCCTGACCCGGGCCAGAGAGAAATCCAAATGGGGCAGGAGGTCGATCTTGTTGATGATCAAGACCTGTGACAGCCTGAACATGAGCGGATACTTGGCCGGCTTGTCCTCGCCCTCCGGGGTGGATAAAAGCATCACCTTGACCGCTTCGCCCAGATCGAACTCGGCCGGGCAGACCAGATTGCCCACGTTCTCGATGATCAAAAGATCCACGCCCTCAAGATCCAGAGCCTCGGCGGCCCGGCCGACCATGGAGGCGTCCAGGTGGCAGGCGCCTCGAGTGTTGATCTGGACGACCTGGACATCGTGCTCGGCGATGCGCTCCGCGTCCCGGGAGGTCTGGACGTCGCCCTCAATGACGGCCAGGCCGAGGTCGTTTTTGAGGGCCTCGACGGTCCGCTCCAGAAGGGTCGTCTTGCCCGCCCCGGGCGAGGACATGACGTTGATGGTGAAAACGCCCCGCGCGGCGAAATCGCGGCGATTTTGAGCGGCCAGGCGGTCGTTGGCCTCCAGAACCCGGCGTTCGACCTCGATTTCCATGATCTACTCCGCCTCGATGGAGCTCAAAGTCAGCTCCCGTCCTTGGGTTATCTCAATCTGAGGCGAGTCGCATTCAGGGCAGGCGAAGATGAAGTTCTCCACCCTGAACTCGACTCCGCAGGAGCGACAGACGGCCCTCAAAGGCACCGCCTCGATCTCCAGGCGGACCCCGGCGGCCGGCCCGTCCTCGGTGAGGAGCCGCCAGCAAAAACTGAGCGCCTCCGGGACCACCCCGCTGAGTTCGCCCAGCTTGAGGTTGACGGCGATGATGCGCTTTACGCCGTGCCGGGCCCCCTCCTCCTGGGCCAGAGACAAGATCGATTGGGCGATGGACATCTCGTGCACGCCGCGCTCCGGGGATTTATGTAGCACCTCCCCGGGGTTGATTCAACCTCAACGCTCAGTCTAGGTCCCCGGCCTCAAAAGCGGCCCCGTTGTTTACCGGCGGTTCAGGCGAACAGCTTGGCGGCGATGGCGGCGACGTGTCGGCCCTGGAAGCGGGCCGCCTCTAGCTCGTTGAGGCTCGGCATCCTCGAGCCGTCGCGGCCGCAGATGGTCGAAGCGCCATAGGGCGAGCCGCCGCTGACCTCGTCCAGGCTCATCTGGCCCTCAAAGGTGTAGGGCAGCCCGACGACGATCATGCCGTGGTGGAGCAGGGTGACGTGGAAGCTGAGGATGGTCGACTCCTGTCCGCCGTGCTGGGTGGCGCTGCTGACGAAGACGCCGCCGACCTTGCCCACCAAAGCCCCCTGGGCCCACAAACCCCCGGTGGCGTCGAGGAACTGTCTCATCTGGCCGCACATGTTCCCGAACCTGGTCGGGGTGCCGAAAAAAACGGCCTCGGCCCCGGCCAGCTCCTCCACGGCGCAGACCGGCACCCGGCTCAAGCTTGCCTGGGCTTCGACGGCGCCCATCTTCTCGATCACCTCCGGCGGCAGAGTCTCGGGCACCCGACGGACGACCACCTCGGCCCCGGCCACCTCCCGGGCCCCCTCGGCCACGGCCTCGGCCAGCCGGGCCACGTGCCCGTAGAGGGAGTAATAAACCACCAGAACTCTCATGTTTCCTCCCTTGAAATCACCTCTATCGTCGCCTCCCCGCAATGAGGATCATAAGACAATGCGGCTGCTCGGGCGGGGCGGCGGTCCGCCCTTTTATATAAACCACTTAATACCAAGTTGCTTTCAAAGGTGTAATTTTGGTTGGTTGTTCTCACTTCAGG
>CAYXRH010000421.1:0-2271 GCA_964466355.1 uncultured Thermodesulfobacteriota bacterium
AGGTGAATGTTTCTCGGTCCCAGGGGACCAGCTTCAGCATCGCCTTTCAACCAAGGGGCTCCTGAGGGAAAGGGGGTCGGGTGGACAAGGCCAAGATCTTGATCGTCGAGGACGAGGCCATCGTCGCCGGCGACATCAAGGACTCCCTGGAGACGATGGGCTACGCCGTCTGCGGCGCGGTGTCAACGGGCGAGGAGGCGGTGGAGAGGGTCGAGGCCGACGGGCCGGATCTGGTCATGATGGACATTGTCCTCAAAGGGGGGATGGACGGCGTCCAGGCCGCGGAGACGATCGGCGCCCGGTTCGACGTCCCGGTCATCTTCCTCACCGCCCACGCTGACTCGGACCTCATCCACCGGGTCAAGAGGACCAAGCCGTTCGGTTATCTGCTCAAGCCTTTTGACGACAAGGAGCTTCAAACGATCATCGAGCTGGCCTTGTATAAGGCCGAGGTCGAAAAAGAGCTCAAGGAGAGCGAAGAGCACTTTCGTCGGCTTTTCGAGGATGCTCCCTTGGCCTATCAGTCCCTGAACGCCGACGGCCGGCTCCTCCAGGTCAACACCACCTGGCTCAAAGTTCTGGGCTATCGCCGCCCGGAGGTCATCGGCCGCCCCTTCGCCGATTTCGTGGCCCCGCCGGACGTGTCCCGGTTTTATGAGTCATTTGAAAAGTTCAAGGCCGCCGGAGAGATGCAGGGCGTGCAATTGGACCTGAAACGCAAGGACGGCGCTCTGTTGACGGTCGAGTTCCACGGCCGCGTCCACATGAACGAACGCGGCTTCGTGGAGCAAACCCACTGCGTCTTTCATGACATCACCACGCGCAAGCGAGCCGAGGAGGAGCGCAAGAGGCTCATCGACGACCTCGCCACGGCCCTGACGGAGGTCAAAAAGTTGAGCGGCCTCCTGCCCATCTGCGCCAACTGCAAAAAGATACGCGACGACGAGGGGTACTGGCAGCAGGTCGAGAAGTACATCCAAGACCGCTCCGAGGCCCGGTTTTCACACAGCATCTGCCCCGAGTGCGCCCGGAAGCTGTATCCGGAGTTGTTTGAGGACAATTGAAAGCCGCCCCTGGAAAATAATATTTTTCCGAGAAAAGAGGCATACTCTAAAGCAAGTGGGATGCCCATGGAATTGGAACACAAATTGGCCGGAGAGGTGTTGATCGTCAAACCCTTGGGCGCCAAACTCGACGCCTCCTCGGCGGCCGAGTTCAAGGCCAGGATGGTGAATTGGATTCAAAAGGGCCACAAGCTGATACTCCTCGACCTGTCCGCGGTGGAGTTCATGGACTCCAGCGGCCTCAACGCCATCATCTCTGTCCTCAAGGCCCTGGGCGAGGAGGGGAACATCGTTTTGTGCGGTCTGAGGAAGATGGTCTCCAGCGTCTTCCGTCTGACCCGGATGGAGCGGATCTTCGATATATACGAATCCCCTCGAGAGGCCTTGGCCTCCCAGGCCGGCCGCAGGCCTTAATTTTGCCTTTAAATTTAGACTGTGACGAAACCACATTTTGGTCCGAGGACCAGGCGCGAGGTTTTCGAGAAGCGCAGCATATGATGGTCATATGTGAGCATTCGAGAAAACCAATGAACGCCGTAATCGGGACAAAAGGGCCGTTTCGCAACAGTCTCAAATTAATCGCCAGATTAGCCAGCCCTGGTCACGAGGACATCTTCTACCAACCGTTCCTCCTTTCATGCATCACAAAAGAAAAATAGCATTAACCAGTCGAAAATTATTTCGATCATTTATGGAGCGGCAAGGGGCGTCCGGGAGCCGATTTAATTCCGGCCTCATATAATACTTTAGTACTAGAATAATTTTCAAAAGAACCTAAAAGCATCCATTTTGTCCTTGACACGGCTGCTGAGCGTTATTACCGTTGTAAATGTGAGAGGAAGATGAGATGGCGGTGGCGGCCAAGAACAAGTCCAAAAAAATGAACCGCGTCTCTGTGCGGCCGTGGATCGAGCCAGAGGACGGGGGCTTCACCCAAGTTTATTTCGGAGAGATGGAGGGATTTGACCTTCTAAGCCCCAAAGAGGAGCGGGCCCTGGGCAAGACGATCCGCGACGGACAGAACCGCATTATGGCCCTGGCCGTTGGGGCGGCCGACGACGTGCCGGCCCTCGAGCGCCTCAAGCCGCTGACGTCTCAGTGGCGGGCCATCGAACGCACCTCCCACGCCTCCATCGAGAGCCTCATGGCCGATATCCGGGCGGCGGTGGCGGAACACGCCGAGAAAAATCCTAATTCCCATGAGGCT
>CAYXRH010000421.1:2281-3477 GCA_964466355.1 uncultured Thermodesulfobacteriota bacterium
TCGAAGGGATAGAGGCCGAGATCACCGAGGCCTCTAACCGCATGGTCGAGGCCAATCTGCGACTGGCGGTCAATATCGCCAAGCGCTACGCCTATCGCGGTCTCTCCTTTGCCGACCTGATCCAGGAGGGCAATCTCGGTCTGATGAAGGCCGTGGCCCGCTTTGACTACACAACCGGCTACCGCTTCTCCACCTTTGCCTCCTGGTGGATCCGCCAGACCATCTCCCGGGCCGTGTACGACCAGGCCCGGACTATTCGCATCCCGGTCCACTGCCAGGAGCTTCGCACCAGAATTTTCAAGGCTTACTATGCCTTGAAGCGCGATAATGAGGCCGACCCCTCGCCGGATGACATCGCCTCCTGGCTGGGAGAGCCGGTGAACAAGATCGTTGACGCCTTGAGCGTGATCGATGAGACGGTTTCTTTAGAAAATCCAGTCGGCGACGACGGGGACGTCGTCGGCGACTTTCTCAAGGATGATTCCAGCCACGATCCCTACGAATCGGTCCGGGACCGGGAGCTGGCCGAGTTGGCCCGCTGCGCTTTGAACAATCTGGACAAACGCGAGCAGATAATTTTGTCGCTGCGCTTCGGTCTGGAGGACGGCGAAGCCAAGACCCTGGAGCAGGTCGGCCGCGTCTTTCAGCTCTCGCGGGAGCGCATCCGTCAGATTGAAAAGCGCGCCTTGGATCGCCTCCGACCGCCGCTGGTCGAATCACCGAATCAATGAAAATCTTTTGATCTGTGGCTTAACCACCGCCCCGGCCTCTTATCTAAACTACTTAAGAGATGCAACACTAGAAGCGATCTCCGGGCCTCACAGGAAACCGGTTCCAGGCCGGTCATGCCCCGCCGCTGGCTTCCAGATGGCAGTTGGAGAAATCGATGGGCTGACCGCAGCCTTTACAGGTGTGAGGTCTATCGAACTCGTCCGAGAATATCTCCTTTTCGGCGCCGCAGTTGGGGCACTTGCAGCTGAAGGCGGAGAGCCCCTTTAACTGCTCGAAGCCAGGGCAATGGCGCGGGGTGTTTTCCATGATCGCCTCCTTTGTCTTGAGTGGAGCTTAACAAATCTAATACCCCACGCCAAAGGCGTGGTCAAACGGCCGCGGGATAAAAAAGCTTTTTCAGAGCCGCGGTCGGTAACGTCAAGAGTTTTGTGTCAGGAGGAGGAAAGGGGTAGTGGTTCCCTGTT
>CAYXRH010000422.1:0-3476 GCA_964466355.1 uncultured Thermodesulfobacteriota bacterium
TTTGGTTGGTTGTTCTCTTTTCAGGTCGAGGGTTCGGACATACTTAAGGCTCCCTCACACGCGGCCCCGAGTCGAGTTCTTCTTTTAGCCCCGCCGCCCCTTAAATGACGTCAGGTAGTTACAAGACTCAACGTCAGCCCTGGCCAAGGCTTGTGACCCTCAGCCTCAAGTTCGCGCGAACGACCAAGCTAAAATACTAACTTACTTGAATGATCGCCAGTGGGTATAAACGAGGCCGGCTTTTAAAGAGCCGCCCCCGTTTGTTTTAAAAAATCAACGCCTGCGATCAGGCGTCCTTCTTTTATTGATCCTTGTTCACTTTATCATCCGCTTGGGCGACGAGACGGATGGCGGATGATCAGGCCGATGAACGGCCGGGATTCACACCGCAGCAGAGGGTCTTTTCTGATTCGGCGTGGAAGAGATAGAGGTCGCCGGGGTCAAAGGTCAGGCCCGCCGGGCCGCCCTCGGCGAAGCGCCGCTGTGAGGGGGTGATGACCTTGATCTTGACGTCATCGCCCACCTTGACGATGACCTCGTCCTCCAGGCCGAGCGGCTCCCTCAGGAAAACAACGCCGCTAATCCTGTCCGGCCCGGCCGGGGTTAGGGAGAGAGCCTGGGGCCTCAAACCGACGTTGATCCTGGTGATCCCGCTCAAGCGCGGGTGGTGTTCGGGGTGAATCGGAATCACCTGGCCCAGCAGCTCCACGGCCAGGCCGTCTTGGCGCTCAATCAGTCTGGCCGGGAGGATGTTCATGGCTGGGGTGCCGATGAAGGTGGCCACGGTCTGGTCCACCGGCTGCCTGAACACGTTGCGGGGCTGATCGATCTGAACCGCCCGGCCCTTGTCCATGACCGCCAGCCGGGTGGACATGGTCATGGCCTCCACCTGGTCGTGGGTGACGTAGACGATGGTCGCTGATATCTCGCGGTGGATTCTGAGGATCTCGGCCCGCATCTCGCTTCTGAGACGGGCGTCGAGGGCGCTCAAGGGCTCGTCCAGCAAGAGGACCTTGGGCTGCTTGATGATGGCCCGGCCGATGGCCACCCGCTGCTGCTGACCGCCCGAGAGCTGGCCCGGCTTCATGTTCAGTTTGTCCGAGATGGCCAGGATCTCGGCCGCCTCCTCCACCCGCCGATTGATCTCCGGCCGCGGCACGCCGGTGACCTTGAGGGGATAGCCGATGTTGTCGCGGACCTTCATGTAGGGGAAGAGGGCGATGTCCTGGAAGACCATGGCGATGTCGCGCTGCTGCGGCGGCAGCTCGGTCACGTCCTGGTCGCCGAAATAGATCCGGCCCGAGGTGGGCGCTTCCAGCCCGGCGATCATGCGCAGGGTGGTCGTCTTGCCGCAGCCCGAGGGGCCGACAAAGGTGAAGAACTCCCGCTCGGCCAGGTCCACGGACAGGTTGTCCACGGCCTTTATCTCCCTGCCTTTGCGGCCGAAGATTTTAATCACGTTTTCGAGACGTACTGCGGCGGACATGATGCTATCTTTGACCCCCCATCCCCAGCCCTCTGACTAAATACTTTTGAAGGAAAAAGACCATGGCGAAGGTCGGCACCGAGACCAGAGCCGCCGAGGACATGATCATGCCCCAGTGGATGGCCGTCTGTTCGACGAAAGTGGCCAGGCCAATGGGCAGGGTGAACATCTTCTTGTCGGTCTGCAGAATGAAGGCGAAGGCGAAGTCGTTCCAGGAGAGGGCGAAAGAGAAGATGGCCGCCGAGATGATGCCCGGCATGGCCGAGGGGATGCAGATCTCCCTCAGGGCCCTCAGCTTGCTCGCCCCACAAACCCAGGCCGCCTCCTCCAGGGAGATGGGCACGATCTGGAAGTATTGCCACATGATCCAGATGTTCAAGGGCAGGCTGATGGACATGTGGGCCAGGATGATGCCAAAGTAGGTGTTCCTAAGGTTCAAGGCCGAGAGGATGATGTAGAGGGGGATGGCGATGAGCATCGGCGGAAACATGTAAGAGAGCAGGGTCCCCTGGGCGAAGAAGCGCTTGCCCTTGAACGAGAACCGGGTCAGGCCGTAGCCGGCCAGGGTGGCGGCGATGACGTTGAGGACGATGGCCCCGCTGGCGGCGATGACGCTGTTCTTGAGATAAATCAAGAAATCGGTGGCGAAGAAAAGATCCTCGTAGTTGCCCAGGGAGAGGTCGAGCCGGAAGAACTGGTACGGCGGCTGAAACAGCGCCCCTCGCGGCGTGAGCGAGGTCAAGAGCATCCAGTAGAAAGGAAAGCCGACGACGAAGAGGCCCAAGGCCAGCGTCAGGAGGCTGAGCTTGCGCCTCATCGCCCCACCTCCACTTCCTTGCTCGGATCGAAGAACTTGAAGTAGATGGCCGAACCGAGAGCCAGGACGAAGAACATGATCGTGCAGGCGGCGGCGGCCACGCCGAAGTTGAAGTCCTCGAAGGCCAACCGGTAGGCGTAGATGGGCAGCGTCTCGGTGGCCTGGAGGGGGCCGCCGCCGGTGATGATGTAGATCAGGTCGAACTTGTTGAACATCCAGATGCCCCGCAGGAGGGCCAGCAGAAAGAGGGTCGTCTTGAGGTTGGGCAGGGTGACGTCCAAGAAGCACCTCACCGGCCCGGCGCCGCAGACCCTGGCCGCCTCGTAGAGCTTGGGGTTTATGGCCTGCAGGCGGGCCAGGATCATCAGGGCCACGAAGCTGGTGTACTGCCAGGAGGTGGTGGCGATGATCGAGTACATGGCCGAGGTCAGGCCGCCGAAGAAGTTGATCGGCATCTTGACCAGGCCGGACTGAAGGAGAACCTGGTTGACCACACCGTAATCCTGGTTGAGGAGCCACTTGAACACCAGGCTCACGACCACCGTGGGCAAAAGATAGGGCAGGACGACCAGGCTTCGGGCCGCGGTCTGGCCGAGGAAGGGCCGGTTCAAAAGCAAGGCCATAGCCAGGCCGGCCGCCAGCTGCAAGGCCACCGAACCGACGGTGAAGACCACCGAGCGCCACAGCGAGGCCCACAAGTCCGGCTGGGCCAAAAGCCAGACGAAGTTCTTGAGCCCGATCCAGCTCATGGTCGGCGAGAAGGCCGTCTTGTTAAAAAAGCTCAAGGAGATGGCGTAGATGATCGGCAGGTAGGCCACCACGACCAGGAGGAGCAGGGCCGGGACCACCGTCCCGGCGATCCAGCGCCGCTTTTCGGTCTTGTCTTGTATTTCAATCTGGACGCTCACTTGAACATCCTCCTGGCCGCGGCGGGTTGACGGGTCTTCAGCTCTTGGCCTTCATCTTTTCCCGGATCTTATCGGCCGCCTGGTCGACGATGGTTGAGGCGTCCTGGCCCTTGATGTTGCGCATGGCCAGCATCCAGCCGCCCAGGTTGGTGTTATGGTAGAGGCCGATCAGGGGGTTGAGCTCGGGGCCGTCGGTGTAATAGACCGGCACGCCCTTGCCCCAGATGGAGTCCAGGAAGTTGAGGACATCCATGCGCTTCTGGAT
>CAYXRH010000423.1:0-3475 GCA_964466355.1 uncultured Thermodesulfobacteriota bacterium
GGGGCCTGGGCTGGGAGGTCTGGCTGGACGGCATGGAGATCACCCAGTTCACCTATTTCCAGCAGGCCGGGTCCATTGACCTCAAGCCCATCTCCGTGGAGCTGACCTACGGCCTGGAGCGGATCACCATGTTCCTCCAGAAAAAGGACAACGTCTACGACCTGGACTGGAACGGCCGGGTGACCTACGGCCAGGTGCACCAAAGGGGCGAGTGGGAGTTCTCGACCTACAACTTCGAGACAGCCGATATTGAGACCTTGTTCCGCCTCTTTGATCTCTATGAGGCTGAATCCCGCCGCCTCGTCGACCGAGGCCTGGTTCTGCCGGCCTACGACTACTGCCTCAAGTGCTCCCACGTCTTCAACCTCCTGGACGCCCGGGGGGCCATCAGCGTCACCGAGCGCACGGCCTACATCGCCCGCATCCGCAACCTGGCCCGGGCCGCGGCCGAGGCCTACGTGGCCCAGCGGGCCACCATGGGCCACCCCTTGCTCAAAGGGGCCGCCTGATGGTCCGGGATCTGTTGATTGAGATCGGCGTCGAGGAGCTACCGGCCTCGTTCATCGAACCGGCTTTGTTCTCTTTGGCCGCTCAACTGACCACGAGGCTCAATGAACACGAGATTGATTTTGCGCCCCCCCGCCTTAACCTGGGCACCCCCCGGCGGCTGGCCCTTTTAGTCAAAAACGTCGCTCAAAAAGGCCGCGACCGGGTCCAGGTCTTCGTCGGCCCGCCGCAAAAGGCCGCCTTTGACGAGCAAGGCCGGCCGACCGAGGCCGCCCTGGGATTCGCCAGGAGCAAGGGCGCGGCCGTGGCTGAACTGAAGGTCGTCAAGAACGACAAGGGCGTGGACTGCGTGGCCGTGGAGAAGACCATCCCTGGCCTGGAGACGAGCGCGGTCTTGGCCCAAGTTTTGCCCGCGGTCATCCGGGCCATACAATTCCCCAAGACCATGCGCTGGGGCGAGGGCGAGCTTCGCTTCGCCCGGCCGATCCACTGGCTGGTGGTTCTTTGGGGAGATGAAGTGGTCAAAGTGGAGATCGCCGGCTTAAAGAGCGGCCGGACCACCTTTGGCCACCGCTTCATGGCCCCGCAGGCCATCGACCTGGCCGGCCCGGCCGCCTACGTCTCGAAGCTGCGCCAGGCCCACGTGGTGGTTGACAGAGAGGAGCGGCTGGACCTGACCCGCCGCGCCGCCGCCGAGGCGGCCCGAGCTTGCGGCGGATTGATCTTGGAGGACGAGGAGCTGGTCCAAACAAACGCCGACCTGGTGGAGCTCCCCACGGCCACTTGCGGCGGATTTGATGAAGCATTCCTGAACCTGCCCCAGGAGGTCCTGATCACGGCCATGAAGGAGCACCAGAAGTACTTTGCCGTGATTGACGAACAAAGCCGACTCAGGCCCCATTTCGTGGCCGTGAACAACACCCTGGCCCAGGACCCAAACGTGGTCAGGCGAGGCCACGAGCGGGTGCTCAAGGCCCGGCTGGCCGACGCCGAGTTCTTCTATGTCGAGGACACCAAGGTGAGCCTCCGCTCCCGCCTAAAGGAGCTCAAGAACGTCGTCTACCAGAGGGACCTGGGCACCTCCTTTGACAAGGTCCAGCGCTTCGCCAACCTCGGCCAATGGTTGCTCAAAGCCCTGGCCGCCGAGGGGACCGCGGAATTCGTTGAGGACCCGGCCCGAATTAATGCCTTGGTCAGAGACACGGCCGAGCTGAGCAAGTGCGATCTGGTGACCCAGATGGTCGGCGAGTTCCCCTCGCTCCAGGGCGTCGTCGGATCAGCCTACGCCGCCAAGGAAGGCCAAGACCCCTTGGTGATCCAAGGCATCCGCGAGCACTACCTGCCTGACTCGGCCGAGGCGCCCCTGCCCCAAAGCCTCACCGGGAGCCTCGTTTCCCTGGCCGACAAGATGGACACCATCGTCGGCCTGTTCGCCATCAATAAGCCGCCCACCGGCGCGGCCGATCCCTTTGGCCTGCGCCGGGCCGCCTTGGGCATCATCAGGCTGCTCATCGGCCGGGGCTGGCGTCTGAAGCTTTCGGAGTTCATCGACCGCGCCGTGGAGGAATTGCCTGAATCAGTCTTCAAGCCGCCGCGCCAGGGGGTCAAAGCCGCTGTCTTCGACTTTTTCCGGGGCCGCATGCTCCATCTCTTCACCGGCCAGGGCTTTGATCACGACGTGGTCGAGGCCGTCCTGGAAGAACATGGCCACATTCCGGGCTGGACCGAGGACCTGGTGGCGGTGGTCCAAGCCTACAAACAAAGCCCCCAGTTCAACGAAGGGGCCATCGCCTTCAAGCGGCTGTTCAACATCTTGAAGGGCCAGAGCCCGCCTCAAGAGGCCCGGCCCGAGCTTTTCACCCAGGACGAGGAGCGGGCCCTTCACCGGGCGGCCGTTGCTCTGCGCGGCCAGGCCCACACTCTGGCCGACCGAGGCCATTACCAGGAACTCCTCGAGCGCCTCACCGCCCTGAAGCCCTCGGTGGACAAGTTCTTTGACGAGGTCCTGGTCATGACCGATGACGAGGCCTTGAGGGCCAACCGCCTGGCCCTGGTCAAGGAGGTGGCTGACCTCTTCCGACTGGTGGCCGACTTCTCCCGGCTGCAGACGGGCTGAATTCGTTCAACATATTGTAGTCCTCTTGGGCTTAGGCCACACCTTGTAGTGCTTTTTCCTTGCCGCGTGGGGCCAAAAGTGGTATCTAGGAGCCTGGTGGGGAAGCATGCGCCTGACCAGGATTGATCTGCACGGGTTCAAGTCCTTTTTCCACCGCACCTCTCTGGATCTGCCGCCCGGAATAAGCGCCGTGGTCGGACCCAACGGGTGCGGCAAGTCCAACATCGCCGACGCCATCCGCTGGGTCATGGGCGAGCAGAGCCCCGGCCGGCTGCGGGGCCGATCCATGGAAGACGTCATCTTCAACGGCTCCCAGTCGAACCGCTCCCTGGGCATGGCTGAAGTCAGCCTCACCGTGGCCCGCTCCAACGGGCCCTTCCCGGCGCCGTTCAATCACTACGACGAGCTGACCGTCACCCGCCGGCTCTACCGCTCCGGAGAGAGCGAATACCTCATCAACAAGATGGTCTGCCGCCTCAAGGACATCGTCAATCTCTTCATGGACACAGGACTGGGCAACCGGGGCTACGCCATCATCGAACAGGGCTCCATCAGCCGCATCATCGACTCCAGACCCGAGGAGCGGCGGACCTGGATCGAGGAGGCGGCCGGGGTGGTCAAATTCAAGGCCCAGCGCCAGACTGCGCTGCGGAAGATGGAGCAGACCGGCCACAACCTCGAAAGGGTGGCCGACATCCTGGCCGAGGTGGACCGTCAGGCCAGATCGCTGAAGCGCCAGGCCCGCAAGGCGGAGCGCTATCGAGTCTTTCAGAAAAAGATCAACCGCCTCGATCTGGCTCTGGCCGCCTCGAGGTACGAACGTCTCAGAGCCAAGCTGGCCCAGGCGGAGGC
>CAYXRH010000424.1:0-3460 GCA_964466355.1 uncultured Thermodesulfobacteriota bacterium
GATCAAGGATCTCCTGGTTGACTTCAACTCCGAGGTCGGCCGGGACCAGGTCATCGCCCGCATCGATCCCGAGAATTTCGCGGCCCGCGTCGGCCAGGCCGAGGCCCAACTGGCCGTGGCCGTGGCCGAGGTGGCCATTCAGCGGGCGGCGGTGAAGCGGGCCGAGGCCGACCTGGAGAACCAGCGCGCTTCGCTGACCGCGGCCAGGGCTCAGATCGAAAAGGCCCGGGCGGCCGCGGCCGACGCCGAGCGCGACTTGGAGCGCAAGAAGGCCCTCTTCAAAAGCGCCGCCATCTCCAAGAGCCAGATCGACGCCGCCGAAGCGGCCCACGACCAGGCCGCGGCCCAGTTGGCCGCCGTCCAGGCCCAGCACGAGGCCCAGCTCTCCGAAGTGCGCTCCCGGGAGGCGGCCTTGAAGATGGCCCAGGCCCAGGTGGAGCATTCCCTGGCCCAGGTCAAACAGAGCCAAGCCGCTCTTCACAACACCCAGGTCGATCTGGAGCACACCATCATCCGCTCGCCGGTGGAGGGCGTGGTCATTGAACGCAGCGTGGACATCGGCCAGACCGTGGCCGCCAGCCTCCAGGCGCCGACCTTGTTCACCATCGCCCAGGATCTGCGGCGCATGCAGGTCGAAGCGGACGTGGACGAGGCCGACATCGGCCGTCTCGAAGTGGGGCAGCGGGTCACTTTCAACGTCGACGCCTTTCCGGGGCGGGAGTTCTCCGGCCGCGTGCAGCAGATCCGCAAGGCCCCCCACAAGGTCCAGAACGTGGTCACCTACACCGTCGTCGTTTCGGCCGAAAATCAGGACTTGCGCCTCCTGCCGGGCATGACCGCCAACGTGCAGATCGTGGTCCAGGAGCGAACCGAAGCCCTCAAAGTACCCAACGCCGCCCTGAGGTTCAGGCCGGCCGGCGCCGCATCCGAGCCGCCGGGGGGGTCCGGCGGCGAGGCGACCAATCCAGCCCCGGGGCCGGGGGGCGACCGCGCGGAGCAGCTCAGCCGAGTCCTAAATTTGAGGGAGGACCAGCGGGCCGAAGTCAAAAAAATCATCGCCGAGGCCCGCCGCCGGATGCAGGCCCTGCGCCAGGAGGGGGCTAGCCCGGAGGAGATCAAGGCCGAGGGGGCGAAAGCGCGTCAGACCAGCCGCGCGGCCATTGCGGCCATTCTGACCGATGAACAGCGCCAAAAATTCCAGCGTCTGGCCGCGGCCCGGGCGACCAATCCCGTCCGTTCGGGTCAGGTTTGGATCCTGGGCCAGGGCGGCAAGCCCCAGGCGGTGGAGGTGAGCGTCGGCATCAGCGACAACGGCTTCACCGAGATCGTCCGCGGCCAGCTCGAGGTCGGCCAGGAGGTGATCGTCGGCCAGAGCCGGGCCGCTTCGCCTCCCCCGGCTGGCGGCCAGCGGCTCTTCAGGTTCTGAAGTGAAGACCCCCCTGGTGGCCACTTCCGAGCTGACCAAGGATTACCGCCTCGGCCCCGAGGTGATTCACGCCCTGCGCGACGTGTCCGTGGCCATCGAGCGGGGCGAGTTCGTGGCCGTCATGGGGCCCTCGGGCTCGGGCAAGTCCACCTTCATGAACCTCCTGGGTTGTCTCGACAAGCCCACCGTGGGCCGCTACGTCCTCGACGGGCGGGACGTCTCCGCCCTAACCCGCGACCAACTGGCCCTCATTCGCAACCGCCAGATCGGCTTCGTCTTCCAGACCTTCAACCTCCTGCCGCGGACCACGGCCGCCGAAAACGTGGAGCTGCCGCTGACCTATTCCCACGCCCCCCGCCGCCAGCGATGGACCAAGGCGGCGAAGGTCTTGGCCGCCGTGGGCCTGGCCGACCGGGCCCATCACCTGCCCTCCCAGCTTTCAGGCGGACAGCAGCAGCGGGTGGCCATCGCCCGGGCCCTGGTCAACGACCCGGCCCTCATCCTGGCCGACGAGCCCACCGGGGCCATCGACACCCGGACCGGCGTGGAGATAATGTCACTCTTCCAGCGGCTCAACCGGGCGGGCATGACCATCGTCTTGGTGACCCACGACCCGGACATTGGCCGCTTCGCCCGGCGGGTGTTGAAGTTCCGCGACGGCCGGCTCATCGGAGACGAACCGGTGGCTGAACCCCACGACGCCGAGGCGGTCCTGGCCTCCCTGCCGGCCGAGGAAGGAGAGCCGGGGTGAACTCCCGAGACTCCCTCTCGGCCGCCTGGCGGGCCTTGAAGGCCAACGTGCTGCGTAGCGTGCTCACCGCCCTGGGCATCATCATCGGCGTGGCCGCGGTGATCATCATGATCTCGGTCGGGGCCGGCGCCGAAGCCCGGGTGGCTGAACTGATCCACTCCCTGGGCTCAAACCTGCTCATCGTCCTGCCCGGCAGCACCACCGCCGGCGGCGTGCGCCTGGGCCACGGCACGCGTTTGACCTTGACCGAGGACGACGCCAGAGCCATGGTCCAGGAGATTCCCGGCGTGGAGGCGGCCGCCTCCACGGTCAGGGGCGCCGGGCAGGTGGTCTTCGGCAATCTCAACTGGTCCACGGCCATCTACGGCGTCACGCCGGAATACCTCACCGCCAGGGAGTGGGAGATCGCCGTCGGCCGGGGCCTGACGCCCGAAGACGTCACCGTCGCGGCCAAGGTGGCCCTCCTGGGCCAGACCGTGGCCGACAATCTGTTTCCCGGCGAAAACCCGGTCGGGCAGCTCATCCGCATCACCCGGGTGCCCTTTGAGGTCGTCGGCCTCTTGAAGGCCAAGGGCCAGAGCATGGGCGGTTACGACATGGACGACGTCATCCTCATGCCCATCTCCACGGCCAAGAAGCGGGTCCTCGGCGGCCGCTGGCTCGGCGGTCAAACCGTGGGGACCATCTACATCAAAGCCCGTCGCGCCGATCTCGTCCCCGAGGTTGAGACCCAGGTGCGCCAGCTCCTGCGCCAACGGCACAAGCTGCGGCCCGGCCAGGACGACGACTTTTCGCTGCGCAATCTGTCCCAGATACTCGAAGCCCGGGCCGAATCGTCCCGGGCCATGGCCCTTCTCCTGGCGGCGGTGGCCTCGGTCTCCCTGGTGGTCGGCGGCATCGGCATCATGAACATCATGCTCGTCTCGGTGACCGAACGCACCCGGGAGATCGGGCTTCGCATGGCCGTCGGGGCCAGGGGGCGGGACATCCTGACTCAGTTTCTCATCGAGTCGGTGACCCTTTCGCTCATCGGCGGCTCCATCGGCGTCGTCCTGGGCCTGGGCGGCGCCTTGGCCGTGGCCAAGCTGGGCCAGTGGCCGGCGGTCATCGCGCTCAAGTCGGTTGTTCTGGCCTTCGGCGTCTCGGCGGCGGTGGGGGTCTTCTTCGGCTTCTATCCGGCCAGAAAGGCGGCCGCCCTGGACCCCATCGAGGCCCTGCGCTACGAATGATATCATTTTCCCATTGTGATTTAATGAATGGCGAAACAATTGATCGAAGACGCC
>CAYXRH010000425.1:0-3459 GCA_964466355.1 uncultured Thermodesulfobacteriota bacterium
AAGGCCTGTGACCCTCACCCTCAAATTCGTTCGAACAACCAATCCAAAATACTACTTGAATGATCGCCAATCAGTATCAAATATAAAACGATCAACTTTAGCCTCAAAGCAAACCGGTTGTAAAGCCAAAGGCAGCCCCGGACTTTGCCTCTTTTTCGATAATCGAACGGCGTCCCTTGGTCGTTGAGGCAGTGGTGTGTGTGGGCGTAATGACGCCCTGTCTCAGCGTTGCCTCCCGGAAGCTAAGGATCATAAGTCAGCGTGGCCGCCCCGCCCTCTTGTATAAATCACTTCAGGGAGGCGACACTCAGGTCTTGTCTCAAAATATCTCACCCGCGGACCAAAGAAGTGGTAAAAAGAGGCCCACGCTAAAAGGCCCCGCCGCCGGAGGTGAATCAAAGCCTTCATCGCGGGGTCGGCTGACGATCTTTTGAGCGGTCAAGCGAAAGGAGCGCGAGATGCCCCACCGGATCGCCGTTCTGGCTGGAGACGGGATCGGACCAGAGATCATGGCCGAGGCGATGAAAGTTTTGAAAGCGGTGAGTCAAACATACGGCCTCGATTTTGAATGCCAGGAGGGGCTGGTCGGCGGGGCGGCCTACGATCGGTTCGGCGAGCACATGCCGCCCCAGACCCTGGAACTGTGCCGCCAGGCCGAGGCCGTTCTCTTCGGCGCCGTGGGGGGGCCGGTGGCGGAGCGGCATCTGGAGAAGTGGCGCGACGCCGAGAACAATTCCTTGCTCATCCTGCGAAAGACCTTCGGCCTTTACGCCAACCTGAGGCCGGCCAGGCTCTATCCCACCCTGGCCGGCGTCTCGGCCTTGAGGGCGGACGTGGCTCAAAGGGGCTTCGACATCCTCATCGTCAGGGAGCTCACCGGCGGCATTTACTTCGGTGGACCCCGCGGTCGGGAGGGCGCCGGCGAGGAGGAGAGAGCCTTTGACACCATGGTTTATTCCCGAAGGGAGATCGGGCGCATCGCCCGCGTCGCCTTCGAGGCGGCGCGGCAGAGGCGAAAAAAGGTGACCTCCATCGACAAGGCCAACGTCCTGGCGGCCATGGTCTTGTGGCGCGAGGTGGTCGAGGAGACGGCCCGGCGACACCCCGAGGTCGAATACGAGCCGATGTACGTCGACAACGCCGCCATGCAGCTGGTCAGGAATCCGGCTCAATTCGACGTTCTTTTGTGCCCGAACATGTTCGGGGACATCCTCTCCGACGAGGCCGCCGCCCTGACCGGGAGCATCGGTCTGCTGCCCAGCGCCAGCCTGGGCGAGGGCAAATTCGGCCTCTTTGAGCCCAGCGGCGGGGCGGCGCCGGACATCGCCGGCCGGGGCGAAGCCAACCCCCTGGCCCAGATTCTGAGCCTGGCCATGATGCTCAGGCACTCCTTCGGCCTGGTCGAGGCCGCGGCGGCCGTGGAAGAGGCGGTGGAGGCAATGATCAAGGAAGGCCGGGCCTTGACCCCTGATCTGGGCGGGCGCGGCTCGACCGCGGAGGTAGGCGACCGCCTCGTGGAGATGATAGGCGGTTAAAAAAGGGGCTTGGACCTAAATCCAAACACCCTTGAGGGTTCAATGGTAGGCGATGCAGGATTCGAACCTGCGACCTTTGGCTCCGGAGGCCAACGCTCTATCCACCTGAGCTAATCGCCCACCGAAGGTGAGACCTCTGCGAAACTGCCCCTTTGGCCCGATGACGGCGTTGCTCGGTTTTCTCGAATGCTCACATATTACCATCATATGCTGCGCTTCTCTAAAACCTCGCGCCTGGTCCTCGAACCAAAATGTTGTTTCGCAGCGCTCTCGAAGGTGATTTAGTACCACAAGGCTGCGGGTGAAGCAAGGCCGAAACCCTCACTGGCTCGGGGCGAAGATCACGGCCAGGATCTTGGTCTCCTGGCCGCCGTGGCAGGCGACCAGATGGGGCACGCTGGAGTCGTAGTAGATGGCGTCGCCCGGATGGAGGATCTCCACCGTCTCGCCCAAATGAGCCTTCATCTGCCCTTCGAGGACGAAGATGAACTCCTCTCCGTCGTGGGTCGAGCGCTCCTCCTTGACGTCACTCGGCTCCAGGGTGACCAGAAAAGGCTCCATGTTCCGGTCGCCCTTGTCAAAGGCCAGATGCTGATACGAGTAGCCCAGCTTCTGGCCCTTTTTGGAGGCGTAGCGGCTGACGGCCTTGCGCTCGTGGGCGCGGACGATGGTGTACGGCTTCGGCCCCGCGGTGGAGATGAGGGTGCCCATCTTCATCTCCAGAGCCTTGGCCAGCTTGATCAAAAGGCCCAGGGGAGGGGAGATGAGCTTCTCTTCGATTTCGCGGACGAGGGTCTCGCTGAGGCCGGTTCGCTGGGCCACGTCTTGAACACTCAGGCCCTTGTGGAGGCGGATCTGCTTGACCCGCTCCCCCACCGGGATGGGGCCTTCGGCCTCGGACTTGGGCGCCGCGGCCACCAGATCATCGAGGTAAAGGCCGTCTTCAGCCCGATTCAGCTCCTTGGTCAGGCCTTCCATGAAATTTCGGAAGCTCTCGCCTTCCCTTCGGCTCATTGATCCACTCCCCCACTGTCGAGGGCCTTTTTGAGGGCCTCGATCTTCTCTGGACCGTCGGCCTCAAAGACCCTGAGGCTGTCTTGCCCGAGAGCGTGTTTTTTCATCAGGCCGGTGAGGACCCGCCTGGGGCCGACCTCGATGAAGGTGTCGAATCCGTCGGCCACCAGATTGACCATGATATCATACCAGCGCACCGGCGAGGTCAACTGGCCGGCCATGATCTCGGCGATCTTCGAGCCGTCGGTCTCTGTTTGGGCGGTGAGGTTGAGGTAGATGGGCAGCCGGGCCTGCCGCCAGCTCGTCTGGGCCAGACGAACGGCGAAGTCGTTGCCGGCCTCGGACATGAGGGGTGAGTGCCACGCCCCCGAGACCTTCAAGGGCACCACTCGGGCGCCGCGGTCCTTGAAGACCCGCCCGGCCTCGGCCACGGCTTCCTTTTCGCCGGTGATGACCACCTGGGTCTCGGCGTTGTGATTGCCCACCCGGCAAACGCCCGCCACCGCCTCGACCCCGGCGCTGACCTCCGCCAGGCTGAGACCGATGATCGCGGCCATGGCGCCGGGGTTTTTGTGGGCGTCCCGCTCCATGTAATCGCCGCGCATGGCCGTCAGGGCCACGGCCCGCGCCTTATCCAACACCCCGGCGCAGGCCAAGGCCGGGTACTCGCCCACCGAGTGGCCGGCCGCGCCGGACGGCTCTACGCCCGCTTCCTCCAAGGCGGCCAGTGCGGCCAGCGAGACGGCGGTCAGGGCCGGCTGGAGGTTGGCCGTGCGGGTCAGCTCGTCCAGCGGCCCCTCGAAGCAGAGGGATTTGAGGGGCATGCCCGTGACCTCTTCGGCCATCTCGAAAGCGGCCTTGGCCCCGGGCGAGGCCTGGCACAGGGCCCGGCCCATGCCCACCTCCTGGG
>CAYXRH010000426.1:0-3455 GCA_964466355.1 uncultured Thermodesulfobacteriota bacterium
GGCCCTGCAAAAGCAACAGGCCAACGCCCACGGCCAGAGAGATCTTGACGGGGTAAATCGGCGGGTCCCAAGCCGAGCTGGAGGTTTCGTGGACGAGGACCGAGTGGTAGGCGTACTTGGTCGCGGCCCAAAAAAAGACAGCCAGATAAAGGACGAAAAAGATGAAAGTTATGGAGTCGATGACGGCCCTTTGGCGTGAATTCAGTCGGCCGTAAATTAAATCAATCTTGACGTGCCGTCCATCCAATAGGGCCCAAGCCCCGCCCAGAACGTAGCTCACGCCGCAGCCGAAAACCATGGTTTCGCTGACCCAGAGGGTGGGCAGGTGCAAAATGTATCTCATCATGATCTCGTAACAAACGGCCACGACGACGAGGAGAATGAGCCAACAGGCCGCCTTGCCGGTCCAGGTGGACATCCCATCAATGACGGACAGGAATCGATTCATGGGCGCCCCTCTTTTAACCCAGGGAAAGGGGGGTCACCCCCCTTTCCCTGGGTGGGTTGGTCAAAAAGCCGGCTACTTGATCAAGCCCAGCTTGCGCAGCCAATCCTTTTGGGAGTCTATGACCTTTTTGGACATGGGGCTTCTTTGGGCGTATTCGTCCCAGATGTCCATGGCCACGGCTCTCACCCTGGCCAGGTCCTCCTCGCTCCAGGCCAGCGCGGTGACGCCCTTGGATTTCATTTCATCCACGGCCCTGACGTCGTCGATGGCGATTTTTTCGATGCTTTCCCAGCACCATTCCCGGCAGGCCGTCTTGAGAATCTGCTGGATGTCCGGCGGCAGCTTATTCCATTCCTTGATGTTGACCGTGAAATCGCCCAGGGGCATGGAATGGAAGCCGGGGTAGTTGTAGTACTTGGCCACCTGGAAGAAGCCCATGCGCTGGTTCATGGACGGGGTGGCCCAATCGCTGGTGTCAATGACGCCCTTGTCCAGGGCCGAGTAGACTTCGCCTCCGGGCAGAACCACCACCGAGGCGCCCAGCTTTTGCATCAACATGGCCGTCATGCCCTGTGGCACCCGCATCTTGAGCCCTTTGAAGTCTTCCATTTTACGGATCGGCTTGGTCGAGACCATGGACTCCACCCCCCAGAACATCCAGCCGACCGTGTAGGCGTTGTAGGGTTTGTAAAGCTCATTGAGCATGTCCCAGCCGCCCAGGTAGTACATCCAGGCGTCCTTCTGCCAGGGATGGGTGTAGGCGGCGATCAGGTCAGAGATGGCCGCGAAGGCCGGCTCCTTGCCCGAAAAGTAGCCGGGCCACATGTGCATGCACTGGACAACGTTGTTTTGGAGGGCGTCCAAGCACTCGAAGGTGGGCACGATGGCTCCCGCGGAGTAAGGCGTAATCTCCAAACGCCCATCAGTCAAAACCTTGACTCGGTTGCAAAAATCAACAAAGGTCTTGTACGAAAGCTCGGCCGCGCTCCAAAAAGCCTGGGCTTTCCACTTGATCGGCTTGCCCGCCCCCAAGGCGGGGCTGGCCGCGAAAGCGGCCGACATGGCCAGGATAAATAGAAAAATCAGCCATCTTTTACTTTTCATGTGCAGCCTCCTTGAATAATTGAAGGTTATCCCTCCAGGGCCTTTTTAGGCCTCGGAATCTGCTTTGATCATTCGTGTTCAAAAGCGGTTAATTGTTCCGAAAAATGAGATCGATGACATTCCATCGCCAACTCATTCTATGGGTCAGTGATAGAATCATCCTATGACTGATTCTCCGTTGTCAATGCTAAAAAGGCCCCGGGCGGCCAGAATGGTTCTGGTGGCCGTCTTTTTGACCGGCTCGAATCGGTTTAACCCGTTAATGATTTAAGAATTTAAGGTTTTTATTTCGGGCTGGCCTTGGGACCAGGGGGCTGAGTCTTGATGAACTCCCGCCGCAAGGTGGTGGCCTGATACCAGTTATACCAATTGGCCATCATTCAAGTAAGGTAGTATTTTGGTTTGGTTGTTCGAACGAATTTGAGGGTGAGGGTCACAGGTCTTGGCGAGCGGAAGGAAAAGCGGCCCCGCTGGAGAAGAATTCGACTCGGGGCCGCCCAGGAGCGAGCCTTAGTCCTGTCCGAACCCGCGGCCTGAAAAGAGAACAACCAAACCAAAATTACACCCTTGAAAGCAACTTGGTCTCAAATGTATCAGACCTCTCTTCAGGAGCCCGACAAAAGCCGGTCCACGGCTCGGGGCATTGCCTGGGCCACCTCGCTGGCCAGAAACCCGCGCCGGCCGAAGTCCTCTTTGAGGAGGTCCGCGGCCAGGCCGTGGACAAAGGCGCCGGCCGCGGCCGCCTTTAAGGGTTCCAGCCCTTGGGCCAGGAGGGCGCCGATGACGCCGGTGAGCACATCCCCTGAGCCGCCGCTGGCCAGGCCCTGGTTGCCGGTGGGGTTGATCAATATCTGGCCGTCAGGGGCGGCGATGAGGCTGCGGGCGCCCTTGAGCAAGACCACCTGGCCCCAGTCCGCGGCCAGCTCCCGGGCGGCCTTGAGGCGATCGGACAAGATCTGAGCCGTGGTCAGACCTCTCAAACGGGCCATCTCGCCCGGATGAGGGGTCAGGATCAGCGGCGCCTCGACTCCTTTGATGATTTCGGGCCGGGCGGCGATGAGGTTGAGCCCGTCGGCGTCGATGACGGCCGGGATTTTAAGGCAAGCCAACAACCAGGCCAGGAGTTCGCCGGTCTCGTCGTCGAGGCCGAGGCCCGGACCGAGGGCCAGGGCTGACTTGCCCTTGAGCGCGGCGCCCAGGCCCTCCTTGGCCGCTGCGGCCAGGCAGGCGTCGGCTGTCTCGGCCAAAGGGAGGGTCATGGCTTCGGTCAACTTGGTCTCCAGGATGGGGTTGAGGCTGGCCGGGCAGCCCACGGTGACCAGGCCGGCGCCGGCCCGCAAAGCTCCTTCAGCGCTCAAGACCGCGGCCCCGGTCTTGCCCGGTGAGCCGGCCAGGACGAGCAGGTGGCCGGCTGAGCCCTTGTGGGCTTCAGGCTCCAAGCGCGGCCACCAGGACCTCACGTCGTCCTCTTCCATCTCGAAGTGGTTGAGGCCGGCCGCGGCCACGATCGGCTTGGGGATGGAGATGTCGATGACCTTCAGCTCGCCGCAGAGTCTGGCGCCAGGAAATGTGGCCTGACCGACCTTGGCCAGACCAAAGGTGGCCGTCAGTTGGGCCTCCACGGCTGAACCCAAGATCTGGCCCGTGTCAGCGTCGAGCCCAGAGGGCATGTCCACCGCGGCCACCGGTGCGGCGGCCCGGTTCATGGCCTCGATGGCCTTTTTAAAATGGCCGCGGACTTCGGAGTTGAGCCCAGTGCCCAGAAGAGCGTCAACGATGAGGTCGCAGCGGCTCAAATCCTCATCCAACGCCTCCAAAGCGGCCTCGCTGAGCACGGGCATGATTTTGAGGCCTAATTTTTTGATTGCCTGGAGGTTCACCGCGGCGTCGCCCTCGATTTTTT
>CAYXRH010000427.1:0-3449 GCA_964466355.1 uncultured Thermodesulfobacteriota bacterium
GCGGGATCCTGAGGGCCTCCTGCCAGACCTCGGTCGCCTGGGGGTTGTAGCCGCCCTGGACCGCGCCGCCGATGTCGGCCTGGTGGCCCTTGCAGGCGGCCCAGGCGACCAGCTCGCCCCCCCAGAAGATGGGCTTGTACACGGCCACGTCGTTGTTCTGGTTGCCCATGGAAAAGACGTCGTTGTGAAAGATGACGTCGCCGTCAAAGATCTCGCCGCCAAAGTAGTTGATGATATACTCGCACACCGGACCCAGGGAGAAGGCCAGAATGGGCAGGTTCTCGGTCTGCTCCAGCATCTTGCCCTCGGCGTCGTAGAGACCGGTGACGAAGTCCTTGGCCTCGCATAGGATGGGCGAGCGGGTGGTCATGGCCAGGGCGATGGACATCTCCTGGGTGATGGACTTGAGCCGCCGCTGGAGGATGGAGACCAGAACCTTGTCGATCTTGTCGCTCATAAAATCCTTCCCTTGACGTCCGCCTCCACCGCGGGGAGGAAGAGGGTGTAGGAGCCGTACTTGTCAACGATGAGTCGGTACTCCGGGGTGACGAAGATGGTCGTGTTCACCTGCTCCAGGATGGCCGGGCCCTCGATCTCGTGGCCGTATCTTAAGGCAAAGGCGTCATAGACCGGGGCCTCGAAGAAGCTCTTCTCCTGGGGCAGATAGACCGGCCGCCGGCCTTTGAGCGCCCCGCTGGCGTCCGCTCCGGCGAACTCCTGCTCGAAGAAGCGGGGCTTCTCGGTGAGGCCCACGGCCCGAAGCCTCATGTTGATCAGCTCCACCGGGGTGCCCTGGTCCTTCAGCTCGTAGCCGTAGAGCTGGAAGTGCTGGGGGTGGAACCGCTCGGTCATGGCCTCAAAATCCAGCCCCTCGATCTCCTCCAGGGGCGCCTCGACGTTGACCTCGTGATACTGGCGCACGTAGCGCAGATCCAGGGAGTGGGTCAGAATGACCTGGCTTTCTGGTATGCCCTCCGAAGCCAGCAGCTTGACGCCTTCGGCGCGCATCTCATCGAAAAGGCTCTTAAATCTTTGGGGGTCAGCCTGGCTTAAGATGGTCGGATAGGTCCGCACGAAGTCGTGCTGCAGGTCGGACATGAGCATGCCCGCGGCGCAGAAGATGGACGACTCCCGGGGAACGATGAGAACGGGGATCTCCAGCTCCGAGGCGATCTGGCAGGCGTGGTTGGGCCCGGCCCCGCCGGCGACGATCATCGGAAAATCGCGGGGGTCCTGGCCGTGGTCCACGGCCACCTCGCGCACGGCGGCGGCCATGTTGACGTTGATGACCCGATACATGCCCGCCGCGGCCTGGACGACGTCAAAGCCCAGGGGCTTGGCCACCTTGTCCTCGACGGCCCTCCTGGCCGCGGCCAGATCCAGCTTCATCCGGCCGCCGGCGAAGTAATCCGCGTCCAGATAGCCCAGGATCAAGTCAGCGTCGGTGCAGGTCGGCTCCTGGCCGCCGAGGCCGTAACAGGCCGGGCCGGGCTTGGACGAGGCCGAGAGGGGCCCCATGCGCAAAAGCCCGCCCTCGTCGATCCAGCCGATGGACCCGCCGCCGGCGCCGATGGTCACGACCTTGAGCATGGGCAGGGCCAGGCGAAGGCGGTTGATCTCGCCGACGGTGGTCACGAAGGGCTTGCCGTCCTTGACCAGGGCGGCGTCAAAGGAGGTGCCGCCCATGTCCACGGTGAGGCAGTCGGCGCGGCCCTGGGCCTCGGCGTACATCCGCCCGGCCACCGGCCCGCCGGCCGGGCCGGAGAGAAGGGTGCAGGCGGCCTGCTTGATGGCCGCCTCGGGCGCGACCACGCCGCCGTTGGAGGCCATGATCAGGAGCACGCCCCGGTACTCCTCGGCGGTCAGCTTGGCCAGGAGGGCCTTCAGGTAGTGCTTCAGGATGGGCCCCACGTAGGCGTTGAGAACCGTGGTCGAGACCCGGTCGTAGAAGCGGATGGAAGGCAGGACCTCAACGGACAGGGAGAGGTAGACCCCGGCCATCTCCTCGAGGACCACCTCCGCGGCCCTGAGCTCATGCTCCGGGTTGGCAAAGGAGTTCATGAAGCACACGGCCACGGCCTCGACCCCTTCGGCCTCGAAGACGCCCACGGCCTCAAGAACGTCCGCCTCGTGGAAAGGCTCGACCACCCGGCCGGCGTAATCCAGGCGCTCGCGCACCGGCCGGCGGAGGTGGCGCCTGACCAAGGGGGTGGGGTTGCGAAAGCGGTTGTTGTACTGCTCCTCCCTGACGCCCCGGCGCATCTCCAGGGCGTCGCGCACGCCCTCGGTGGTCACCAGCCCGGTCCGGGCCCCGGTGTGGGTCAAGACGGCGTTGGTGGTCACGGTGGTGCCGTGGACGATGGTCGTCACCTGCTTGAGGAAATCCCTGGACGACAGGCCCAGGTCCTCAGCCATCTCCGCCAGGCCCTGCATGGTCGCCACGGAAGGATCGTCCGGGGTGGAGAGGACCTTGTAGATCTTGGAGGAGCCGTCTTCAAGGCAGAGGAGGAAGTCGGTGAAGGTGCCGCCGACGTCGATGCCGATTTTGTACTTCATCTCAGTCCCCGCGTCAGTTTAAACCATTCTCGTCTCTGCGACGCCCTCTGGTCAAGGCGTAGTCTAAAAGCAGCCGAGGCTGCTTGTATGTTTTAGCGCGCCCCGGCCAAGATTTCGCCTCAGGCTCGGGCTCATTTCCGTCCCTTCTTCGTAGACTTTTTTGTGGTGGTGTCAGGGGTGTGACCCTGACACCACCCCTAATTCATTTTTCAGATATTTCCCCGCGTATGAATCTGTCAATTTGGTCCTGTGTTCTTTCCGCCCAATCAACTTTCCTCTTTTTGGAATGAACCTTCATTTGATCGTATAAAAATTCAAAATTTTCAAACCATGAATAATCATTTTCTTCTTCCCTATAGCTGAATACCTTGGCCTTTAACATTAACCAATAGTGTTCGATGTAATAACTGTAGCTGTCCCAGATAACCTCCCTGTTCAACAGTTTCTTTTGAAGCATCCAGCCAATATCCTCAAAAAACCCGAGCAATTCTCCTTCTTTCACCCCTATGTGCATATCATCTTTATAAGTCTTATAAGTTTCACACACCACTTTCCTATTTTTGATCATTTCTGCACTATTCCATGTCATCCGCATTTCATTTAATACTAATATCATATTGGAAATTTTCTGCTGTTTGAGTTGTTTCGTCAAATAGATCACAGTAAAAAAAATAACAACCGCTTGGAACATCGTCCAAAACCATTGAGAATCAGGACCCCAGCAAAATGACTTCACCATTTGTAATAAAGTTATATCCTGTTCAATCATCAGCTACACTTTTCATGTATATTGCTTTGGGGTGGTGTCAGGGGTGTGACCCTGACACCACGTTCTTTCTTCGGTCACGAGGCTCATCCAGCGACCATTTTTTGTGGTCTCATGTCAGTGATTC
>CAYXRH010000428.1:0-3431 GCA_964466355.1 uncultured Thermodesulfobacteriota bacterium
GCAGGAGCGGATCACCTCCACGACCAAAGGCTCCATCACCTCGGTCCAGTGCGTCTACGTTCCCGCCGACGACCTGACCGACCCCGCCCCGGCGACGACCTTCGCCCATCTGGACGGCACTGTGGTCCTCTCCCGTCAGATCGTGGAGCTGGGCATCTATCCGGCCGTGGACCCCTTGGATTCGACCTCCCGCATCCTGGACTCCAACTTCATCGGCGAGGAGCACTACCAGGTCGCTCGCCAGGTCCAACAGATCTTGCAGAAATACAAGGACCTGCAGGACATCATCGCCATTCTGGGCATGGACGAGCTGTCCGACGAGGACAAGCTGACTGTGGCTCGGGCCCGCAAGATCCAGCGCTTCCTCTCCCAGCCCTTCCACGTGGCCGAGACCTTCACCAACCGACCGGGGGCCTACGTCAAAATCGAAGACACGGTCAGGGGCTTCAAGGAGATCGTCGAGGGCAAGCACGACGACCTGCCCGAGCAGGCCTTTTACATGTGCGGCGGCATCGAGGAGGCGGTGGACAGAGCCCAGAAGCTCGCCCAGGCCTAAGAGGTAGAAATGGCGGACAAGATCCAGCTGGACGTGGTCACCCCGCAGAGGGTGGTCGTCAGCGACAAGGTGGACATCGTGGCTTGTCCGGGCAGCCAGGGCGAGTTCGGCGTCTTGTCGGGCCACATCCCCTTTTTATCGACCTTGAATCCGGGCGAGCTACACTTCAGCAAGGGCGGCCGGGTGGAGTACTTGGCCGTCACCGGCGGCTTCGCCGAGGTCCAACCCCACAAGGTGACCGTCTTGGCCGACTCGGCCGAGCTTTCCCGGGAGATAGACGTCGATAGGGCCCAGCGGGCCCGGGACCGGGCCGAGGAGCGGCTGCGGGCGGCCAAGAAGGACGAGATAGACTATTCCCGGGCCGAGGCGGCCTTGAAGCGGGCCCTGGCCCGACTCAAGGTGGCCCAGAGACGGGGAATTTAAAGCTTAAGGACCTCCCTTTTCCTGGCAAAGCGGGCCGCCGCGTCAAGCTGGCCCGCTTTTTTAATTTACGTGGCAAATTAACTATTAATATCCAATATTTAAATAGCCAGAAGTATTTAAGGCCACAGCAGCCATATTCAAAACCACAGCCGGCCTGACGGAGAGATATTCAAAACCATAGGCCTGACAGGGGCCTGCCCGGCATGCAAAACCATAGTATTTGACCGACTCAAACCGGGGGCGGTTGATCCAAGCGGCCACAAGATGTTACTCCGCCGCGCCAAGGGCTAATGCGGGCGCTCGGGTCACCTCACGGTTTATCTTCGCCTCCAAGGAGTCCTTGGCCTGCTCCAAGTCATATTGGGCCTGAAGGTTTATCCAGAGTTCAGGGGTCGTATCGAAGTAGTGGGCCAGGCGCAGAGCCGTATCAGCCGTGATGCGCCGCTTAGAGTTGACGATCTGGTTGATCCGGTAGGGGGTGACGTTCAGGTCGCGGGCCAACTGATTCTGGCTGATACCCAACGGCCGCATGAACTCCTCCAATAGGATCTCCCCCGGATGAACAGGGGGCAGTTTACGTGCAGACATGGACCCTCCCTTCTAAAACCCATGGCTTGAGCTGGCTAATGGTAATCAGTTAATTCCACGTCGTGGGCGTCACCATCCTGCCAGCGGAAACAGATGCGCCACTGGTCGTTGATCCGGATGCTGAATTGACCCTTACGGTCTCCTCCGAGTTTCTCCAATCTGTTTCCAGGAGGCCGGGTCAGGTCCTCAAGCCTTTCAGCGGCATTCAGGTAGGCCAGTTTTCTCAAAGCCGCCCGCTCTATATTTTGCCACCGATTGCCCCGGGCTCGATTAAACAACGCCTCCGTGTCTTTGTCCTTGAAGCTTTTGATCATGGCGATCTCCGAAAGGTGAAATTGAAGGTAAAATTGAAATTGAAACCTCTCTATACCGTATACCGGTATAGGGTATAGATGTCAACTCTTTTTTCTTGTCCCCAAACAATGCGGCCAGGCCAAAGAGTAAACGATGGCTCCAGGCCCTACCCCTGGACCCGTTTGGGCTACACCTACGACTGGGGGAGTGGAAGCCACGTCGGCATGAGCGAGTACGTCATCCCCGGCGGGATGACGGTCCAGGTCAAGGCCGTCTACGAAACGTCGGATTATTTCCGCTGAGCCGTGGTTAGCGTCGAGGGAGTGTGCTAATTAAACCTAGACCTCATTGAGAAAGGAGGCCACGGCCATGGTCAAACCGTTCCCGCATCGTTTTCCGCTCATCGACCTCAAGGGCGGCCCCTTTGATCTGGGCCTGGCCCACGGGCGGCTTCTGGCCCGAGAGATCAGAAGCAACCTCGCCACCTACCTCCAGATGATCCGAGGCTTCACCGGGCTCAAGGAGGAGCGAATCATGGAGGTCAGCCGCCTTTTTGGCCCCCTCATCCAGGCGACCGCGCCGGATATTTTTGAGGAGATGGAGGGCCTGGCCCAGGGAAGCGGCCTCTCCCTGGAGAGGATCATCCTCCTCAACGCCCGCACCGAGCTCGTCTCCGCCGACCAGCTCGCGGGCGAGTGCACCGCCGTGGGCCTGACCCCGTCCCGGACTTGGTCAAGCCAACCCCTCCTGGCCCAGAACTGGGACTGGAAGCCGGAGCTAAAATATGCCTCGGCCCTGTTCAGGCTTGAGCCCGATGATGGCCCGAGGGCTCTCATCTTCGCCGAGGCCGGGCAGGTGGGCAAAATCGGGCTCAACGAAAACGGCGTCGGCGTTCTTTTGAACATCCTCAAGGCCGAGAAGGGGGTGGGCCTGGGCCTGCCGGTGCACGTCCTCTTGCGCCAGATGATGGCCGCCGCAGACGTGACCCAGATCATCGACCTCATCAAAGACTCGAGGCGGGCCTCCTCCAGCCACGTGCTCCTGGGCGATTTGAGCGGCCGGGTGGTCGGCGTGGAGTTTTCGCCCCAGGGGGTGGCCGAGATCGAGGCCCGAGACGGGGCGGTGGCGCACACCAACCACTTCCTGGATCCAGAATTAGCCAAGGCGGATATAAACTTGAGCGTCTTTCCCGATTCGCCGAACCGGCTGCGGCGGGCCGAGGCCCTTTTGAGCGCCCAACCAAAGTGGAGCCTTGAAGACCTCAAGACGATCTTGAGCGACCACGAAAATGGGCCGGCCTCCATCTGCCGCCACTTAAATCCCGTTGACCCCGAGCACCGCCAGATGGAGTCTGTGGGCTCCTTCATTTTTGATTTGGCCGGGCGGCGCATCCTGGTGGCCACGGGCCAGCCGTGCCAAAATGAGTATGAGATGGCGAGGCTTTAGGCCAATTAGTCATCATTCAAGTAAGGTAGTATTTTGGTTTGGTTGTTCGAACGAATTTGAGGGTGAGGATCACAGGCCTTGGCGAGCGGAAGGAGAAGCGGCCCGGCCTAAAGAAGAATTCGAC
>CAYXRH010000429.1:0-3428 GCA_964466355.1 uncultured Thermodesulfobacteriota bacterium
CGTCCTTGAGCGAGGCCACGACGTTCCAATCCCTCTCCGGCGCCAAAGGCCGAGGGGAGGTCCTCACCTCCCGCGGCCAGTGGCGAACCCGGTTCGTCGTCGGCGCCGACGGGGTCAACAGCCGGGTCGCCCGGGCCCTGGGCGCCAAAGCGAGGACCGATTTCATGGTCGGCTTGGGCGGAGAGGTCCATCTTGGCGACCAATCCCTTCTCCGCGCTCTGGCGCAGAGCATCCATTTTGACTTTGGCGTTATTCCAAGTGGATATGCCTGGATTTTCCCCAAAAAGGATCATCTGTCCGTCGGTCTGGGCAGTGTTTTTAGGAACGAGGCCAATCTTAAAGTCCTGTTTTGGCGGTACCTGGCCCAAAAAAACCTGGGCCCAGGGGCCAGGGTCGAATCGTTGAAAATCCACTTCATACCGCGCGGGACCGGCGGCCGCGAGGTTTTGGCCGATGAGCGGGGGCTGCTCATCGGCGACGCCCTGGGCGCGGCCGATCCTTTCACCGGCGAAGGCCTGCACTCGGCCTTTCAAGGTGCCACTTTGGCCGCCGAGGCCATCCTCAAAGGCCTCCACCGAGGCCGCGGCCCCTCTGGTTATTTCGCGGCGCTCATGCAAAGGAACGTCTCGGGCGAGCTGAGGCAGGCCAAAAGGCTGGGCCATCTTCTCTATCGCTGGCCCAGGATCAGCTATCCGCTTTTGAAACGACACGGCCATGGCCTGGGAAACACTTTTTTGCGGGTCATCGGCGGCGAAATGTCCTATGGCCAACTGTGGCGCGATCTGATGAGGATCAGGAACCTGAGGACTCTCATCCTCAAAAGGGGCTGAAAGCAGGAGCAAGAGCGAGGAGGCGATCATGGAAAAGCTCTTTGTCAACGCTTAAGTTACAGCCTGGAGCCTCCCCACCGAGGACCGGTGCAGCCCCGGCGTTACTTGACGGGTAGGTCCTTGAGGAACTACAATACCTGAAAGTAGTCCAGCACTTACCCGAAGCGGGCTACATTCGAAGGCGCCACGTTCGGACGCGGCTTGCCGCCGCGCCGCTCAGCTTTTCGTTCGGCAACGAAAGAGGAACCATGAACAACTCATACATTCACGGCTATGATCCACAAGAAAATATCCGCTTGCAGGATCAAGCCGCCACCTTGGTTGAGCTGCTGCACTTCGATACCTCCTATCCGGCGGGAAGCCGTGTTCTCGAAGCGGGTTGCGGCGTTGGGGCGCAGACTCTCACCCTGGCCCGGAACAGCCCGAATGCTTTGATTACTTCTATCGATATATCCAAAGCCTCCGTCGCTGAGGCCAAGAAAAAAATGGCCGCGGCAGGCTTGACCAACGTGCAATTCCAGCGGGCGGACATCTTCAATTTGCCCTACAAAAAAGACTCCTTTGACCACATTTTCGTCTGTTTCGTCCTGGAGCATCTCTCACGACCCGACGAGGCGCTGCGTGTCCTGAAGAACTTTTTGAGGCCAGGGGGCACGATCACCGTCATCGAAGGAGACCACGGCTCGGCCTATTTTCATCCTGACAGCGCAGCGGCGCGGCGGGCGATTCAGTGTCAAGTCGAATTGCAACGGAGGGTCGGCGGCAACGCCATGATAGGGCGGGAGCTTTACCCTCTGTTGTCCAAGGCGGGCTACAGCTCGATTCGCGTCTCTCCTCGCCTGGTCTACGTTGATTCCAGTAAACCTGAACTTGTCGAAGGCTTCACCAAAAAGACATTTACGGCCATGATTGAAGGCGTGCGCGAATCCGCCATCAAGGCGGGCATAGTTGAGCCAGACGTCTTTGAAAGAGGAATTTGGGACCTTTACCGAACAACGGAGCCGGATGGTGTGTTTTGTTATACGTTTTTCAAAGCCTTTGGAGAAAGGAAATGATCGCCGGACGAGCGGCCGCGGCGGAGGGCTGACCGCGCTCGCCGAGCCGCAGCGTTGGACACACTAAACATTTGAAATTATTTTGATATTAGAAAAAGGATCAAAGAGTGTCAGAGAAACGGATTGAGACCACCTCATCCCGGACCGCCGGGTGGACCTGTCTGTGCCGGGCGATCTCCTCTCTCGAGAAAGATCAATACTTCAGAAGCGACGACCGCGTGGCGCCATCCCTCTTGCCTGACTTTCTGAGGATGCTGATCCGCGTCCCATTGGCCGGAAGGCTCTTCGTCAAGGTCTTCGCGGCAAAGGGGATCTACGAATACGTCATCGCCCGAACAAAGTACATTGACGCTGTTTTCAGAGAGGCCCTGGCCGACCGGTTCGCCCAGATACTCATCTTTGGCGCGGGCTTTGATACGCGGGCGTTGCGCTTTCAAGAGGAAGCGCGGCAAACCAGGATATTCGAGCTGGACGCGCCCGCGACCCAGACGTCCAAGATCGGCCAGTATCAGAAACGATCCCTCAGCATCCCGCCTAACGTGGTCTTCGTGCCCATTGATTTCGACAGGGAATCCCTCCCCCTGAAGCTGGACCAGGTCGGGTTCAAGCGGGATGAAAAAAGCCTCTTCATCCTGGAGGGCGTGTTGATGTATCTGGAGCCCCAATCGGTTGATCAAACATTTCAAACCATCCAGCAGTTGGCCGCACCGGGCAGCGAGGTCGTCTTTGACTATATTTATGCATCCGTTCTTCGCCGCGAAGACACACATTACGGCGAAAAAGGCGCGGCCGAGTCCATGGCCAGGGTGGGTGAGAAGTGGCGATTCGGCCTCGAGAAAGGAGAGATCGCGCGGTTTGTTTCCAGATACGGTTTGGAGCTTTGAGATCACAGGGACGCCCGCGAGCTGGAGGAGATGTATTTCAAAGATTCAGACGGCAGAACCGTGGGACGGGTCAATGGCACTCACTGCCTGGTGAGAGCAAAGAGGACCCAGGCTTCCTGATCTGATCGGTCGGATTGGCGACACATCATTGTCGAGGCGCTCAACATTGGGTGTTGTCGAATGAAGCTTTATTAGCATTCGAGGTGACCGGACGCGGCGCTTGACGGGTAGGTCCTTGAGGAAATATGATAGTTTAAGGTTGTCCAGTACTTGCTCGTAATGGGCTACATTCGAAGGAACTATGTGCGGACGCAGTTTGCCGCCGTGCCGTTCAGCAACCTTTAAAGCGCAAAGGAGCGAATCAACCTCCTCAATTGACTGCTCAGTTGCCAAATGGTAAGACGCGCTAGGGGCATAAGAGAGGGCGCACGTAGCCGCCTCCGCGATCCGAATCATCTTCGTTCGAGGGATATCCATGCCCACGCTCGAATGGATCGGCAAGAAGGCCGTCCTGAATCACCATAAAGAAGTCCCCTTCCACCTCCTGAAGTGTGACCCTGACCTTTCTGTTGGCGAACCCGGCAGCGGCAACCTCCTTATTCAAGGTGACAATCTAAAGGCGCTCAAGGCCTTGCTGCCCTATTACGCGGGCAAGGTGA
>CAYXRH010000430.1:0-1550 GCA_964466355.1 uncultured Thermodesulfobacteriota bacterium
GGTCGAGGCCGTGGTCCGGGCCCAGAAGTACCAGCTTTTTTACAAGGACCGTCATGAGCCCGAGCCGGGCATGAATTACTGCCAGGGCAAGATAGTCGGCCGCAGCTACATGGGCGGGGAGACGAGCTATTTCGTCGAGCTGGGAAGCGGCGCCAAAATCCACGCCATCTCCCTGGTCAAGCGACGCCCCTACGAAAGAGGCGACGAGGTCTGGCTTCAGGTGGCGCCATCCCAGTGCCGGCTCCTGCCCAAGGAAGAGGATGAGGCCCCAGAGACGGGCGAGTGAACCTTTCCTTAAAAAAGCGCGTCTTGACAATTTGAACGGCCGGAGAATTGAATCATGGAGCCTGGGGTGATGATTTCTGCTTTGAGCCAGCGGCTACCCGCGGTCTTGACGGCCGTTGACTGCCACACCGCCGGCGAGATCACGCGGTTGATCATAGGGGGCGTGGGGCCTCTCGAAGGCGAGACCATGGCCCAGAAGCGCTTTTTCCTGATGAAAAACCTGGATCACGTCCGTTGCCTCACCTGCACCGAGCCGAGGGGGCACCGGCATTTGTTGGCCGCCCTGGTGACCGAACCAGTGACCGCGGGCGCGGATTTCGGGTTGATCTTCATGGACGCGCGCCGCTATCCTTACGCCTGCGGCACGGCCACCATGGCTGCGGTCACGGTCTTCATCGAGTCAGGCCTCATCCCCGCCGACGGGCCGGACAAAGAGGTCGTCGTGGACACGCCCTCTGGGCCGATGAGAACCTCGGCCCGCATCGACCACGGCGAGGTCGAATCCGTGGGCCTCGAGTTCCCGCCCTCTTTTGTCCTTGGTCTTGATCAGACCCTCAAGGTGCCGGACCGGGGCGCCATCAGCGTGGACACGGTTTGCGTCGGCGGTTTTTTCGCCATGGTCGCCGCGGACCAGGTCGGCCTGGAGCTGAGCGCGGCCAACTCGAAGCGATTGGTCGACTGGGGCATGGCCGTCATCGAGGCGGCCAACGAGCAGCTCGCGGTCCGCCATCCGACCCGGCCCGAGGTGCAAACCGTGGACGTGACCCAATTCTATGACCCCAAAGATCACGCCCGAGGCCGCGGTTTGACCGCGGTCATCTACGGCGAGGCCCACTTGGATCGCTCGCCTTGCGGCACCGGCACCGCGGCTAAGATGACCCTACTTCATCATCAAGGCCGCTTGGCCCTGCATGAGCCGTTTCTTAACGCTGGCCCCCTGGGCACCACCTTCGCTGGCCGCATCGTTGCCGAGACCAGAGTGGGGGACCTGGCGGCCGTGAAGGTTGAGGTCCGCGGCAGCGCTTTCGTCATTGGCCTCAATCGTTTCACCCTCGAACCGGGCGATCCGTTTCCCCAGGGCTTCATGGTGTGACCTTAAAAACGGGCGCGGCTGACCTGGTCCTGCTCAACGGCGATCTCCGAACTCAGGATCCGACCAGGCCCCGGGCCCAGGCGGCGGCCGTTCGCGCCGGCCGCTTCGCGGCCGTGGGTCTGGATGACGACGTCCGGCCCTTGATCGGCCCCGGCTCAAAAGTGATCGACCT
>CAYXRH010000430.1:1560-3423 GCA_964466355.1 uncultured Thermodesulfobacteriota bacterium
GGCTGGTTCTGCCCGGACTGACTGACTCTCATTTCCATTTCTACGACTGGGCCTTGCGCCGCCACCACCTGACCCTCTTCGAGGCCGCCTCGCTGGATGACCTGGCCGCCCGGGTGTCCCAGGCGGCGCGCCGGCAAGAGCCGGGCTCTTGGATTCTGGGGCGGGGGTTTTACGAGGCCGAATGGCCCCAGCCCAGCCTGCCGACGCGGCAAGAGCTGGACGTGGCCGCGCCGAGCCACCCCGTGCTTTTGTTCCGCCGCGACATGCACTTGGCCGCAGCCAACTCCAGGGCCCTGAAGCTGGCCCGGCTGACCGATGAGACCCCTGACCCGCCGGGCGGCGTCATTGACCGGGACGAGTCTGGGCGGTTGAACGGCATACTCAGAGAAAAAGCCATCGATCTGGTCGAGGGCGTGGTTCCCCCAGCGGACGAGGCCGAGGCCGTGGCGGCCATGCAAGCTCTCGCGGCCGAGATGAACCGCCTCGGCCTGACCGGGGTTCACGACGCGCGGATGTGGGGCGGCCTGGAAGGCGCGGCCGCCTTTCGGGCCTGGCAGCGCTTGCGCCAGAGCGGGGGTTTGAATCTGCGCTGCTGGATGTTTCTGCCGGGCGAGCGACTCGAGGAGGCCGTGGGACTGGGGCTCAGAACCGGCTTCGGCGATCGTCAACTCAGGCTCGGCCATCTCAAGTTTTTCAGCGACGGCTCCGTGGGGGCGCGGACGGCTTGGCTTTTGGAGCCGTACCTCGACGCCGGGGCGGGCCTGCCCCTTCTGCCCGTGGATCAGCTCGCCCGGGCCATCCAGCGGGCCGACGAGGCCGGGCTGGCCGTGGCTGTTCACGCCATCGGCGATCGGGCCAACCGCGAGCTGGTGGGCGTCTTCGAGGCAGTGAAGCGACGGCGCGCCAAAAGCCGGAGCATGCCCTTGCTCCCGGCGCCCCACCGCATCGAACACGTCCAGATGATCAGGCCCGACGATCTTTCTCGTCTGGCCCGGCTGGGGGTGGTCACCTCGGTCCAGCCGCTGCACGTCACGGACGACATCGTCGTCCACGAACAGAGCCTCGGCTCCAGGGGCAGGTGGGTCTACCCCTTCCGGAGCATGATCGAGGCCGGCGTGCCTCTCATCTTCGGCTCGGATTGCCCGGTGGCTGATCCCAATCCCCTGTGGGGCGTGCACGCCGCCGTGACCCGCCGCCGCCGGGACAAAAGTCCTGAAAAAGGCTGGCACCCTGAGCAGCGCCTCAGCGTGGCCGAGGCGGTGTGGGCCTACACCATGGGCCCGGCCCTGGCCTGCAGCCGCGAAGATGAGTTGGGCAGCCTCAGTGAGGGCAAGCTGGCCGATGTGGTGGTTTTGAATGGGGACGTCTTTGCCATGGATCCCATGGACATCCCGCAAGTTGAAGTGGACATGACCATCTTTGAGGGGCGGGTGGTTTATGCGCGATGACCACGCCCCCGGGCCGCAGGACGTTGAGGAAAGATGAATGAGTCTCAAAAGACTGGCCTGGAAGATTGAAGATGACGCCTCGATGTCCACCTTGGACCAGGCTCGTCGATTCGTCCAGGAGTTGGCCGAGTTTTCAGGCTTGGAGTTGCTGCCGGAATATGAAGCAGACGCCTGAGGGCATTGACAGGGCAGGCGTCAGGGCCTGTCGCCCTGGCGCCTGTTCCATTTATACCAAGTGGCTTTCAAAGGTGTAATTTTGGTTGGTTGTTCTCACTTCAGGTCGAGGGTTCGGACAGGACTGATACCAATTAGCGTTCTAAGGAGTAATCTATAGATAAGGGTAGTTAGTAAGGGTTCTGGGTTTGTGGGTATTAGAAGCCAGGTCATTAACGGCGAGGCAGAGAGTATCTTCGAC
>CAYXRH010000431.1:0-3393 GCA_964466355.1 uncultured Thermodesulfobacteriota bacterium
CCGAACCCTCGACCTGAAGTGAGAACAACCAACCAAAATTACACCCTTGAAAGCAACTTGGTATCAGCCTTCTTCCTTGTCTTCGAGGTCGTGATAGATGGCCGCGAAGGCGGCTTCGGCCCGACGGAAGGCCTCCAGAACCTGAGGGTCAAAATGATGCGGCCCCACCCGGTCGTCGCCATTAAAAAATACATCCAGGGTCACCTGGTGAGTCATGGCCGGCTTGTAGGCCCGGGCGCAACGCAAGGCGTCATAGATGTCAGCCACGGCCACGATACGCCCGGCCAAAGAAATCTCTTCACCCTTGAGGCCAGAAGGGTAGCCGCTGCCGTCGCATTTTTCGTGGTGGTGGAGGGCGATCTGACGGGCCATGCCCAGGCGGGGGTGATCGCCGAGGATGTTGGCGCCGTAACTGGTGTGGCGCTTGATCTCTTCCCAATCCGCGGCGTCGAGTCGGCCCGGCTTGCGCAGGATGTCAGGATGGACGTAGATCTTGCCCACGTCGTGCATTTGGGCCGAATAGGCTATCTCGCGCACGAAGTCGCCCGGCAGTTTCATCTCCTTGGCCAACCGGGCCGAGTAGGCGTTGACGCGGCGGATGTGATTGCCGGTCTCGTTGTCGTTGGCCTCGGCCGCCCGGGCCAGGGCCTCGATGGTGTATTGAAAGGCCGCCTCCACCTCTGATATCTGATCAGCCACGGTCTTGATGAAGTTGGAGTGAGCGGCCAGGGCCTTGAGCACCTCGGCGTCGTAAGGTCCGACCATCTGTCCGTAGTTGTATGCCACGATGGCCACCTGGCCGCGGTGGTAAGTGGTGTAGTTCTCCACCGGGCCGACCTTTTTCAAAACTTCGGGAGTGAAGTAATCTTGGTACTCCTCCAGGCTTTCAGAGACGTCCTGCCAGTTGGAGAAGGCCACGTCCCGACCCTGGTCGCTGAAGGCCAGAAACGTGCTCAGGGGCAGCTCCACCGACTCGGGATGAGCGACCACCTCCCGGTCCGCGCGGTGATAGATGCGGCCGCTGACCTTGTCCGAGAAGGAGCCGACGGCCATGAAAACGGCCCGGGGCTTCTCGATCTCGTTCCGCCCGGCCCGTAAAAGTTGATCCAAAAGGTCGGTCAGATGATCCTCCCAGGCGAAATCCGCTGGCGTGAACTCACCGAAGAGACGATCAGCGTAAGCGTTGAGTTTGGTCAGGTGGGCGTAAGTCTGCAAGAGGTTGTCATTAGCTGATTTCATTTTTAATAAAGAACGGGATCGGGCCAGAAGTTCGATCTTATTGTAGGGCTTGGTCAGAAAATCGTCGGCCCCGGCCTCGATGCCCTGGACCTTGTCCTCGAGGGTGTCCAGGGCGGTGACCATGACCACGGGGATGGTCCGGGTGGCCTCGCGGGCCCTGAGCCGGCGGCAGATCTCAAAGCCATCCATGCCCGGCATCATCACGTCCAGGAGGATCAGATCAGGATCTTCCTTCAGGGCCAGGTCGAGAGCCTGGCGACCGTTTGAAGCCTCGATGACCTCATACCCCTCGCTTTTTAGAAGGAGATTCAGCATTTTGACGTTGATCGGCTCGTCGTCAACGACCAGTATCTTGGCCACTCAAATCCTCCTGGGGCAGAATGCACGCCGCCGTCTCTTTCTGGCCCTCGGCCGCGGGGAGCCATTCCAGCCCTCCGCCGTGAAGGTCGGCCAGGCGTCGGGCCAAGGTCAGACTCAGATCGTGCTCGGCTTCTTCTTGAGGCCGGCCCGGATCGCTGACGAGGATCCGGACCTGGCCGTCGGCGAGGCCGGCTTCGATCTCGACCTCGCCGCCAGAGGGGGTCCGGTCAATGGCTCGATGCAAGAGGCTTGCGATAATCTGCCTCACCCGCCCCTGATCAGCCACGAGGAGACAGGGTTGTGGCTGGGGCTTTAAAACGAGTTTCACCCCTCTTGCTTCGGCCCGCGGAGCCATCTGGGTCATCGCGGCCTCTATCACCCCCAGCAGGGGCAGGGTCGTCTTGGTGAGGGCGAGCTTGCCGGCGTCCAGCTTGGTCAGATCGAGCAGATCGTTGAACAGCCTCTCGAGCCGACGGCCAGAGGCGAGGATGTCCTTGACCGCGTCCAGCTGGTCGGGGCTCAAATCGCCGAACAGACCGTCGGCCAACATCTCGGCCGTGGAGATGACGCCGTGCAGAGGCGTGCGAAACTGGTGGGAGACCTCGGCCACGAAAGCGCTTTGGAAACGACGGATGTGTTCTTGCCGCCTCGCTTCGGCCCGCGCGGCCTCGAGCTCGTGGATCGGGCTGACGTCGCGGGCGACGAGCACCGCTCCGCCGTGGGGCAGGGGGGAGGCGGTGATAAGATGCCGTCCGCCCAAGACGGGGCTGTCCCTCTCGGCCGTCCGGGGCTCTTTTTTTTCGAGGGCTTCTTTGATAATGCATTTTTGCTGATCGTGGCCGCAGAGCTCTCCATTGGCCAATTCCTCGCAGCTCTGCGGATCGACGGCCTCCTGGTCTAGGCCGAGCTTTTGGGCCAAGGCGCGGTTGAGCGTGATCAACCGCCCCTGGCCGTCGAAGATGGCGATGAGGTCTTCCATGGCCTCAAAAGTGGCCGTCCACTCGTTGGCCGCGGCGACCACCTCGCTCAATAGCCCGACGTTCTCCAAGCCCACGCCGAGCTGAGCCCCGATTGCCTCCAGAAAGACGCACTCGCCAGGCCCCAGGGCTCCCCGCGGACCGCCGACCACGATCAGGCCGATCACGCCGGCGGCGGAGACGATCGGCACCAGGCTCAAGGACCCGAAGCCGGTCGCCTGGAGTTGAGGCGATTCAGGATCATGACGATCTAGTTCCTCGACGTGAGTCGCCTCCTTCCGGCCGACGGCCTGGCCGCAGAGAGAAGAGTCCCCGGCCCGGCACTCCCGCCCGGCCAGAATGCCCTCTCCCTGGCCCCGCGAGAGGACGTGATGGAGCCGTTGCGTGGCTTGATCGAGAAGAAGGATCGAGACCGCGGTCATGGGGGAGGCGTCCAGAATCTGGACCGCGGCCGCCTCGATGACCGCGGTGGCGTCCAGCTCAGGACCGAGCGCCTGGGGGATGGCCACCAGGGCCTTGAGATAGCGGGCGACGGGTTCTGAGAGCGAATCCAACATTTTTAACTCAAAAATTTATATTATCATCTCTCCCGCGGCGGCACAATGTCGCCGCCGTGTAATGTTATCAGCGAATCAAGATGTCTGGTTTTGTGTTTTGGTTGGGGGGCTGTGCGGTCGATCAGGCAATCCTAATGCCAGGTTGCTTTCAAGGGTGTAATTTTGGTTTGGTTGTTCTCACTTCAGGTCGAGGGTTCGGACAGGTCTAAGGCTCGCTTATACGCGGCCCCGAGTCGAATTCTTCTTTAGGCCGGGCCGCT
>CAYXRH010000432.1:0-3372 GCA_964466355.1 uncultured Thermodesulfobacteriota bacterium
GATCAACCCGGCCTCAACCAGAGGGGGTGGCCTCGTCGGCCCGCCTGAACGTCTTCCACCACAAGTACGCCCCCACCATCAAGAACACCGCGTCCCGAAAGACATACCACCAGGTGGCCGGATCGCCGGTCGGGTTTACGGTGAAGCAGCCGCAGTGCACGTTGAGCCCCCGGGCCAGGTTGAACATCAGGGCGCCGAAAAAGATGAGCAAAAGGAGATTGGCCAGAGCGACCGCGCCCGGCAGGGCCCGGCCGAGGAGGAGCAGCGCGCCGAGGATCAGCTCGACCCAGGGCAGGATGACGGCCAGGAGATTGATGAGCCGCGCGGGCAGGAGCTGGTAGTTGTAGATCATCTCGGCAAAGGCCTCGGGCTGGAGGATCTTGTCCAGGCTGGCGTAAATGAAGATCCCGCCCAATATCAGCCGGGCCAAGGTGTCCGGCCGTGGTAAGCGAGCCATCAATCCCCTCCTCGACCGGGGCCGCTTTCCAGCGGCAGGCCGGCCTCTCGCCAGAGCGTCCAGCCGTTGACCAAAACCCGCACGTTGGTGTAGCCGAAGGCCTGAAGAGCCAGGGCCAGCTCGTGGCTCAGATCGCAGCCTTCGCCGTCGCAGTAGGTCACGACGGCGGCCTCGGTGGGCACATCAGACATGACGGCGTCGAAATGCTCCTCAAAGCTCTCCCAGGGGAGGTTCAAGGCGCCCTTGACGTGGCCGGCTCGGTATTCCCTCGGCGAGCGGGCGTCCAGGAAGACCGCTCCCCGGGCGTGAAGAGCCCTGGCCTCGGCCAGGGAGACGGCCAGGCCCGCCTCTTCGGCGGCGCTGAAGCGGGCCTGGGGCGACCAGTCGGCCATGAGGGGCAGGCCGTCGGGGCGGAAGTGATTGGCCGCCAGGGCCAGGGCCGTCCCCAGGGCGGCGATGGCCATGGCCTGGACCAGGGCCCGCTTGAAAAACCGGGGCATGCCTCTCGCCCTCTCTGTCTACGGTTTGCAGGTCACGTGGCAGACCCCGGTCGGAGTCTCCACGGCAAAGGGGAAGTATTTTCGCTTGAACCAGAGGGCCACGTTGACCAGCGAGATCAACACTGGGACCTCGACCAGGGGGCCGATGACCGCGGCGAAGGCCATGCCCGAGTCGATGCCGAAGACGGCCACGGCCACGGCGATGGCCAGCTCAAAGTTGTTGCTGGCGGCGGTGAAGGAGAGCGTGGTCGACTGCTCGTAGGTCGCCCCGGCCTTCATGGACAGATAGAAGGAGACGAAGAACATGACCACGAAGTAAATGCACAGCGGCACGGCCACCCTGATGACGTCCAGGGGGAGCTGGACGATGTACTCGCCCTTCAAGGAGAACATGACCAGGATGGTGAACAGCAGAGCGATGAGGGTGAGGGGGCTGATCCTGGGGATGAATTTGGTCTCGTACCACTCCCGGCCCCTAATCTTGAGGCCGATGAGCCGGGAGAGGACCCCGGCGATGAAGGGGATGCCCAGATAGATGAAGACGCTCTCGGCGATCTGGCCGATGGAGATGTCCACCACCACGCCCTTGAGGCCGAGCCACTCGGGAAAGACAGTGATGAAGAGAAAGGCGTAGACGGAGAAGAAAAGAACCTGGAAGATGGAGTTGAAGGCGACCAGGCCGGCGCAGTACTCCCGGTCGCCGGCGGCCAGATCGTTCCAGACGATGACCATGGCGATGCAGCGGGCCAGGCCGATCAGAATAAGACCGACCATGTATTCGTGGCGGCCGGACAGAAAGGTGATGGCCAGCAGGAACATCAGGATCGGGCCGATGATCCAGTTCTGGACCAGGGACAGGGCCAAAACCTTGAAGCTCCTGAAGACAAAGCCCATCTTTTCGTATTTCACCTTGGCCAGGGGCGGGTACATCATCAATATCAGCCCGACGGCGATGGGGATGTTGGTCGTGCCAACGCTGAAGAGATCGATGACCTGCCTGACGTCAGGATAGAGCCAGCCGCCGCCCACGCCGACGAACATGGCCAGGAAGATCCAGAGGGTCAAATAGCGGTCCAGGAAACTGAGCCGCTCGGTCACCGATTTAGTCATTTTCTCCTCTTCAGTCGCCATCGGGGCTTGACTTCAAGTTTTCAGGCATCCTGGACACAAAGGCCCTTATCTCGTCTCGGACCCGGCGGTAGTGGCCCATGGCCTCTTCCTCGCCGCCCGCCCTAGCGGCCAGAGCGGGCGGGTCGTCGAAGCCGGCGTGGAGCAGCCTGGTTTTGGCCGGGAAATAGGGGCAGGCCTCCCGGGCCTTATCGCAGAGGGTGACGACAAAGTCGAACTCCACCGCGGGCAGAGCCTCGATCGGCTTGGAGCGCTGCTTCGGGATGTCCACCCCGGCCTCGGCCATGGCCCTGACCGCCCGGGGGTCCACCCCCCTGGCCTCGACCCCGGCCGAATAGGGCTCAAAAAGATCGCCCTTGAGCTTCCGGGTCCAGCCCTCGGCCATCTGGGAGCGGCAGGAGTTGCCGCCGCAGAGATAAAGGATCCTCAGCTTAGACTCTGAAGCCATTGGCTTCCTCCTAGGCCCAACGGGCCTTCATCCAGAAGAGCCGACCGGAGGCTCAGACCCGGGTCGCTCTCTTATTTCCTGGTCGGGCAGGTCCCCCCGGACGCCGCCGAGCATGAAGCCTCAGCCGAAACAATGGCCGCGGCCAAGCCTACTTGGCCAGCCAGGACTTGACGTCTTCCTTGGACGGCACCTTGCCGATCGATTTGACCTCGCCGTCGATGACCACCGCCGGGGTTCGGAAAACACCGTAGGCGGCGATTTCGACAAGGTCAGTCACCTTATCCACTCTTTGCCTCGAGGCCATTTGCCGAGACGGCTCCTCTGCCCATTTCCTCTGTTTTCTCCCAGTTAGCGTAGCCAGGACCCAAGATTCTGATTTCAATGTTTGACGCTCCTATTCTCTATATTGGCAAATGCAGCCAAGCGAAAACTCCAACCATCTTCAAACCCATGTAAAACATAACCGCGATGAAGATGTACTTAAGCTGCTTGGCCGGCAGACGGTGGGCCGCCTTGGCACCTACCACGGCCATAGGGACGCTGCACCCGGCCAGGAGGATCCATTGGAGCCAGTTCAGATAGCCGGTTGAATAGGGGGGCAGTCCCTCAACGCCCAAGCCGTTAACAAGAAACGAGAGCGCCCCGCCAATTGCGGTGAAGATCATCAAAGCGGTGGATGTGCCAACCGCCTGATGCATCTTGAACTTCAAGGCGAAGACCATGATCGGAATCATCAGGACGCCCCCGCCGATGCCAATAATTCCAGAGACGATCCCTAAGGGGAATCCCCACAGAATAAGAGCGCCCAGGTTTTCTTTGGGTTCCTCGGTTACTTGAGG
>CAYXRH010000433.1:0-3369 GCA_964466355.1 uncultured Thermodesulfobacteriota bacterium
CTGAGCCATGAGCTCGGTCCAATCCGGCCGGTAGACGCCCAGCACCTGAGCCTTGGCCCGGGAGGGATTGATGAGGGGACCGATCAAGTTGAAGATGGTGCGCACGCCCACGTCCTCGCGGATCTGGGCCACGTGGCCCAAGGCGTTGTGAAACACCGGGGCGTAAAGAAAGCCTAAGCCCACCTGGTCGATGCACCGCTCCACCTCGGTCAGGGTCAGGTCGAGATTGACGCCCAGGGCCTGAACCACGTCGCCGCTGCCGCAAAGACTGGATTCGATGCGGGCGCCGCACTTGGCCACCTTGAGACCGCAGCCGGCGACCACCAGGGCCGTGGCCGTGGAGATGTTGAAGGTCTGGGTCTCGCCTTCGAGGCTGCAAGTTTTGTGGACCGTCTCTTCGTCCAGGTTGATCTCGTCCCGGTCCAGGGCGACCAGCCGGCCGCTGACCCGGAGCTCCTGAAAGGACTGGACGTGGCGACGCAGGGTTTCGGCCGCGGCGACGATCTCCTCCACGGTTTCGCCCTTGACCCGAAGACCCATCAGCAGGGCCGAGACCTGGGTCGGTTTGGCTTCGTTCTTTAAAATCAGGTCCATGGCCCGGCTCATCTCCGCCGCGCTGAGGTGCTCGCCCTGGGCCACTTTGGCGATGAAGCTCTTGAGCATGCCTCTTTTCCTCGTCGCTCTTTTTGTCCGAAAGTCGCCCCCTAGGGGTCGAGGCCACAGTTAACGCCGCCAGGAGTCCTGGCCTCAAAACGGCGAAGCGAGGACGATGGTCTCCGCCCGCTCCGGACCGACCGAGACGTGGCTCAAGGGGCAGCCGGTGGTCTCCACCAGGCGCTCCACGTAGCGGCGGGCGCTGCGAGGGAGGTCGTTCAGGCTCCGGGCCTGGCTGATGTCTTCTGACCAGCCCTCGAGGGTTTCGTACACCGGCTGGCAGCGGCTCAAGGCGGCCAGGTCGGCCGGCATATTCTCAACAACCTCGTCGTCCAGACGGTAGGCCGTGGCTATCTTGATCTCGGCGAGGCCGGTGAGGACGTCGAGTTTGGTCAGGGCCAGGGCGGTGATGCCGGAGAGCCGGACCGACTCCCTGACCGCCACCAGATCCAACCAGCCGCAGCGCCGCGGTCGGCCGGTGGTTGAGCCGAACTCCTGGCCGCGCTCCTGAAGGTGACGGCCGGTGTCGTTTTGGAGTTCGGTGACAAAGGGTCCGCCGCCGACGCGGGTGGTGTAAGCCTTGACCAGGCCGATGACGGCCGTGACCCGGGTCGGACCCACGCCGGCCCCGGCCGAGATGGCCCCGGCCACTGGGTTGGAGGAGGTGACGTAAGGATAGGTGCCGTGGTCGATGTCCAGGTGGGTTCCCTGGGCCCCCTCGAAGAGGATGTTCTCGCCGCGCCGGCGGGCCTGATCCAGGAGGAGGGAGACGTTGCCGGCAAAGGGCTTCAGCCTCTCGGCCAGGGGGTGGTACCGCCTCAGGATCTCTTCGATCTCCATGGCCTCGGCGCCGTAATACTTGGTCAAAAGGAAGTTCTTCTCCTCCAGGTTGACCTTGACTTTTAGAGCCAAAAGCTCGGGCTGGATGAAGTCGATGAACCTGATGCCCCGCCGGCCGGCTTTATCCATGTAGCATGGGCCGATGCCGCGGCCGGTGGTGCCGATCTTGGACCGGCCGGCCTTGGCCTCCTGGGCCAGATCGAGGGCCTGGTGGTAGGGCATGATCATGTGGGCCCGCTCCGAGATGACCAGCTTTGGAGGCCCCACGACCAAGCCGCGTTCGGCCAGGCGATCCAGCTCCTGAGCCAGGACCTCGGGGTCGATGACCACGCCGTTGCCGATGTAGCAGCGCTTGTCCTCATGGAGGATGCCGGAGGGGAGGAGGTGGAAGATGTGTTTCTGGCCGGAGACGACGAGGGTGTGGCCGGCGTTGTTGCCGCCCTGGAAGCGGACAACATGCTCCGCCTCGGCGGTGAGCAGATCGACGATCTTGCCCTTGCCCTCATCCCCCCACTGGGTGCCGACCACGACCACGCAAGCCATCTCTTTTCTCCCCACAATCAGCGCTCCACCATAGACCAGGCCTCAAAGCTTGTCAAACCGTGCGTCGCAGGCAAATGGAACGCCCAAAGCGCCGCGTTGCAAAAAGAGGCTAGGTGTTTTATAAATCTGATTGTCTGTGTCATCGGCCGGCCTCGGGCCTAAAAACTAAGGATCAGGCCTCATGGACCGCAAAGCGGTGGCCCGCCTCCTGGAGGAGACGGCCCTTTTTCTGGAACTGGCCGGCGCCAACCCCTTCAAGGCGAGGGCGTTTCAAAAGGCCGCCCGCTTGATCCTCAAGCTGGGTCTCAGCCAAGAAGAGCTTCAAGACACCGCCCACTTGATCACCATCAAGGGCGTCGGCCCCTCCCTGGCCGAGTCGATCGTCGAGGCGGCCGCTCATGGCCGGGTCACGGCCCGGGAGGAGGCCCTCAAAAGTCTGCCCTCCGGCCTCATCGACCTGACCAAGGTCCCCGGCCTCGGCCCCAAGAAGATCCGACGCCTCCACCAGAGCCTGGAGATCTCATCCCTGGGAGAGCTGGCTTACGCCTGCCACGAGAACCGGCTCGTCTCCCTGCCCGGCTTCGGGGCCAAGACCCAGGAGAAGATCCTGGAGGGGATCGCCTTTCTGAAGCGTCACCAGGACCTCTTTCTTTTGTCTGACGCCAAGGCCCTGGCCTCGGAGCTGAAGGAATTTCTTGAAGGTCGGACCGAGGTCATCGCCGCGGTGGAGGCGGGGGCGGTGAGGCGGCGTGTGGAGACGATCGAAAGGGTCATTCTGGCCGTGGCCTCGAAGGCTCCCCAGGCGGCCCTGACCAGCTCCACCCCCTGGGCCAACGGCCCCCAGCAAAGGCGGCCGCCCCCGAACAGGGCCGGCCTGCGCCATCCCTCAGGTCTCTGGGTCGAGGTGGTCGCCTTGGCGCCGGACCGCTTCGGGGCCGGGCTCATCTGGGAGACCGGCTCCCCGGAGCACGTCGCCCGGCTGGCCGGTCTGGCCAAGGAACAGGGGTTCGAGTTGAAGCCCGACGGCCTTTTCAAGGCCGATCAAGCCCTGACCACGCCCGAGGAGGCGGCCGTCTATGGTTTTGTGGGGCTGGATTTCGTACCGCCGGAGCTGAGGGAGGGCGGGGACGAGATCGAGCGGGCCCGGGCGGGCCGGCTGCCCCGGCTGATTCGGGCCGAAGACCTCAAGGGCCTTTTTCACGTTCACACCACCGCCTCGGACGGGGCCTACTCCCTGGAGGAGATGGCCCGGGCGGCCGCGGAGAGGGGGTTTGGCTACCTCGGTCTGAGCGACCACTCCAGATCAGCCTTTTACGCCGGCGGTCTGTCAAG
>CAYXRH010000434.1:0-3357 GCA_964466355.1 uncultured Thermodesulfobacteriota bacterium
TCCAGGGGCAGGATCTGGTCCTTGAAGCGGCCCTCTTTTATGGCCGCCTCGGCCCGCTGTTGGGACATGAGGGCCCACTCGTCCTGCTCCTGACGGGAGATATTGAATCTTTTGGCCACCTCCTCGGCCGTCTGGCCCATGGTCAGACCCGAGAGGGGGTCGAAGAGGATGAGCTGGTCCTGGACCTGAGCGTGGCCCAGCCGCAGGCCCCACCTGGCGCCGCGCAAAAGGTAGGCCGCCAGGGACATGGACTCCATGCCGCCGGCGACGATGATCTCGGCGTCCCCGACCTGGATGATCTGCTTGGCTAGGACCACGCTCCGAAACGACCCGGCGCAGGCCTTGGAGATGGTGAACTGGGGCTTTTCCATGGGCACGCCGCCCTTGACGGCCACCACCCGGGCCGAGTTGATGGGCAGATCCCCGGTCCGATAGCCCGAGGCCATGATGGTCTCGTCGACCATTTCTCCTTTAAGGCCGGCCCGCTTTATCGCTTCGGCGACGACCGTCGAGCCCAAGACCATGTCGCTGGTGTTTCTGAGCGCTCCGCCGAAGCGGCCGATGGCCGTGCGCACGGCGCTGACAATGACCACGTCCTCCATAGCGGCTCCTTATTTTGTTTGTTGGCGGTTCGATCGCCGGCGGCCAGTTTAGACGGGCCGGGCCGGGCTTGTCAAGGACAGGTAGCTACATTAAAGCTAAGATGAAGCTACTTAGGGCCGGGCCGGCCAGGAGCGCCCCGGTTCCCCTTGTTGGGCCGCGTATCAGGAGGACCAAAGGAAAGACCCCGCCACGCGGTCTGCTCTGATCTTGAGAAACCCGGCCGGCGCTGTCTGTCCTTCTTGGCATCCATTAGTCGGCCGTTATTTTCCCATGCTGAAACCCAAAAAAACAGAACCATAGTCATCTTCTTGTTGACAATGCGAACTATGGTTCATATATTGACCTCAAGATGAAAGGGGTTCACCTGAAAAAGGGGTGGAAGAGGAACCGCCCGCGCCGGCCGCCCCTGGCGGCTAGGGAGGCGTGGGTGTACTGATGGCTCTGAGAATATCTCCCCTCTGGTGGCCTGTTCTGGCGGCGGCCTCGCCCGTTCTGGCGCCCTTGCTTGTCAAGCAAAACCGTCGCTTCACCAGGAACAAAGCCCGGGCCGAACAAGTCAACGCCGCGCGGCTGGAGCGGGCCGGATTGTTGGATCTGCCTGCCCTTGATTTTTTAGAGCTGACCGTGCTCAGCGAAGAGGCGGCCCAGCCGGGCTTCCTGGGCGAGCCGGGGGTCTCCTATCTCTTCAGGACCGATCAGGGCTCCCTGCTCTTTGACCTGGGCTTCGGGCCGGACAAGCCCACTTTGGCCCACAACGCGGCCCGGCTGGGCTTTAAGCTGCGGGAGGCGGACGGCCTGGCCGTGTCCCACCTCCACCCGGACCACATGGGCGGCCTCAGGGCGAGCAGGACCAGGCAAGTCAAGCCGCCCCCGGAGCTGGGCTCGCCAGAGGGCAAACCCTGCTTTCTCCCTGACCAGGCTGAGGCCCCCGGCTTCACGGCCCGGGTTGTAAAGGAGCCTTGTCTGCTTCCCGGCGGCCTGGCTTCCACCGGTCCCCTGGCCCGGGCTCTCTTCTTCTTGGGCTGGTGCGAGGAACAGGCCTTAGTGGCCAGACTCAAGGGCAAGGGGCTGGTCATCTTCACCGGCTGCGGCCACCCCACCATTGAGCTGATCCTGGAAATGGCGGGCCGCCTCTCCCAGGAGCCGGTCTACGCCATAGGGGGCGGCCTGCACTTCCCCCTCACTAAAGGCAGGGGGGCCTACCCTGGGATTCAGATGCAGATGCTCCTGGGCACGGGCAAGCCCCCTTGGCGCCGCCTGAGCGACCGCGACCTGAGTTTGACCATCGAGACCATCAACCGAGCAGGCCCTGAGAAGGTCTTTCTCTCGGCCCACGACACCTGCGATTACGCCCTCGGCCGTCTTGAGCAAGAGCTCCGGGCCGAGATCGAGGTGCTCAAGGCCGGGGCGGTCTACAGGCTCTGAGGAGGTCGGCGTGGAAACGTTTGTCTGTCCCTGGTGGCTGGCCTACGCCTTTGATCACCGCTTGAGGCGGCTCTTCCAGCGCCGGGAAAAGATGTTCGGCCCTTACCTGAGCCCTGGAATGGCGGCGGCCGACATCGGCTGCGGCCTGGGCTTCAGCGCCCTTGGCCTGGCCGAACTAGTGGGGCCTGAGGGTAAGGTCTTGGCTGTTGACGTTCAGGAGAAAATGCTCAAGGGCCTGATGCGCCGGGCGGCCGGCCTGGGGCTTGAGGATCGGATCAGGCCCCATCTGGCCCGGCCCCACCGGCTCGACCTGCCGCTCAAGCTGGATTTCGCGGTTGCCTTCTGGATGATCCACGAGGTGGCGGATAAGCCCCGCTTATTAGCCGAACTGGAGGCGGCCCTCAAGCCGGGGGGGCGGTTGATGATCGTCGAGCCCCGCCTGCACGTCTCTAAAAAAGCTTTTGAGGCCACCGTCCGGGCGGCCGAGGCCACCGGCCTGGCCCTCCAAGAACGGCCCTGGGTGTTTTTCAGCCAGGCGGTGGTGCTGAAAAAGGCCGAGACTTGATCCCTCGGGGAGGCTCAAGGCCGGCGTGGGCAAGAGGAAGAGGCAGGTAAGAATCCCCAGGCAGCCCAGGGGGGTCAGGACCAGGGAGCGCATCGTCAAAGCGGCGGAGCGGCTTTTCTCGGATAAAGGCTTTCACGGGACCAACTCCAAGGAGATAGCGGCCGCGGCCAAGGTGTCCGTCGGCAGCTTCTACGGTTACTTCGAGGACAAGAAGGCCCTCTTCATCGAGGTTTTAAAGAGATACAACCAGAGGGTGGCCGAAAAGGCCTTTGACCCCCGACAGTTCGACCTCCAGGCCGCGGGCCAGGGCCAGGACATAATCTTCTTCTTCCTCAAGAAGGCCCTGGCCGCCCACGACCTCTCCCCCCAGTTCCATCGCGAAGCCACGGCCATGCGCTATTCCGATTCCGAGATCAAGGAAATCCACGACCAGGCAGACGAGTTCATTCAGGAGTTCTTGGTCGCGCTCCTTTCCAAATTAGGGGAAAAGGTGCGGGTCCAGGACCTGGAGGCGGCGGCGGTGGTGGTGAGCAGCGCGGTGGAAGAGGTGGTTCACTCCATCAAGATATTCGGCTCCAGGCTTCAAGAGAACCGGTTGATGAGGGAGTTGGCCGACATGATCTCCCGCTATCTCTTTGCCTGAGGATTCTTCCAGGGGCCTGTCATACCATTTTCTCATTGAAATGAAACAAACGCACCTTAGATTCGCCCAGGGCTGGGTCTTTTGAGGGAGGGTCTAGGTGTAGTTATCAAGGACGTTGTTC
>CAYXRH010000435.1:0-2842 GCA_964466355.1 uncultured Thermodesulfobacteriota bacterium
AGTCGCTGACCGCCGGCCTCGATGCTCGCCTGGCCTAGACCCTCCCTCAAAAGACTCAGGCCCTGGACAGATTAAGGCTTGTTTGTTTCATTTCAATGGAAAAATAGTATCAGCCCGCCCAGGGGCCGGGCTTGCCGGCGACCGCTTTTCGTGCTAAGGCCATCGAGGATCGCGCAAAGAGGTGAAGCTCATGTCCTTGAACCAGGGGCTCGAAGCGCTGGAGGCGCGGGTTCTCAAAAAAGGCCTCTGCGTCGGCTGCGGGGCCTGCGCCGGCCTGTGCCCTTACCTCCTCGCCTGGCGGGACGGCGTGATCAAGCTTCACGATTGCGACCTCATAAAAGGGCGATGCTTTGCCTACTGCCCCCGCGGCGAGGTCGATCTGGCCTCCGTGCACCGGGCCGTCTTTGGGGGGGAGTATCAGGACATCGAATTGGGCCCCCTGAAGCGGATCGTCGCCGCCCGGGCCCTCGATGAGGATTTGAGGGCCCGAGCCCAGAGCGGCGGAGTGGTTTCGGCCCTGATGAGCCTGGCCTTGCGGGAAGGCCTGATCCAGGCCGCGGTGCTGACCGCGCGGAGAGACGATCTCCTCCCCCAGGGGCGGGTGGTGCGCCGGCCGGACGAGGTGGCCTCAATGGCGGGCTCGAGCTACGTGACCGGGCCGACTCTGGCCGCCCTGAATCAAGGCCCCTGGGCCAAGGGCGAGCGGATCGGTCTGGTGGGCCTGCCCTGCCAGGTGCTCAGCCTGGGCCAAATGCGGGCCGCCGGCCCGGACAAGCAAGCCCCTGTGGAGCAAGTCACTCTGATCATTGGGCTTTTTTGCACCTGGGCTCTGGCCCACCAGCCCTTCTTCGACTTTCTGCACCGCCGCCTGAACCACGCCGCCATCCGCAAGCTGGACATCACCCCGCCGCCCCAGAGGCTGCTCCAGGTCTTCACCGACGCCGGCCAGACAGACATCCCCCTGGACGAAATCCGCTCCTTCATCCGGCCCGGGTGTGCCGTCTGCCTGGACATGACCGCTGAGCTGGCCGACGTGTCCGTGGGCACGCTCGAAGGACGGGCCGGCTGGAACACGGTCGTCATCAGGACCCGAGCTGGCGAAGAGCTTTTAAAAAGGGCCGAGGTAATGGGGGTGCTCGAGGTCGAAGCCCTGCCCTCAGAAAACCTGAACCATCTCAAGGAGGCCTCGATTTTGAAAAAAAAGCGGGCCCTGGCCGCCCTGGACCCCCAAGAAGGCTATCCGAGGTTGCCTGAGTCGATCACGGCCTGCCTCGAGTCTTGGCCTCAAGAGGTCGAACCGTGAGCCTCATCGCCGCCGGCCCGCCCGGAAAAAAGGCCCTGCTCATGGGCAACGAGGCCATCGCCCGAGGGGCCGTGGAGGCTGGGGTCAAGATCTGCGCCGGCTATCCGGGCAACCCCTCCTCGGAGATCATCACCACCTTGGCCCAGGCGGCCTCGGAATTAGACATGTACGTCGAGTGGTCGGTCAACGAGAAGGTTGCCCTGGAGGTGGCCGCCGCCGCCTCCTTCACCGGTCTGAGGGCTTTGGCGGCCATGAAGCAAAACGGGCTCAACGTGGCCTCTGACTTTCTTTTCAATCTCAATCTCAGCGGCAGCCGCGGCGGGCTGGTGGTGGTCGTGTGCGACGACCCCTCGGCCATCTCCTCGACCAACGAGGAGGACACCCGGGCCCTGGCCAAGATCGGCGACCTGCCCCTTCTGGAGCCGGCCGACGTCGGCGAAGCCAAGGAGATGACCCGCTGGGCCTTTGAGCTGTCCGAGGAGCTGGCCCTGCCCTGCCTCGTGCGCAGCGTCACCCGGGTCTCCCACGCCCGCGGAATCGTCACCCTCAAGGAGGCCCGGCCCCAAACAACGACCCCCTTCTTCGACACCGCCCGACCCTTTCTCAACATGCCGCCCCTGGTCTGCCACCAGCGCCTTCGTCAAAAGCTCCATCGCTGCCAAGAGATCTTTGAAGGCTCAAAGTTCAATTACTATCAAGGGCCCGAGGCTCCCCAGGCCCTCGTCGTCGCCAGCGGCGCCCCGGTGAATTACGCCCTGGAGGGCTTGAGGCTTTTGGAGGCCGAGGACAGAATCGGCCTCATCAAGCTGGGCACCACCTGGCCTCTGCCCCAAAAGCTCCTCGTCCGCCACCTCAAACGGGCGGAGACGATCCTCTTTGTCGAGGACGTGGACACCTTTTTGGAAACCAACGTCAAGGCCCTCTGCGCCCAGAGAGGCGTTGAGCTGGGCCTGAAAAAGTTCCTCGGCCGGGAGTCCGGCGTTCTGCCCGAGGTGGGCGAGATCGGGCCTGATCTGCTCATCGAGGCCTTGGCCCGGATTCTGAAAAAAGACTACCAGCCGCGACCTCCCTCTTACGTCAAGGCCGCCCGAGAGGCCGTGGCCCTGGCCCCTCAAAGACAGGTCGGCTTCTGCGCCGGCTGTCCCCATCGGGCGACGTATTGGGCCGTCAAGAAGGCCCTGATCTTGGACGGCCGCGACGGCTTCGTGGTCGGCGACATCGGCTGCTACTCCCTGGGCTACGGCCCCTCTGGCTTCAGCCAGATGAAGACCCTCCACGCCATGGGCTCCGGCCCTGGTCTGGCCAACGGCATGGGCCAGGTGGTCAGGTTCGGCCTGGCGCAGCCGATCATGACCGTGTGCGGCGACTCGACCTTTTATCACGCCGCCGTGCCGGCCCTGACCAACGCCGTCTACAACAAGGCCAATTTTCTGATGCTCGTCCTGGACAACAGCGCCACGGCCATGACCGGCTTCCAGCCCCACCCCGGCACCGGCCAGACCGCCACCGGCGCGCCGGCGGCCCGGGTGGACATCGAGG
>CAYXRH010000435.1:2852-3342 GCA_964466355.1 uncultured Thermodesulfobacteriota bacterium
GGCGCCAAGGTGGAGCAGGCTGATCCTTTTGACCTCAGCGGCGCCGCGGAGAGCATCCGCCGCCTGCTTGGAGACGACGACGGGGTCAAGGTTCTGATCCTGAAGCAGGAATGCGCCCTGGTGAGGCAGAAGCGCGGCGCGAGGTTGTTTCAGGTCCGGGTCGATCAGGAGCGCTGCCTGGGGCAGGAGTGCGGCTGCAACCGGCTGTGCACCAGGGTCTTCAAGTGCCCGGGTTTGTTCTGGAATCAAGACCGGGCCAGGGCCGAGATCGACGAGGCCATCTGCACTGGCTGCGGCGTCTGCGCCGACATCTGCCCCGCCTCGGCCATTGTCAGGCAAAAGATCTAATACCATTTTTCCTTTGTGATTTAACGAATGGCGCCACGGTTGATCGAAGACGCCTCCATGCCCTAAGCTTAAGGCTTTTGAGGGAAGGCCTAGCCCGGATATTTCACGAAGGAGGTTGGCGAAGCAGCCATAGTCCCTTATA
>CAYXRH010000436.1:0-3330 GCA_964466355.1 uncultured Thermodesulfobacteriota bacterium
AGCCTCGTAAATTCTCACCGGCATAGCCGGTGGTTTACTTTGTTCAATTAGTATCAGCGGCCTCGCTCCGCGGCAGGGGTTATTGGCCGGTTGAACAGGTGCCCCTCGCCGCCCTCGCGGCGGCCGAAGCGCGACCAGACCAGCCTCTCGTAGTTGGGCCGGTGGGCCAGCGAATCGTCCCGGAGGATGACCTCGAGAGCGACGAGGCTGGCCAGGTCCCGCCGGGCGGTGCGGCGGCTGAAGGTCCGGTAGAGGGGCGAGAGCCGGGGATCCTTGAAGAGGTCCTTGGTGGTGAATGAAAAATTCCGCGGCAGGGCGGAGACGAGGCGCATCAGGTCGTACTGGCGCTGGTTGATTAAGCCGGCCTCCTTGAGAGCGAGAAGGTGATCCCGCCACAGGGCCTTGTTCATGGCCAGGGCCACCTGGCGGCCGAGGCTCAAAAGCGCCCCTTCCAGGGCCTCCAGAAAAAAGTCCACGAAAATATTGACGCGGCGGCGCTCGTCGTTTTGAGTTTTTCGAAAAGCGGCCTCGTACTCGCCGCGGTGGCGACCGTACCAGTGGTTCAGCTCCCAGGCCAGAAGGTCGAGCCCTTCGGCGGCCAGGAGATGCGATTCCACCAGACGGGCCACCCGTCCGTTGGCGTCGGCGAAGGGGTGGATGAGAGCGAGGTGATAATGGGCCAAGGCGGCCCGGAGAAAGGGACGCTCGGCCATCAGCTCCGGGCCGTTGATCCACTCGACGAAAAACGACATCAGCTCGCGCACGTCCTTGCGCCCGGCCGGCGGCCACCAGGTGGGAGCTTTGTTGTCGCCGCCCACGGCCTGGGCCTGGTTGCGGTAGCGGCCGGGCGGGTTCAGCCCTTCCTGACAGCCGGCCGAGACCGTCTCGTGCCAAGCCAGAATCTGCGCCTCGGTCAACCGGCCGGAGCGGGGCTCGATCACCTTCAAGGCTCTGTCCAGGTTGCGGATCTCCTTTTCCGGCAGGCGCAGGGGGCCCGCGGCCGCGTCCCGACTGAGGATGTCCAGGACTTCCTCTTCATTGAAGGGGATTTTGGCCAAAACGGCCTGGCCAAAGACGGCCCGGCCGTGGAAAAGGGCTCGCAGTTTTCGAACGAGATCAGGCGTGAGGGGCAGGTCGAAGACCATTGCCGCCATCTCGGCCAGCTTGGCGGCGCGCTTTTCTATCTCGGCCGCCGGCTCGTAAAACCGGCTGAAGCAAAAGGGCCGTCCGCTGGTCTCGACCCATTGGAGGGCCTCGTTTTTCTGGCCGGTGATTCGCCCACAGCTCATTCTTTTGAAACTACACTGAATCAGCGGATGATTGTCAAGCCCCGGCCCCTGGATCGAGTCGACGATCAATCCCGATGGTATTTATAATACGCGGCGCAGGTGCCTTCGGAGGAGACCATGCACGGCCCCACGGGGTGGGCCGGCTGGCAGGCCTTGGCGAAGAGGGGGCACTGGGGCGGCCTGACGAGCCCCCGCAGCACCTCGCCGCAGCGGCAGCCGGGCGGGTCCTCATGTTCGGGGACGTTCAAATCGAAGCGGGCCGCGGCGTCAAGATGGGCCCAGGCGTCCTTCAGCTTCAAGCCGCTCTTGGGAATCAGGCCCAAGCCCCGCCAGAGGCTGTCGCAGGGCTCGAAGACCCGGTCCATGAGAGAAAGCGCCGGCCGGTTGCCCTCCCAACTGGCCCCGCGGGTGTATTGGATCTCGACCTCGCCGCGGCCGAGGGCGGTCTGTCGGAGGAGCATGAGAATGCTCTGCAGGATGTCGAGCGGCTCAAAACCGCAGACCACGCAGGCCAGCCCGTGCCGCCTGGCCAAAGCCTCGTAGGCCCGGGCGCCGATGATGGTCGTCACGTGTCCGGGCATCAGAAAGCCCGAAAGCTCCAGCTCGCCGGCGCTCAAGAGGGCTTCCAGGGCCGGCGGCAGGAGCTTGTGGGCCGAGAGGACCGAGAAATTCTTCAATCCTTCCTCGTCGGCCGCCACCAGGGCCGCGGCCACGGTCGGCGCGGTCGTCTCGAAGCCGACGCCCAGGAAGACGACCTCGTCCTCGGGGTGGCTCCGGGCCAGGTCCAGGGCCTCGAAGGTGGAGTAGACCACCGTTGCCCGCCCCCCCTCGGCCTTGACCTGGCTCAAGCTCCTCCTGGCGCCGGGGACCCTCATCATGTCGCCAAAAGTGGCCACGACGACCCCTTCCTCACTGGCCAGCTTGACGGCTTGATCCACGTCCCTAGCGGCCGTGACGCAGACCGGGCAGCCGGGGCCGGAGACGAGCTCGACGCTCTGGGGCAGGACCTGGCGCAGGCCGTGGCGGAATATGGCCGTGGTGTGGGTGCCGCAGACCTCCATGAAGCGGACCGGCGCCGAAGCCTGCCGCCGGATGGCCTCGATGAGCCGGCGGGCCTCTGAGGGGTCGCGGTATTCGTCAACGTACTTCATCCGCCCCCGCGGCCTCAATCAGCTTCCCCAACAGCTCGAGCGATTCCTGAGCCGTCCGGGGATCGATGCGTCGGATGGCGAAGCCGGCGTGGACGATGACGTAGTCCCCCACCCGGGGCGCCTCGTCGCAGACCATCAGACTGACCCGACGCCGCACCCCGGCCTGATCCACCTCGGCCGCGTCGCCGTCTAGGGCGAGCACCTCCATGGGCACGGCCAGACACATTCGCTCAACCTCCCTCTATTTGGCGCGGCCGGGTCCAAAGCTCCTCGTCGCCGGCGGCCACGGCCAGGCGGGCGGCCAGGGCCTGGCCGAGGCTCACGCCGCCGTCGTTGGTCGGCGCGTCCCGGTGGCTCAAGGCCTCCAGGCCCACGGATTCGAGCCGCCCGGTCAGATCGGTCAGCAGCCAGGCGTTCATGAAGCAGCCTCCGGACAAGACCACCTCTTTCAACCCCCTCTCTCCGGCCGCCCTGGCCGCCGCTCGGGCCAGAACCTGGGAGAGGCCCCGGTGGAACCGGGCGCTGATCACGCCCGGCCCCGCGGCGGCTTTGACGTCGGCCGCCGCCGCCTCGATGACCGGCCGAAAGTCCATGACCAGGCCGTCCTCCGCCTCGATCAGCTCGAAATCGTAGGCCCCCTTCTCCTCCGGCTCCAAGGCCGCCTCCAGCTCCATGGCCGCCTGGCCCTCGTAGCGCACCCGTTGTCTCAGCCCGGCCAGGGCGGCCAGGCCGTCGAAGAGTCGCCCCACGGAGGAGCACCAGGGCGAGTTGAGACCTTTGTCCAACATCTCAATCAGGGTGTCAACCGCCCTTGCCCCCACCCCGCTGAGGATCGCCGTGGCCTCTCTTGGCCAGGCCGGGCCAAAGGTCAGATGAAGGAGGCTCAAGGC
>CAYXRH010000437.1:0-3310 GCA_964466355.1 uncultured Thermodesulfobacteriota bacterium
AACCCTTACTAACTACCCTTATCTATAGATTACTCCTTAGAACGCTGATTGGTATTAGAAGTGGGTACCATAAATCAATGAAGCCGCTCGGGCAGCGCCTCAGCCAGGGCTTCGTCCTCTGTTTTTCATGAGAGCCTTGACCGGTTCGAGGCCGTAGGGCGTGCCCTCCTCGATGGCCTTCAAGACGCTTCCACCCCCGGTGAAGAAGTAATACTGGGCGCTGTCCATGGCGGCCAAGTAGAGTCCGGGGCTCAAGTTCTTGAACTCCTGGAGGGTGTCGCCGCCGCCGTAGAATTTCAGGGCCCGGCGGTTGTGATCGATGGTCTGATCCAGCTTCTGGGAGCCTTGAAAGAAGTGCGGGGTGAAGCCCATGACCGCGTTGACGAATATGGTCTTGGCCGAAGAGATGACCTCTTCCACCCCTGGGGCGTCGAAGGACTCGGGGGCCACGTCAAGGAAGTAAGCGTAAGCGCCCCCTTTCTTGAAGTCCTCGATGCTCAGGGTGCGGTGCTTGCCCCTGACTCGCCCCTCCATGGTCTCGGACTCGACCACAAAGGGGAGCTCGACGACCTTCTTGGCCTTCTTGTCCTGAACGACCAGGCTTTGGGCCGCCTTGACGTCACTCTCGCCCACTCCGGCGACGCTGATGTTGTATTTGGCGCACAGAAAGGTGTTGTACATGACGCCGCCGAGGATGAGGTGATCGACCTTCTTGTAGATCTCTTGGAGCGGGCCGATCTTGGTGTCGAACTTGGCCCCGGCGACCACGGCCACGAAGGGCCGCTCGGGCGTGAGAACGTGCTTGAGGTTGGCCAGCTCTTTTTGGAGCAGGAATCCGGCGAAGCTGGGCAGGTGCCTGGTCACGTCAAAGGTGGAGGCGTGGGGCTGCCAGGAGCCGAAGGCGTCGTTGACGAACACGTCGGCCAGGCCGGCCAGCTGCAAGGCCAGGCGGTCCCTTTTTTCGTCCTTGGCCTCCTCGCCCTCGAACCAGCGCGTGTTGGGCAGATAAATGCCGCCGATCCTGTGTTCGCGCAGGTCTCTGATGTGCCAGTTGATGGAGGTGTCGATCTCCCTCACCCCCCGCTCCCCGTCCACCGGAAACCGGGGCGTGGCGAACTTGGCGTGGAGCTTGCGCTCCAGGTAATCGACGATGGGCTGGATGGAAGTGGCCTCATCCACCTTGATGCCCCCGGTCTTTTTGTCCCGGGGGCGGCCGACGTGGGTCATGAGGATGGGCCGACCGCCGCGCTCGACGATGTTGTAGAGGGTGCCCAGGGTGGCGTCGATGCGGTAGGGGTCGTGTATCTCGCCCTTTTTGACCACATTGTGGTCCACGCGCACCAGGACGACCTTGTTTCTGAGGTCGGCCTCCTGGATGAGGGGCAGCCGGGGGTCGAGGTCTTTTTCAAACACGGCCGTACTCCTTTTTTTAAAGACGCCCACCCGCCGCGAGGGCATAACAATGAGTTAATTATACTTTGATTATCAGGGAGCCGACAAGGCTTTTGACCCCCCAGCCGGCTTCACTTGGTCAGGCGTTTGAACAGGCCGTCGCCGGCGGTGTTCAATTCCTCCAGGATCAGGGTTTCGGCCTTTTGGGCGGCGTTTACATAAAAACGGGCCAGCCCCAGATCCCCGGGCAGCTCCGGGACGAGACAGGAGAAGACGTCCCGGTCAACATGCCTGAGGTGGACCTTGACCCGGCCCGGGCCGAGGGTCAGCACCAGGCCTTCTGGGCCGGCCGACACGCTCACTTCGCCGTAGACCTCGTTGGCGTATGCGCCCGCGTAGGCCGACAAGGGCAGGGACGGCGAGGGCGAGGAGGGTTTTTGAGGCGCCCCGGCGGCGGCCTTTTTTTTCTCCTCTCTTGCTTTGTCCAGGACCACCTCGCTCCAGTCCTTGTCGGCCGCGCCGAAGAAGCGGTCAAAGAACCACTGGGCCAGGATTTCGGGGACCAGGGTGCCGCCCAGATTGGACAGGACGACGATGCCCAGGCCGGCCGAGGGGACGAAGGCGACCACGCTCTTGCAGCCCGTGGTCCCGCCGTTGTGCCAGATGATATCGTCAGGGCGGCCGTAGACGTACATCCAGCCCAGGGCATAAAAGACCCCCTCGCCCATGAGGGGTCGACTGACTCCGGCCTGGCGGCCCGCCTCTCCCACGGCGACGATCGTTTTGGGCGCGTGAACATAATCCAGGTTGGCCGCGCTGATGAGCCGTCGGCCCTCAAAGAGGCCTTTTTTCAAGTTGAGCCTCAACCAGCGGGCCATGTCCAGGACGTTGGAATTTATGCCGCCGGCGGGGCCGTAGGTGTAAAACGCCAGGTGAAAGGGCCAGTCTTTTTTGAGGGGGGCGACGTGGTCGTTCATCCGGGCGTGAGGGATGGCCAGGTTTGGGGTGCGCCGAAAAGACTCCAGGCCGGCCGTGGACTCTGACATGCCCAAGGGCTCGAACAAGCGGGCTTTCAAGCTCTCTTCCCAGGAGCGGCCGCTGCGTCTCTCCATCAAAGCCGCCGCCACCAGAAAAAGATTGTTCACGTAGGCGAACCTGGACCTGAAGCTGGAGATGGGCTTGAGATAGCGCAGGGAATGAATGACGTGCTCGCGGTCGAAACCGACGACGGTCTGAAAGTCGCCGGCGTAGGCGGGAAGCCCCGAGTGCTGGGCCATCAAGTCCTCCACCTCGAACTGGCGGGTCACCCAGGGATCGTACATCTGGAAATCCGGCAGATGATCGACCACCTTGTCGGTCCACCTAAACTTCCCCTCGTCGACCATCGCGGCCGCCAGGGCGGCGGTGAAGGCCTTTGAGGCCGAGCCGATCTGAAAGACGGTCCGGACGTCCACCGGGTCCTCGCCCCCGACCTCCTTGAGGCCGAACCCGCGGGCGTAGACGACCTCATCCTCAAAGACCACGGCCGCGGCCAGGCCCGGCACCTCCCAGCTCTGCCTGGTCCTTTCGGCGTAGCGTTCAAAATCGGCCAGGATGGCCTTGAGCCTGTCCGGTTCGACCCCCGCCGCCTGGGGCGAGCCACCGCCGGCCAGGGCCGACCAGGCGAGGATCATCAACCACATCAAGGCCCAGGCCTTAAACCGGAGCGCCTTCACGCCTCACCTCCTCATTTCTTCAAGGGGAAAGCGGTCATGATCTTATATCAATTAGCCATCATTCAAGTAATATTTTGGATTGGTTGTTCGAACGAATTTGAGGGTGAGGGTCACAGGCCTTGGCGAGCGGAAAGAAAAGCGGCCCCGTCGGAGAAGAATTCGACTCGGGGCCGCCCTGTAGCGAGCCTTAGTCCTGTCCGAAC
>CAYXRH010000438.1:0-3309 GCA_964466355.1 uncultured Thermodesulfobacteriota bacterium
GCTAAAACTCTTCGACTCCTGATACCCTGCAGCTTGCTGCAGGGTTATTCATTCAGAACAGAATCAAACTTGGAGGCGCGTCGAGATGCTCAAATGTAGATCTGACAAGTTCATCATCACCGCGGCGCTCGGCCTGGCGGCGTGGTGTGGGGGGCCGGCCTTGGTCCTGGCCTACTGGGGGCAGGGCCCCGGCACCGGTCCAGGGCCGTGGATGATGGGTGGCTGGGGCGTGGGCTGGTTCGGCTCCATCTTCATGACCGCCTTCTGGATCCTCATCCTGATCGGTCTGTTTTTTCTGGTCAAGTGGCTCATCAAGGCCACCAGGGGCGAGGACAAGGCTCCGGCCGCCGGACCGAGCGCCCTGACCATCCTTCAGGAGCGCTACGCCAGAGGCGAGATAGACCGCCAGGAGTACGAAGAGAAAAAGCGAGTCCTCATGGGCTGATGGTCCCTGATTCGGCTTCGAGGCGGCTCGCTTCTGGGCCGAGGCGGGGGATCTGAGCGCTAAACCGCGGAGTCCAGGTGGGCCGGAAATCCCTCATTCAGCTCACTCGCGCCAGATACGACCGGACGGCGTTCTTTTATGACCCCCTGGAATGGCCGGTCGAACGTCTGCGCTTGGCCGGCTGGCGGATCAGGCTCCGAGAGAGGATCGTCGGTCCGAAGGTCCTGGAGGTGGGGGTCGGCACCGGAAAGAACCTGCCTTACTATCCTCCTCAAGGGGAGTTCACGGCCATTGATTTGAGCCCCCGCATGCTCCAACGCGCCCGCCAAAAGGCCGCCCGCCTGGGCCTCGAGATCGACCTCCGGGAGATGGACGTCCAAGACCTCGAGTTTGAAGATCGATCCTTTGACACCATCTTGGCCACGTTCGTGTTTTGTTCGGTCCCGGATCCGGTGCAAGGCTTAAAGGAGCTGCACCGGGTCGTCAAGCCCCGGGGCCGGTTAGTGCTGCTGGAGCACATGCGGCCGAGCCGTGTTTGGCTGGGTCTGGCCTTTGACCTGCTCAACCCCATGGTGGTCCGGATGATGGGGGCCAACATCAACCGCCGGACCATGGACAACATCCGTCGGGCCGGCTGGAAGGTGGAGATTGAGGAGCCTCTCTGGTTAGACATCGTCCGCTGGATCGAAGCCGGGCCATGAAAATGGGGAGACGACGCTTTCCCCTGCCCCAGACCGCCGGTGATGGGGCCACGGTCGTTGACGGAAAAAGTCACGGCCCGCACCTGAACCGGCCGCGCGCCCAAGGGCGTCCCGCCTCAATGACATTTCGGGCCGAAGCCAAACATCTCGGCGTTGGCCCGCTCCAGCCGCTCCAGCCAGCGTCCGAAGGCCCCCTTGGTCTTGAGCAGTCTGCTGGCCTTTTTTTCAAAGGCTTTAAGACAGCCTTGGGAGCAGAAGAAGTACTCCCGATCGCCTTTGGTGCAAAAATATTCGGTCTCGTCGGTCTTGACCGTCATGCCGCAGATGGGATCCACGGCCGTGAGGCCGCGCTTCTCGTCCCTTTTTTTGAAGGCCTGGAGGCATTCCTGACAGCAGAAGTAGTAATCGCGCCCCTGGCGGCGATGAACGAAGCGGGTCTTAGCCGGATCGACGCTCAGACCGCAGATGGGATCGAAGACCCCCGGTCGAGGGTTTTTATCCATTTTGCAAACCTCCTCGCCCGCCGGCGCCAAAAGGCGCTTCCTGGCCTCGGTCTCCTGTTCTCGGCTCTCCCCCAGCGCGAGCTAAAATCTTCTTCTGTTCACATGATAACAAGCCGAGGGGAATTTTCAATGGCCGCTCAAAACATTGGCCCCACCGCGGCCCCTCCAACCTATTTGGGGCCACCAGATGAGGCGGCTCCGCCTGAAGAAGAATCCGACCCAGGCCGCCCTGAAGGCGGCGTTTAGCCTTTTTGAACCCTCGATCTGAAAAGAAGACAACTGACCTAAAAGACGCTCTTGAGGCCCAGCCGGCATCAATCCAGGAATTCGGCGACGCGGCTGTGCTTGCGCTTTATGGCCAAGATCAATTTTTCCTGCCGGCGCATGCGGCGCACCGAGCGCACGATCAAATACGAGCCCAGGCTCAACAGGGCCAGGCAGATGACCAACACCCCTGAGAACAGGTGGAGGACGTTCCTGACGTCGTAGAGCTTGGAGGTGGCGATGAGGAGGCTCAACACCGACAGCGGCAGGACGAAAACGGCTATCCCGGTGCGCATGACCGACAGGGCGGTTCTCTTCTCGGCCAGGATGAGCTGGACCTCGTTGATGATGACCGGGTCCGGCCCGGACTCCGCGCCGCTTGGGGTCTCACCCTTCTCAGGAGCCGCCCGGGCATTGGCGGAAGGGGCATCGGCGGCTGCTGACGGGACGGTCATCATTTTTCGGGGCCGCGGGGCGGCTATTTCTTCAAATCAGGCTTGTAGAGGTAGAGCTTGTCCATGTGGTAGGTCCAGGGCAGGCCCTCGTTGCGCCAGCCGCCCATGACGCGCTGGCCATTAAAGCCGCTCAAGGGGGACTTCATCTTGTTGCCCTCGAAGCCGCCCATAATGTTGAAGACCTTCTCCGGCTTGAATCCGGCCGCCACGGCCAGATCGGCGGCCTCACAGCTCCGGCTGCCGCTGCGGCACATAAACAGCAGGGTGTCGGTCTCGGGGTTGAAGCGGTCCAAGAGGTCCTGGCCGAACCTGGAGTTGAGCTTGAAGGTGTACCCCTTTTTGCCCAACTTTTTGGTGAAGAACTTGATCGGCACGCTGTAGGCCATGACCGGATGGCCGATCAGCTCGTATTCGGCCCGACTTCTGACATCGATTAGAAGGGTGTGAATCGGGTCGTTTTGAATCATCTCCATGGCCTGGATGGGCGCGACGTCCCCGCCGGCGTGCTTGTGATTGACCTTGTAAGACCAGCCGGCCAAAGCGGAGGCGCTCAAGGCCAGGATTAAAACCGCCGCCAATCCCCCAAACAAATTTCGCCTTTTCATTCTTTCACCTCCAAAATTATGGCTTCTGAGCCCAGTCACCCCCACCGTCGCCCCAGGGGCCAAACCGCGGCCCGGACGACGACACGATCGTCATTATAACCGAATGCCCCTCCCTGGCCAAACGACATGTCATGACGAAAACGACAAGGTGTTCGATCAGGAATCTATTCGCCGCTCCGCCTCCCGGCGGGAGTGTCGGCCTCGCCCCCGGCCGGGGCGGCCGGAAGGAGGCACGACACGCTCGTACCCTGTACGCTCTGGCTTTTGAGGGTTATCTTTCCTTCCAGGCGATCGACGATCTCCTTGACGATGACCAGGCCCAGTCCGGTGACCTCC
>CAYXRH010000439.1:0-3301 GCA_964466355.1 uncultured Thermodesulfobacteriota bacterium
AGGCTGTGTCGCCGGCCCATCCGGCCCATCCACAGGCCCAGGCGGCCTCTATTTTCTCCTTGTTGGCTCGCCGCCAGACGACAACTCTGCTCAACCGCACGGCCTTGAATGCCCACGCTCCGCCAAAAGCTGATCCAAGTTTTGTCCGAGGGCCCGTTTTCGGCCCGAGACCTTTCGGTTGAGATCAGACTGCCAATCAAGGAGATTTATGAACATCTAAGCCACGTCCGGAAAAGCATCCGCCCGCCTCGCGCGTTCCACATCCACCCGGCCGAGTGTCTGAGCTGCGGGTTCGTGTTCAGGGACCGGCGCCGTCTCAGCTCGCCGGGCAGATGCCCCCGCTGCCGCGGCAGCCACATCCAAGACGCCAAGTTCGTCATTCTAAGCTGAGATTAAGACAGACTCGATCAGCCGCCGCCCTGGCTCAAACGCCGAGGGCAAAGCCTGACGAGTTTCGTCCGAGTGACAATCATTTGACCCCGTCCCGCTCCTGTGCCAAGATGTTTAAAGGATGGTCCAGCTGCCTTTGGTGAGGGGGGCCAAACTGAGGCCGTGGTCTGACTTAAGAAATGAACGCCCGGTCCCTGGCGTCGTGTTCGCCGATGAATGCTTTGAGCATTTCGGTCATCATTCCAGTTCACCGGGGCGGACCCATCCTTCGCCGATGCCTCTTGAGCCTGTCCCAAGCCAGACCGGGTCCCCAAGAAATAATCGTCGTCATCGACGGTCATGATCCCTCCTCAGCCGAGGCGGCCGCGGAGTTCGGCGCCAGAGTGCTCACTCTGGCCGAGCGCGGCGGTCCGGCTAGGGCCCGCAACGTCGGCGGCGCGGCGGCTAAAGGCGACATCCTCTTTTTCGTGGACGCTGACGTGACCATTCCGGACGACGCCATGAACCGCGTCGAAGCCGCCTTTCGCGCCGATCCCGACCTGTCGGCCGCCTTTGGTTCTTACGACGACTCCCCGGCCGCGGACAACTTTTTCTCTCAGTTCAAAAACCTGTTCCACCACTACGTCCATCAGCGCTCACGCCCTGAGGCCAGCACCTTCTGGGCCGCTTGCGGGGCCATGCGCCGCGGGGTCTTCATGGCCAGCGGCGGGTTTGACGAGACCTACCGCCGAGCGTCCATCGAGGACATCGAGTTGGGATATCGGCTCACTCGAGCCGGCCATCGGATCAAGCTCCAAAAAGACCTTCAGGTCAAGCATCTCAAAAGATGGACCTTCGCCTCCCTGCTGGCCACGGACTTTTTTCAGCGGGCCTTGCCCTGGAGTGAACTCATTCTGCGCCGGGGCGGGTTCATAAACGACCTGAACTTGAATCAGGCCAGTCAGGTGAGCGTCGTCTTGGCTTGCATTCTGGCCATCTGCCTGATCGCTTCCTTTTGGTGGCCCCGAGCCCTGGTCATCGCCGGCGCCTCAGCCGCCTCATTGGCGGCCATAAACGTTAGGCTCTATTTCTTTTTTTGGCGTAAACGCGGTCCCTTCTTCACTTCAGGGGCCGTGGCCTGGCATTGGTTTTATTACCTTTACAGCGGCCTGGCCTTCTGTTCCAAAGCGCTGCTCCACCTGGCTCTCACTTTAAAAGCGGCTCTAAAGAGCGCTTCCTTCCTTGGCCGCGCCAGTGGACGAGATCGAGGCGGCCGTGCCTGAAGATCAAGGCTCGGTGGTCATAATCGGCGCCGGACCGGCCGGCCTCACCGCGGCCTGGGAGTTGGTCCAGCGCGGCTTTAAGCCAATCGTTTTAGAAAGGGACGACAGGGTCGGCGGGCTGGCCCGGACAGAGTGGTTCAGAGGTTTTGGCTTTGACATCGGCGGGCATCGCTTTTTCACCCACGTCAGGGAGGTGGACCGCCTCTGGCAGCAGATGCTCGGGCCAGATTTCCGCGCCGTTCGTCGCTCCTCCCGCATTCATCATCAGGGTCGTTCCCTGGCTTATCCCCTCGACCTCTCCGAGGCTCTGCCCAAGCTGGGCCTCAAGGAAAGCCTCCGCATCCTGACCAGCTACCTCAAGGCCAGGCTGGTTTTAGGCTCTGATGAAAAGACCCTGGAGGGTTGGCTGATTCACCGCTTCGGGCAGCGGCTCTACGACCTGTTCTTCAAGGATTACACGGCCAAGGTGTGGGGCGTTCCTGGTCGTGAGATCAAAGCTGAGTGGGCGGAGCAGCGGCTGGAGGGGCTGTCCTTGAAGACGGCCGTGTGGTCCGCTTTTTTGAAAGGCCAAAGACCCAAAACCCTGATCGACGAGTTCCATTACCCGGTTTGTGGCGCAGGCTCAATGTGGCGGCGATTCCAAGAAAAAATCGCGGCCAAAGGCGGCCAGTTCTTTTTGGGCGCCGAGGTGGTCGCTTTGAACCGGCGAGAGGGGCGGGTTCTTTCTCTCACCATCCGCCGTGGCGCCGAGGAGATGGAGGTCAAAGGCGAGCATTTCATCTCGACCATGGATTTGAGCGACCTCATCACCCGGCTCAGGCCCGAAGCGCCCGGCGCAGTGCTTGGCGCGGCCGCCTCCCTGACCCACCGCGCCCTGATGGTGGTCGGTCTCATCGTGGACCGGGCTCAAGTCTTTGCGGACAACTGGATCTACGTTCACGACCCCGGGATGACGGTCGGTCGGATTCAGAACTTCAAGAACTGGAGCCCCTCAATGGCCCCGGATCAAACCAAGACCGGTCTCGGCATGGAGTATTTCGTCACTGAGGGGGACGAGCTGTGGCGCCTCGACGACGCGGGGCTCATCGAGCTGGCCACGGCGGAGCTGGCCGCTCTCAACTTGGCTGAGGCGGCCGAGGTGGAGGGCGGGGCCGTGTTCAGGCAGCCGAGAGCATATCCTGTCTATAACCATCAATACCGGCCCTGTCTGGAGATGATCCAAGGTTTTCTCTCGAGCCTGGACAACATCACCACCGTGGGCCGCAACGGCATGCACCGCTACAACAACCAAGACCACTCCATGCTCACGGCCATGTTGGCCGTGGAAAACCTGTTCGGCGGCCGACACGACCTCTGGCGCCTAGGCGCCGCCCCATTTTATCCAAAGGACCCCGTTGAAGGCTCGGACGCAGCCAGATCATGACCCCCCAAAAGGGTGGCCGATAAACAAATGCCCTCCCCTGGTTGGCCGTTTTTCTCGATCATCGTGCCCACCCATCGCCGGCCGGCGCAACTGGCCGAGTGCCTGGAGTCTCTGGCTCGACTCGACTACCCTGGCCATGGTTATGAGGTCATTGTGGTCGACGACGGGGGGCAAATTCCGCTGGACAAAATGATGGCGCCCATCAGCGACCGATTAGACCCCATCC
>CAYXRH010000440.1:0-3300 GCA_964466355.1 uncultured Thermodesulfobacteriota bacterium
CTCTAAAACCTCGCGCCTGGTCCTCGAACCAAAATGTTGTTTCGCAGAGGTCTCAAGATTGAATTCACGTAAGTGAAGTGAATCGCCACGCCCGACCCACTCGAAACCAAGCATCAGGCTTGTCTAACAACACCCCGCTCCAGTGTCAAGGAAAGCGTAGCCATCAATCAGATAACCTCCTCGATCTCACCCTCAAGGGGCAGGCCCAACAACCGGCGATACAAATCAGCCTCCATCCTCTCGGTTTTACGACCCTCGTATTGTCGGACGAACTCCGTGCCGGCCCGGCCCAGGCCCTGCCTGGCCGCCCTGTCGGCCATCAGCCGCTCAAAAGCGGCCTTGTAGCCTTGGGGCGTGTCAGCCACCTGGACGACGTGATCCCCGACCAGATCGAGGCCGTTTTTAAATCGAGGTCGGTTCATCACCACCGGCAGACCGCTGGCCATGGCCTCCAAAACGGGTATGCATATCCCGGGCTGAGAGAGGTGCATGGCGAAGAGGTCGAATTCAATCATCAGGGCTGGAATGAGCTCGTGGGCCAAGGCCGAGATGAAGCGCACCCGATCATTCAAGCCCAACTGCCGGGTCAGCCGCATCAGTCCGGGGTGGATGGGGCCATTTCCGACCAGGGTCAGATCCACGTCCAGCCCGGCCACCGCCTTAAGGATGTTCTCCGGATTCTTGCCCGCGAACTGACGGCCCAGGTTGAGGATCTTGAACCGTCCATTTACGTCGTAATCTGACTTGGGTCGGAACTGGTCAAGGTAGACCCGGTTGAGGATGACCACCCGCTTGGAAGGGGCGTATTTATCGACCCATTTGGCCGCAAAAGGATAGGCGCAGATGACCTGGCTGGTGTTTCTAAACATGCTCCGGTTGAAGAAAAGAAGGTGAAAAAGCTGGTAAACTCCCCGCGGGCTGCGGAGGTAGTCGAAGCCGTAGAGCCTGAAGTTGCGCCTGAGGGAGTAGTCGTCGTGAACCGAGATGACCACTGGCACCCCGAGCAAGCCGCCCGCCGTGGCGCCCAGACGGCCCATGTAAAGTGGGTTGTAGGCCCTGATGACGTCGGGTCTGAGGTGGCTGATGAGCCGGACGACGTTGGTGGCGTGCCTCTCCAGGCTCCACGGCCTCGGTCGGCCCAGAGGATGGATGAACAGTTGGGCCCGGCCAGCCATGGCCTTGACCTTGTCCGGCTGAATGTCTTCGTCGGCCAGGGTGATGACGTGGATCTCAGCGAAAAGATCCTCGGGATTGAAGTACCGGGGCTTGACCTCGCCCTTGAGGAAATACTTCAACACCTGGTCATGGGGCAGGACCGCCAGCCGGGGTCGGCTCTGGATGCGGCTTTGAAAAAGGACAAAGGGTTTGGCCGTGGTGGCGCCCATCAAGCGGCGATACAAAGCCACTTCCCGCTCTTCCATGACCCGGCCGTCCATCCGCCCGGCTCTCTGCTGAGCTTTCTGGCCCAGGGCCAGCGAAAGAGCCTGATCGGCCATGAGACTTTGAAAAGCGGCCTTGAAAGACCCCGGCGCCTTGGAGACTATCAGTCCGCTGTCGCCCAAGACCTCGGGCAGGGGTTGCGTGTCGCAGGCGACCACGGCCAGCCCCGAGGCCATGGCCTCCAGGATGGGGATGCAAAACCCCTCGTAGTGGGTGGCCATGGCGAAGATGTCGGCCTGGTGGTAGTAATTATGAATTTCGGCGTTGGGCACGGTGCGGATGAAGCGGACCTTTTCGGAAACCTCCAGCCGCTCGGCGAGGTTCTTGAGCTTCTGGTATTCAGTGCCGTCGCCGATGATCGTCAGCCTGGCCTCGAGACCGGCCACGGCTTCGATGATGATGTGCGGGGCCTTTTGGGGGTCGAGCCGGCCGACGTAGAGAATGTGAATCGGATGGTGCCGGTTGTGGGGCAGCTGGCGGTAGAACTGGTCCAGGTAGACCTTGTTGTAGACCGTAGCCACCTTCTTGGCCCCGTAGCGGCGGGCGTAGCTCTCCAAGAAATGCGAGACGCAGATGACCAGGTCGGCCCGGGTCAGCGAATAGTGCTCCAGGGGCCTGACCAGGCGAAAGCGCCTCTGGGGATCGAAGAGACGGCGCTGGTCGTTTTCAATGTGAAGATAGACTATCGTCGGCTTGGCTATGCGGCGGCCGGCGTGTACGGCTAGGGCTCCCCCCAGCCAGGGGTTGTGGGCTCGGATCAAATCAGGGTCGATCTGTCGCATCAGCCGGGCCACCCGGGGAAAGTAAGCTAGAAAGTCCACCGGGCTGGGCCGGCCCACCGGGTGAATGAAGAGCCTCGCCCGACCGACCAGAGCCTGGACCTGTCTCGGATCGACGTCCTCGGAGGCGAGGGTGATGAGGTGAACCTCGTCGAACATCTCGCCCGGATTGTAATAATTCCTCTTAATCTCGCCCTTGGTCAGGTAGGCCGAGATGGGGTCGTTGGGGATGACGGCCAGGCAGCTCATGATACTTTGACCCAAGACTGGTCCTGGGTGAGGCGACCTGATATTCTGTCGCTGTCAGGCCAAACGAGTGTCAGGGCGAAGGCAGCCGTGCCTTGAAGGCTGAAGCCTGACGCGGCGGGGGCATAAGCGGAGTAAAAACCTGACCCAGGGGAGATGAGATGTGCGGCCTCGGCGGCTGGTTCAGCTGGTCTTCGGCGGGGCATAAACCCCGCGTCCTCGATGACATGATGAACCTGGTAAACCATCGGGGGCCGGACGGCCAAGGGCGCCTGTTCTGTTCGTTGGCCCAGTCAAACAAGCCCACGACTGATCCGTCGCCGCAAAGCCTCTGGCCGGTCGCCCTGGGCCACCGCCGGCTGGCCATCGTTGATCTGAGCCCGGCCGGGGCCCAACCCATGGCCAATGAGGACGAGACGCTGTGGCTCGTCTTCAACGGAGAGATTTACAACTTCGTCGAGTTGAGGGCCGATTTGATTCGTCTGGGTCACCGCTTCCGCTCCCAAGCCGACAGCGAAGTTGTCCTCCACGCTTATGAAACCTGGGGTTGGAGGGCTTTAGAGCGGCTCAACGGCATGTTTGGCCTGGCCCTGTGGGACGCCCGCCGGCAGAGGCTTCTTCTGGCCCGCGATCGCATGGGGATCAAGCCTCTTTATTACCATCTCACCTCTGAGGAGATCGTCTTCGCTTCGGAGCTGAAGCAACTTTTAGCCTGGCCCGGCTTTCTCAGCCGGTTGAATCCGATCGCGGTCAGGGATTTCCTGATTCACGGCGCCCTGGACCATAATGAGGCGACCCTCTTAAGACAGGTCAAGCAACTCAGGCCGTCTTGCTC
>CAYXRH010000441.1:0-3298 GCA_964466355.1 uncultured Thermodesulfobacteriota bacterium
TACGGAGGGTCTGGCGACGTCTTCCGAGGAGGCGGCCCCGGGCCGAGATGATCCTGAATCCACCTCGCCCGCCCGCGGAAGACCAAAACCATGATCGGCCAGGAACACCTTCTCATTTTGGGGTTGATGGTCGCCCTGGCCGCCTTCACCCAGGGCTTCACCGGCCTCGGGTTCGGCATCATCGTCCTGGCCCTGGCGGCTTTCACGCCCACAGATCTGGAGCGGGCCTCGGTGGTCATCAACCTCGTTTTGATCCCCCTCAACGCGACCATCGTCCTCATGGGGCGCAAACACTCCCGCATAAACTGGCGCCTGGTCGAATTCATTATTTTAGGCGAGGTCGTCGGCGTTCCCCTGGGCTACTGGTTCATTCTCGTCTTCGGCCAAAGGCCGATCTTCAGGCTGGCCCTCGGCCTGGTCTTGGCCGCCTTCGCCGCCAACGAGCTTTTTCGGCCCCGCCTCAGAAAGGGGCTCAACATGGCCTACGGCGTTTTAGCCGGTGTCGTCGGCGGGTTTCTGGGCGGGGGCTTCACCGCCTCCGGCCCGCCCCTGGCCTTGTTCGTCTACTCCTGGCACGAAAAGCCCGCGGACGCCAAGGGAACCCTGCAGCTCGTCTTCGCCACCGCCACCTTGTGGCGTCTGGCCAACGTGGTTATGTTCGGCAAGGGGATCACGCCGCCGGTCTTGAGGTCGGCCGCGGCGGCCCTGCCGATCGCCATCCTTTTGGCCTCCGCCGGCCTCCTGCTGGCCCGCCGCGTGTCCACGGGCACCTTTTTAAAGATTGTCTTCAGCTTCATCGGCCTGGCCGGGGTGATGAACATCATCAAGGGCTTGACATAAAAGGAGAATTGATGCCGATCTACGAGTTTGAAGGCCGGCGTCCGGTCATTGATCCCACGGCCTGGGTCGCGCCCAGCGCCGAGGTGATCGGCGACGTGCGCCTCGGACCGAGGTGTTACGTCGGTTGGGGGGCCGTCCTTCGGGGGGACCACGGCGCCATCGTCATCGAAGAGGGCGCGGCCGTGGAGGAAGGGGTCCTCATCCACACCACCCCCGGGTTCTTGAGCCGGATCGGCCGTGAGGCCACGCTGGGCCACGGGGCCGTGCTGCACTCGGCCACGGTGGATGACTTCGCCGTCATCGGCATGCAGGCCACGGTGGGCAACTTCGCCGAGGTGGGCCGCTGGGCCATCGTCGGCGAGATGGGCCTGGTGGCGAGCGGCCAAAAAGTGCCGCCCGAAAAGATCGCCGTCGGCGTCCCGGTGAAGGTGATCGGTCCGGTGGAGGAGGGTCACAAGGCCCGCTACCTGGAGGGCAAGAAAAGATACCAGGACTTCGCCCGAAGAAACCCCAGGGGTTTAAAGATAATATAGCAGTCTGTCGGACTTAACGTTGTGGTGTTAATGGTTTAATTTACTTATATGGGGGCACGATTCAAAGAGATAGGCTGTCATCAGGCGCTGTTGCTGCCGCTGGATTTAGGTGACTGGGTGGCAGAGGACGACTTGGTCCATTTTATCATTGCCACGGTGGAAGAGGTTGATTTAGGCGAGTTTCAGGTGAATTGGCCTGGTACGGGTTCTAGTCAGTACCCGCCGTGGATGCTGCGGTCGCTGTTGATCTACTGTTACGCCAACGGGATATTTTCGTCTCGTCGTATCGAGCGGGCGACGTATCGTGACGTTTTGGTGCGTTATCTGAGCTGCGACGCTCATCCGGGTCACGACACCATCGCCGAGTTTCGCCGTGAGAATTTTGCCGCTGTGTCAAGGTGTTTTGTGAAAGTACTGGAGTTGGCCTGGGAACTGAAGTTGCTGAAGATAGGTACGATCAGCGTTGACGGCGCCAAGCTGAAGGCCAAGGCCAGTAAGAAGAACAAGGTTTGTTATGATCGGGCGGTTGAGTTGAGCCGGCAGCTCACCCTTGAAGTGGAAAAGCTGAAGGACAAGGCCGAGGAGGCAGACCGGAGAGGTGGCGACGAGGGCCAGGGTATACCCAAAGAGTTGGGCCGTTTGAACAATGCGAAAGTCGAGACGTGGCGGCTAGATGCAGGCCTACAACGCCCAAACGGCGGTGGATGCTGACGGTTCTTACCTGGTCGTGGGCTGTCGAGTCAGCCAGTGCGCCTCGGACCGAAATGAATCGGCGGCCGACGTCGAGGCCATTCCCAAAAGCCTCAGCCGGCCGGAGAGGGTCTTGGCCGACAACGGCTTTCTCAATGAGAAACAGGTCCAGGCTCTGGAAGATATGGAGGTCCTGATAAGCGTTCAGGCCGAGGCCAAACAGAACAGACGCAGGCACGATCACCGGCCGTTACCGGCCAAGGATAAGAAGACTCCGGCGATCCGGTCCGGAGTGGAACCGGTCTTTGGGACAATCAAAAAATGGATGGGCTTTGACCAGTTCCTATTACGCGAAATCGAGAAGGTGACCGGTGAGTGGCAATTGGTCACCCTGGCCTACAACCTCAAGAGATTGTGGCGGATGACCTGCGCCCCAAAACAATCAATTTGAAAACAATAGCTGTGGATAAGTCCATCCAAACCCAATTACGGACAGTTTTTCGACCTGAATACCAACATATCGCCCCAATTTAACATCTCGCCCCCTAAAAACCTGATAATCAACTCTCTAATATCATTTCCCATTATTATTGCAATAAATAATCACAATGGCAGAGGCGTTTGAGGAAGTTGGTGGAAGCTGTCTGCAAACAAATCTGGACAGCATCCATCATCGCCTCCAGGTCCTCGTGGGAGCGGTTGCGCATGCTATGCCGTTTAAGCCACTGCCAGAGCCGTTCCACCGGGTTGAGTTCCGGGGAATAGGGCGGCAGGGGAACGATCTCAATGTTCGCCGGGACCACCAAGGCGGGGCTGACATGCCAGCCGGCTTGGTCCATCACCAGTAAACAGGAGCGTCCGCCCAAAACCTGACTCAGGTGGCCGAGAAACAGTTCCATCATCGCCAAGTTGACCCAGGGCAGAAACAGACTGAACGCCTCTCCGGTAACGGGATTCACCGCGCTGTAGACATAGAAGTTCTGGTAGCCGGGACGCACGATGGCCGTGGGGCGCACACCCTTCAGCGCCCAACGCCGTCCAGTCACCGGCTGAAATCCGAAGCGCCCTTCATCAAAGAAAAAGACCTCGGCATCAGGTCGCTTTCTAAGTATATCCGGGAGTTTTTTTAAAAGCCTCCTGGGCCTCCCTATCCCCTTTATAATGTCGCGGCCGAGGCGTCTTATACCAATTAGCGTTCTAAGGAGTAATCTATAGATAAGGGTAGTTAGTAAGGG
>CAYXRH010000442.1:0-3293 GCA_964466355.1 uncultured Thermodesulfobacteriota bacterium
TGGTTGTTCGAACGAATTTGAGGGTGAGGTTAACAGGCCTTGGCGAGCGGAAGGAGAAGCGGCCCCGTCGGAGAAGAATTCGACTCGGGGCCGCCCTAAAGCGAGCCTTAGTCCTGTCCGAACCCTCGACCTGAAGTGAGAACAACCAATCCAAAATACTACCTTACTTGAATGATCGCCAATTAGTATTATAAATCACTCGAGGGATGCAACACTGGTTTGGCCGCCTCGTCTGGCTAGGCCAGGGCGTGGAGGTTGTTGCACCCTGAAGGCGGTTGGTTTAGGATCGGACCAAAGGTTTGCGGTGGCCAAAAGGAAAAAAAGACAAAGCCTGTCGCCCGAGGCTCTTGAGCGGGCCGAGGCGTGGTGGTCCCAGGCGGCTGTCGCCCCCGAGGCGGCCCTGGAGGCCTTGAAGGAGGCGGCCGAGACTGACCCGGACCGGGCGGCGCTGTGGGTCGAAGGCTTGGCCCAGCGGCCCGGACCCGAGGCCGGGTGGCTGGCCGCCCGGGCAGCGGAGGAGGTTTCTTCAAAGACGGTGCGCAAGGCGGCCCGTCGGGCGATCTATCTCCTCAAGGCCAAGGGGGTGATGGTGCCCGCCGGGCAGAAGGACCGGCCGGTCTTCAAGCCGGCCGAGGCGCCGGCCGCCTTTGGCTACATGGGCGGCTATTATGGAGACGGCACCCAGTTCGTGTTCGTGGCCCTGCCGCGCCTCGGCGGCGAGGCGGTCTGCGGGGCGGCGGCGGTCCATTTTGAAAAAGGCATTCAAGACTTGGGCTTGTCGCCCATGGGCCGCAAGCGCTTCGAGGAGATGATCGCCCAGACCGAGGCGGAGACGCCCTGGTCTTTTGCCAGGCTGGAGACCGAGGATCTCATCTGGCTCCTCAAGGGCGCGGTGGCCCAAAGCAAGCTTGAGAGCGCGGATCTGACTTATCTGAGCGACTGGCTGGGCCGGCAGAGGGATGATATTAAAATCGCCCCCATCTACGCCCGGTTGGGGCGCTCGCCCGACGGCGAGGCGGAGGCGGGCGAGGTGAGGCGGCTGGTCGAGCTGTTGGAGCAGGCCCCTTGTGTGTGGTGGTGGCCTGATTTGGACAAGTGGGCCGCGGTGAGTGAGAGGCTGGCCGCAGAGGAGGAGTCTGATCTGATTCTGAGCCCGGCCGCCGAAGAGGAGCGGTGGCAGACCAAGCTGAATCAGGCCGCCGCCGAGCTTTTTCCGCCCCCCATTTGGCCGGCCTGGCAGCGGCGGCTGGAGGAGACGGCCTTGTTTTTGGCTCAATCGGGCCGCGAGGACGACGGCCGCGCTTTTCTGTCCGGGGCCCTGGCCTTGAAGCGCGGCCAGGAGACGCCTCTGTTCAAGGCCCTGGTAGAGCGGGCCTGGCTGGCCGAGGAGGAGCCAGCGGAGGCCGAGCCAGGGAGCCTCATCCAGCCGGGCAAGGCCGGCTCCTTGATCCTCCCCCCGGACTTCAAGGCGGGCCGTCAGTGAGCCTGGAGCGAGACTTGGAGCTGCTGGCCGAACGCCGGGCCCAAGGCGACCAGCCGGCCGTGGCCAATCTCCTCTTCCGCGTCGGCGCGGCCGAGGCCAAAAGAGGGCGGGCCGACCAGGCCCTGGCCGCCTGGCAGGAGGCCTACGACCTGTGCAAGGTGCTCAATAATCCCAAAGGCCAGCTCCAGGTTCTGGTCAGGGTCGTCGCCGCGCTGACCGAGCTGGACCGGCTCGAGGAGGCTCAAGAGGGATGCCGCGCCGGTCTGGAGCTGGCCGAGAGACTGAACGATCCCGGGGCCAGGGTGAGCCTCCTGGAGGTTCAGGCCGAGGCGGCGGCGAAACAAAACCAAATCGAAGCGGCCTGGAGAAGTCTCGAACAGGGCCGGGAGATCTGCGCCGGACACGGGGACGACGTCGGTCAGATGTTCATGCTTCAAAAGACGGCGCCCCTGCTGCGGGAGGCCGGTCGCCTTGATGAGGCCCTCGAGGCTTACCAGAGCTTGGCCTGCTTGGCCAATCGGGCCGGGGACCAGCTCGTGGAGGCCTTGGGTTTGGTCGGCGTCGGCCAGATGCAAAAGGCTCTCGGCCGGCCGGGTGAGGCTGTCAAAGCCCTGACGGCGGCCCAAGAAATCTATGATTCCTTGGGCCAGAAGCGCTGGGCGAGCCTGGTCGCGGCCGAGATGGAGAGCCTGGCATGAAGAGGATGATTATTATGTTTTTTGAGCGCCTCATAGATTTATGCGAGGAGAAGGCTTGAATGTCCGCTTCGACACCCAAGGCGCTGCGGTGCCCCTTTTGCGGGGCCCGCGTGCCCCGGCCAGGGCCGGTGGAGGCTTTGTCCTACGAGAACTCCGAGGGAGGGGCTTGCGTCTGCGGCGCAGTTTTCGCCCTGGACGTCACCTCCCACAACCTCGGGCGGGCCATGCTCGACGCCTACTGCTTCGCCGCGGGCGACCCTGAGCTGGCTCTGGAGCTGACCTCGGACGAGGACGTGGATGAAGCCATCGTTCAGGGCTACGACCCCAAAACCCATCGCGTCTGGCCGCCCAAGTCGCCCCGCTACCGGGGGGCGAGCCTCTACTTCGTCCGCTTGCGAGCCCAGGCGAGCGCGCATCTGGCCGGGCTCAGGGATAGAAAAATGAAATGATTTCTAATGTCGCGTCTCAGAAGTAGATACCATAAGTCAAGGCTGCCCCTCGGGCGAAGCGGTGGTCTGCTGGCGGCTCACAAGTCGCCTTATTTAGCCGCCTTGCGCTCTCCGTCAAGCCCTCGGCCCTTGAGGCGTCTTGCTTTTTTGAGCCACATGGGTCAGGCCCAAGGGCGGCCGGCTCCGATGCTCGCCAGGCCAGTAGACCACCGCCCCGCCCTCTTATAAACCACTTAAGGGGCACAACACTAATGTTACGTCTTCGAAGCGGCTTATAAAAGAGGGCGGGCGGCCGCATTGACTGATGATCTCTGTTCAAGGGAGGCGAGACCGGGATCAGCAGGTGCCGCAGCCCTTTTCGCGGTGATCCTTATACCACTGCCTGACCAGGGTTTGAGCTTGTTCGGCGTCTACCTCTAGGAGGCGTTTGATGTCGGCCTTGTTTATGAGGCCGCTCATGTAGGCGAACTTGGCCAGAGAGGTCAGAGTCTGGGGCGTCCTCTGGTCCAGGCGGTCAATGACCCAATCAATGACCTGCTGCTCCTTGATGAGATTGACCAGATGGTCGAAGTTGTCGTCAAACGCGCTCGCCATGGCGCCGCCTTTTAATGAGACTGTGGCGAAACCACATTTTGGTTCGAGGACCAGGCGCGAGGTTTTCGA
>CAYXRH010000443.1:0-3291 GCA_964466355.1 uncultured Thermodesulfobacteriota bacterium
GCTCAGGGCCGCCGCGTCGGCCACGGCCGAGCCAGACACGCCGGCGAAGAAGACGCTGGTGAGGATGTTGACGTGGCCCAGGCCGCCCTTGAAGCGGCCGACCAGGCTCATGGAGAAGCTGACCAGGTTGCGGGTCACGCCGGTGCGGTTCATGATCTCGCCGACGAGGATGAACAAGGCCATGGCCATCAGGGCGAAGACGTCGATCTGGCTGAAGATGCGCTGGGGCAGAACGGCCAGGTAGCGGACGCGGTCGGCCGAGATGAAGGCCAGCACCGCCGCCGCGCCGAAGACGTAGGCCATGGCCGAGCCAGCCGCCAGGAAGAGAAGGGAGGGGATGATCACCAGCCAGATCAATCAGGCCCCCTGATTCAGCCGCGCCTCAGAACCAGACCCGGCCGGGCTCCGGTGTGGACTCCGTTCATGACCACCGAGCGCCCGTTGATGATGACGTGATCAATGCCGCTCGGATAGCGATGGGGCTCCTCGTAGGTGGCCACATCAGCCACTTTGTGGGGGTCAAAGACGACCACGTCAGCCGCCAGGCCCGGCTTGATCAAGCCCCGGTCGGACAATCTCAGTTTTTGAGCCGCCAGACCGGTCATCTTGTGGACCGCCTCGGTCAGGGACAGAACCTTCTCCTCCCGAACGTAGTGGCCCAGCACCCGGGCAAAGGTCCCAAAGTTGCGGGGGTGGGGCTTGCCCTTGGCCAGGGGCCCCTGGGCGGCCAGGCCGAGGCCGTCGGTGCCGATCATCATGTGCGGGTGGGTGATCTCGCGGCGGCGGTTCTCCTCTGACATCAGAAAGGCGGCCATGCTCAGGCCGAGTTCTGTCTCCAGAAGAGCGTCGAAGACCCACTCAGGGCCGGATTGACCGGCCTCAAGGGCCAGCGCGGAGACAAAGCGGCCTTCATACTCTGGCCGGCGGGGCGAAGAGGTGATCATGACCTCGCTCCAGGCGACGCCCTTGGCAAAGCCGCCCGCAGCCATGTCCGCTTTCATGCGCCTCCGGGCCTGGGGATCGGCCAGCAGCTTCAGGGTCGTCGCGGGACCGCCCTGATGGGCCCAGTCCGGCAGGAAGGTGGCCAGGGTGGTGCTTCCGGCCAGATAGGGGTACATGTCGGCGCTGACGTCCAGGCCCTCAGCCCGAGCCTGATCGATGAGCGCCAGGGCCGGGGCCGACTTGGACCAGTTGGCCCGGCGGCCGGCCTTGAAGTGGCTGATCTGAACCGGAGCGCCGCTCTCCCGGCCGATGCGGATGGCCTCGGCCACGGCCTCGAGCAGGGTTTCGCCCTCACCCCGGATGTGGGTAAAGTAGACGCCGCCGCGCTGGCCGACGACCTTGACCAGATCAATGAGCTCCTCAGTAGCGGTGAAGCTGCCCGGCGGATAGATGAGGCCGGTGGACAAGCCCCGGGCCCCGGCCGTCATGGCCTCGGCCACGGCGGCTCTCATCTGGGCCGCCTGCTTCTCGTCGGCCCGCCCCGGGGCGAAGCCCATGGCCGCGGCGCGGATGTTGCCCTGGCCGACGAGAGGGAAGACGTTGGGCGAGACGCCCTCCCGCTCCAAAAAGGTCAGGTAATCGGCCACGGACGACCATTCCCCCCAGGGCATGGACCTGGCCGCCTGGCCGAGGATGCTGGCGATCATGGCCCCGAGCTGGCCTCTCATCGCCTCGGACATGGGGGCCAGGGTCAGGCCGCACTGTCCGACCACGGCCGTGGTGATGCCCTGATGGACCAGGCTCTCGGCCGTGGACAGAAGGGGCAGGCTCATGTCGGCGTGGGAGTGCATGTCAATGAAGCCCGGCGAGACCGCGCCGCCGGCGGCGTCGATGATCGTCCCGGCCTCGGCCTCGGCCAACGCGCCCACGGCCGCGATCCGCCCGTCCTTGAGGCCCACGTCGGCCTCAAAGGGCGGCGCCCCGGCGCCGTCGACGACGATGCCGTTTTTGATGAGAACATCGTATTTCATTTTCAACCCACCCCTCAGGCGTTGAAGGTCAGCTTGGTCCCGGACATGTTGAGCAGGAATTTGTCGGGCATCTCTCGTTCGATGTCCATGACGGCCTTGCGTCCGGTGCAGTGGGTCGGCAGAATGTAAGTTGGGTTGATTTGTTTGAGGGCCTGGATGGTCGGGGCGATGATCGGTTCAAAGTAGGCGCCGGTGAGGTGGAACCCGCCCATGATGGCCAAGACTTCGTTTATTCCGCTGACCTCTTGGGCGTACTTGACGGTGTTGACGATGCCTGAATGGGCGCACCCGGACAGAACCACCAGCCCCTGGCCTTTGACTTTGATGGCGATGGCCGTGTCGTCCTCGATGGCGTCGATCCTCTCTTGGCCGCCTTCCTCGTAGCAGAAGGAGGGGACGGTCTTTTCGAATTCGGTTTTCTTGGGGATCTGGCCCAAGAAAATGACGGTCTCGTCCAAAAGAGAAAAAGGCTCGGCCGTCTCCACCGGCTCCGCGCCGACGGCCCGGATTCTCTCACGGGTGAAGGGTGGGAAAAAGATCTTCATCCCGGTGGGCGTCTTGTTGTATCGTGGGCTGCGGAAGGCGGCTGGATGGAGGATCAACGGCACGCCCGGGCGATCGACGCGCCGGGTCAGCTCCTCCAGCCCGCCGACGTGGTCGGGATGGCCGTGGGAGAGAACCAAGGCCTCGACGCTTTTCATGTCCAGGCCAAGGACGTCGGCGTTGAAGGCCGCCCCCTGGGCCGAGAAGCCGAAGTCAAAAAGGATGCTGCGCCGCGAACCGTCGGCGGTGATCGTCACCACGGCGGCGAAGCCGTGTTCGGCCAGGATGCTGTTCTTGATGACCCCCTTTTCAAGGGGCAGGGCCCGGCTGACGATCTGATTGTTGTCCTGGGCGACCACGTCCACAAAATTGTCCTGAAGGGTCACTATCTCGACCTTGTCCACGGCCTTCATGTTCAGACTCATCGTCTCCTCCTCCTTGAAATCATGAATTCTTTTCTTGAGGCTGGGCCATCCAAAGCCGACCGGTGCAAACGACAACCCCTTCAGACGCCAGAGCGCCGCAGTCATTAAAGCTCATCTCTGTCCGCCCTTCAAGGGCTTCAATCGCAGGAAGACAGGATTGAGGGCCAGGGGAGTGCCTTGATGAAGACAGGGGGGAAGGCGCTCAGACAGCGGCTGGGGTTTTATACCAATTAGCCATCATTCAAGTAAGGTAGTATTTTGGTTGGTTGTTCGAACGAATTTGAGGGTGAGGGTCACAGGTCTTGGCGAGCGGAAGGATAAGCGGCCCCGTCGGAGAAGAATTCGACTCG
>CAYXRH010000444.1:0-3290 GCA_964466355.1 uncultured Thermodesulfobacteriota bacterium
TCCGAACCCTCGACCTGAAGTGAGAACAACCAAACCAAAATTACACCCTTGAAAGTAACTTGGTCTAACCTCTTCAAGGGAGAAGAATCGTGATGAAGTTCTTTTTGACGTCAGCCCTGATTTTCGGCTTCATATTTTGTCCCAGCCCCTCCCCGGCCGCCTTCAGCGAAGACTTCATCCTCGATTTCTCCGAGACCCAGTTCGACTTCACCTCTCCGGTGGAGGGGACCACGGTCAAGTTCAAGGGCACCAACAACGGCTCAACCTCTGTCCAGCCTCACTTCACCTGCAACTGCAACGGCTCCACCCTGGTGGTCCAGCCCCAGGGCCAGCCCGAGATGGCGCCCGGCCAATCGGCCTGGTTCAAGGCGCTCATCGAAGAGCAACGCTGCAACGCGTCCTTCACTCCCGGCACGACCAGCAGCCTGACCCTGGATCTCCAGATCTCCGATCAGCTCACCCCAGGGGGAATGATCAACCTCCAGAAACAAGCCACCGTCACGGCCATCGACCCTGACATGCCCGGTCCAGTGGCCGTCAACGGGACCGTGGTCGATCAGACCGGCCAGGGCCGAGGAGGCCTCGAGGTCCGCCTCGGCGCTCCGGCGTCGAGCGTTCCCTTGCGCACCGATCCGAGCGGATACTTCAGCCACGACATCGCCGAGGCGTCATTTTACTGGCTCGAGGCCCAAGCCGAGGACTTCCGGGCGGCTTATCAGTACATCGACGGGGGTGACGTCCAACCCCCCTACACCCTCTCCCTGATCCCCCAAACCTGGAGCATCGACGCTGATCTGATCGGCGGCCTCACCTCTGACATCGGCTTCTACCGGGCCGCCGCCTCGGCCGACGAGGCCAAGCTTCTTTTGGTCAACGGCATGGAGAACTGGCCGGACGAATCCATGAAGGCCCTCTCAAAGCTTTATCTTTTCGACGTCGCCACCGGCGCCATCATCTGGAGCCACGACATGGGCTGGGAGTCGTGGACCTGCGACCTCAGCGACGACGGCGCCTGGGCCGTGTTTGGCACGGACAGGTCCTTAAATTCCAGCGCATACCCGCCGCCCTACATCCGCCTCTTGAACGCGGCCGACGGCGCGGCGGTGTGGACAAAGACCATCAACGCCGCCAATTTCCCGGGCAGCGACGAGCAGACGGGCTACTCCCGAGGCCTCAAGTTCTCCCACGACGCCAACTCCATCTTGGCGGCCGTGGAGAGGGATTACGTCTACCTGCTCAACAGATCCGACGGCGGGGTGAGGTGGCGGCAGCCAGTCTCCCAGAACGTGCGCGAGATACTCTTCAGCGCTGACGACCAATACGTCTACGTCTCCTCTGGCAGCGGCTATCTGCACAAATTCAGGGTGGCCGACGGAAGCGAGGTCTGGAGGCAATGGGTCGGTTCCTGGGCTTTTGTCAACGGCCTGGATCTCTCGCCCGATGAAGCTTACATCGCCGTGGGGACCAAGTCGGCCGACCTGAGCGTCATCAACACCGTTGACGGCGCGATCAAGTTCCACAAGGAATACCCCGCCCTGACCGCCGTCTGCCGCTTCACCCCAAACGGCCAAAACTTGATCGTCTCCGGCGGCCACGGGGCCGTGCATCTCTACGATCTCGACGGCCATGAGCAGTGGCGGCATCACGGCTACGCCAAGGACGTCCACTTTCCCTCCAGGGGCGACTGGTTCATCATCTCCGGCACCCAGCAAGGGGCCATCCTGGACCTGTACGGCAGCGTGCTCCATGTGCTCCCCTCGCCCGACGGCCGGGACGCCGACTCCCAGGTCGGCTGGCTCAACTCGGCCGGGACGACCTACGTCTGGGCCGCCCGGGACGTGACCGTCAGCGCTGAGGTGGTTCAAATTTATCGTCTCAACGTCCAGGGCCCCAACTGAAGATTTTGAAGAAGCGGAAAATGGTTGGGGAAGCCTTTTTGCCCGCAGGATCCTCTGGACGCGCCGCGGAGTTTGGATTCAGATCAGTGAGGTCGAGCGCGGTCTTGGAGCTGGCTTCCCTTTAACTCTTGACCCTGTCCGGGGCCAAATCCAGGAGAGCGGCGATGGCCCGTTTCCGGGCGGTGAGGTAATCCTGATCCCGGCCCATGTCAACCTCAAAGATAGCCTCCGCGATCTGCCGGCCGAACAAAGAGGCCACGCACAGGCCTAAAAGAGAGAGCCAGAGGTGTTCGGGCGCCTGAGCCTGGCCCATGGCTTTGCCGAATATCTCGCTCAGCCCGGTCAAAAAGGCCGTCCTTTTGGCGGGCAGCGTCTTCTTGGCCTCGACAAAGGCCTTTTTGAGCGGCGGGTCGTCTTCGAGGGCCGCCCGCCAGACGAGGCTCAAGGTCTCGGCGTGGGCCGCCGAGAGGGTCAACATCTCCCCGATGAGTCGTCTGGCCGCCTCGCGGGGGCCGGCGCGGCCGGATTTTTGGGCCAACGGACCGGGCAGAAGCGCGGCCGAGGTCGCTTCGGCCAGGAGATTTATGACTTTTTCGGCGCCCGCGACGAGCGCGGCCCGGTAAAGATGGGCCTTGTCCTTGAAGTAATAGTGGGCCAGAGCCTTGTTGCAGCCGGCTCGAGCGGCGATGACCTGCATCCTGGCGCCGTGGAAGCCTTTGGCCGCGAACTCCTGGGCGGCGGCGGCCAGAATTTTGTCTTTGAGGCTTAAGGGCCGGGCCTCAGGGCGGCTCAACCAGTCCCAGCCCAAGGGGCGAGCCTGGCCCTTGAGCGAGGCTTCCTCTTTCCCCGGGGCAGGGATGGCCGATTTTTTCATTGTCCGGGGCGGACCCAGCCTGGCCGGCCGGGCCGAAGCGAGGCCGTCGAGCCAGTCCCAGCCAAAGGATTCCTTCTGGGGCGTGGGCTGCTCTTGGCGGCCCACCGCCGGCCGGACGACCTGGCCCAGATGTGAGCCGGGAATCTCATCCCGGGGCGAGCCTTTTTGGGCCGGCCTCAGCCCCAGCGGCGGCCCCAGGCCGCGCAGGGGGGTGTCCTCCTTTTTTTTAGCCAACTTCTCGCCCTCGGCCGCGTTTGGCCCTCCACCGGATACGACATCCAAGTGGTTTAACCAACCAGTTAACAAAAGGCCTTCGCTCTGTCAAGGCCGCGGCGGGGAGTTTTGGCTTGACCTTTCGAGGAGCGAAAGAGGGTGGCCTCAGGGGTTTGGGTGTGGCATAATTGATCTTCATTCTCGAGGAAGGGACAGCCGGTGACTGCGGACAACAAGCAGCGTCAAGAACTCATCGCCCTTCTCTACGCCATCGTGGCCGTCTTGGAGTCACGGCGGCCATACGC
>CAYXRH010000445.1:0-3287 GCA_964466355.1 uncultured Thermodesulfobacteriota bacterium
AAAAAATATTACAAAACAACACCAAGGGGGATACGATGTTATTCCCTATCCCTCAAGGCGCAGTGCGGTGTCGCCATCCCCAGGCGGCCGCGCCGCTTTGGCCCATGGATAAACCAAATCAGCCAAAGGCCAAGGCTCTCTCAGCCCCCGAAGGCGGGGTGAATGATCTCTATCTTGTCGCCGTCTTGGAGAATCGTCTTCGAATAGTCGCCGCGGTGGACGTAGCGGTGATTCACCTCCACGATGAGGTCCACGCTGTCCTCGCCGCGTTGGAGGACGAGTTCGGCCACGCTCAGCCCCTCGCTGACCTCCTCGCTAAACCCGTCGATGATGAGGCGCACACCAACTCCCCCGCTCCCTTTTTAAAGCCCCGGCCGCGCCCCGTCAACCGTTTGGCTTTGCATTTTGGAAAGGAGATGCTATGTTGATGCATCAATGAGAAACGGCGGCCTTGATTCAAAACCAGTGCCCACCGATCTGATCCTGGACTCCTTGACCGAAGGGGTCTTCACGGTCGATCACGACTTCAACATCCTCACCTTCAACCGGGCCGCCCAAGAGATCACCGGCATCCCCAGCGCCCAGGCCATCGGGGCCAAATGTTACGAGGTCTTGAGAAGCGACTGCTGTCAGGACGGCTGCGCCCTGGAGGAATCCCTGCGCACCGGCAAGGTGGTCCTGGACAAGGCGGTGGACATCCTCGACTCCTCCGGCCGCCGGGTGCCCATCAGCATCCGCACCTCGGTCGTCAAGAACGATCGAGGGCGCATCGTCGCCGGGGTGGAGATGTTTCGGGATCTGTCCACCGAGGCGATGCTCAGAAAGCAGCTGGAGAACAAGTACACCGTGGCCGACATCGTCGGCCGGTCGCCGGCGATGCAGAATCTGTTCGTCATGCTCTCGGCCGTGGCCGAGTCCGAAACCACGGTCCTCATCGAGGGTGAATCCGGCACCGGAAAGGAGCTGTTCGCCCGGGCCATCCACGACATGTCTCCTCGGGCCGAGGGTCCTTTTCTGGCCGTCAATTGCGCCGCCCTGCCCGACACCCTTTTGGAAAGCGAACTCTTCGGCTACGTCAGGGGAGCTTTCACCGACGCCCGGACCGACAAGCCGGGCCGGTTCGAGGCGGCCAGAGGCGGGACTCTCTTCCTGGACGAGATCGGCGAGATCAGCCTGGCCGTCCAGGTGAAGCTGCTGCGGGTTTTGGACGAACGGGCCTTCGTGCCCCTGGGCTCGAACAAGCCGCGGCCGACCGACGTCAGGCTGGTGGCGGCGACCAACAAAGACCTCCAGGAGGAGGTCCACTGCGGCCGGTTCAGGTCGGATCTTTATTATCGTCTCAACATCATCCGCCTCCATCTGCCCCCCCTGAGGGAGCGGCGGGAGGACATCCCCTACCTGGTCGAGGCCTTGCTGGCCAAGCTCAGAGCCCGCACCGGCAAGAACATCCTCGGGCTGACCGACCGGGCCATGGCCGCCTTGATGGCCCACAACTTTCCGGGCAACGTCAGGGAGCTGGAGAACTTTTTGGAGCACGGCTTCGTCCTCTGCCGGGGGGGGACCGTCGACCTGGAGCACCTGCCTCCGGACCTGAGGGGGTTGGGCCCCCTGGTGGCGCCAGAGGACCAGGACGGCGGTCTTCTGGCCGACACCGAGCGAAGACTGATCATCGAGGCTCTCAACCGACACGGCGGCCGACGCAAGAGCGCCGCCGAGGAGCTCGGCATCTCGACGACGACCCTGTGGCGGCGGATGAAACAATACGGCTTGATCTGAGGTAAGGCTTTAATTTCAAGCTGAAAGTCACACGTTTCTGATTGAATCGTCGGCCCCGCGACATGGCGCGGTTTGCGGGCAACCAGTTGATATTCTTTAATGGCATGGGATTTGCTCAAAAGACCATGGGGATGTTGATTGCGGTGCCCATATTCCGCGGCCGCGTGGCCCCCCGGGTGGACCGGCGCTGCCAAGTGATCATGCTCGACTGGGCCGTCCCGGGCGAGCCCAAGATTCTCGACCGCCTGGCCTGGACCGAGGAGTCGATCTTTGAGCGAGCCCGCATCCTCAAGCGCCAAGGCGTGGAGATGCTGATCTGCGGCGCCCTGGAGGCCTGGGTCGAGGAATCCTTTCGGCGGCAGGGAATCAGAGTCGTGCCCTGGGTGGCGGCCAGCCTGGAGAACGTGCTCGACTCTCTGTCCAACGGCGGCGTGGAATCCATCCAAGGCTCCTCCCCAGGCCGCCGTCCTTCTTGAATCGACCGCCATCCTTGGTCAAATGAGGCCGGCCTCCTTTTGACACCCTCCCCTGCGCCGTGCTAATCATGAAAAATCTGGCTCAAGGAAAGCGGCGGCCAATAGACCTCATGGCATCACCCCAGCTCGATCGAGCGCGCCAGGCCCTGGCCCTGGCCCGCAGAGTGGTCGTGCTCACTGGCGCCGGAGTCTCGGCCGAGTCCGGAGTGCCCACCTTTCGCGGCCCCGACGGCCTGTGGCGGAATCACGACGTCGCCCGGCTGGCCACGCCCCAGGCCTTCAGGCAAGACCCGGCTCTGGTCTGGGAGTTCTACAACTGGCGGCGGGAGCTGCTCTCAAAATGCCAGCCCAACCCGGCCCACCTGGCCCTGGCCCGGCTGGAGGGCCTCAAACCGGATCTGGCCCTCATCACCCAAAACGTGGACGGGCTCCATCGCCGGGCCGGCTCGAACAACCTCCTCGAAATACACGGCAACCTGTGGCGGCTGCGCTGCCTCGGCTGCGGCCGCGAGACCACGGATGAGCGCGTCCCGGTGCCCTACCCGCCCCTCTGCGAGGGCTGCGGCGGGCTGCTGCGGCCGGCCGTGGTCTGGTTCGGGGAGCCTTTGGAGCCCCGGGTTCTTAAAAAGGCCGCCCGCCTCAGCCAGTCGAGCGATTTGATGCTCGTCATCGGCACCTCGGCCCTGGTCTATCCGGCCGCCTCCCTGACCCCCCTGGCCAAACAGGCCGGGGCCACGGTCATCGAGGTCAACGTGGAGAAGACGCCTCACACCGCCGTGACCGACATCCACCTTCAGGGCCGGGCGGGCGAGGTCGTCCCTTCCTTGGTCGCTCTGGCGGCGGCCGGTTCCTGAGGTCATGCCCATCGTCACCCTGAGCACTGATTTTGGGCTTGACGACCTCTACGTCGGCCAGGTCAAGGGCGCTATTTTGAGCGTCTGCCCCGAGGCGGGTTTAATCGACCTGAACCACAACCTGCCCCGTCAGAACGTGGCCCAGGCGGCCCTGTTCGTGGCCGCCTCTTATCCCTACTTC
>CAYXRH010000446.1:0-221 GCA_964466355.1 uncultured Thermodesulfobacteriota bacterium
GACAAGAACCTCGGCGACCTCAGCCAGATCAAGAACCGGCTGACCAAAAAGGTGACCGTCCTCGATGAAAAGATGGCCTCCCTGGACGAGAAGGTTCAAAAGATCGTCGGCCAGCCGAGGGTTGAAGTCGCCTCGTCCGGGCTTCTTGAGCGCATCAAGGGGTTTGAGGATCAGGTCAAGGCCATGACCGAAACCATCGGCCAGCTCCGGGAGGACAAAGC
>CAYXRH010000446.1:231-3279 GCA_964466355.1 uncultured Thermodesulfobacteriota bacterium
CGGGTGGCCGCCTTGGGGCGAGAGGTCTCCTCCCTCTCGGAAAGAGTCGTCAACTTGGCCGGGCGGCCAAAACCGGCTTCAGAGCCAAAGACGGGTTTTGTTCCGGTCACGGCCGAAGTTTTCTTCAACTCCGGCCAGAGCGCCGTCTCAACCCCGGGAGCGGAGGCCATTCAAAAGGCGGCGGAGAAGATCACGTCCCAGCCGGGACTTTTGGTCCGGGTCGACGGCCACGCCGATGACAGGCCTTTGCGCTGGACCAGTCAAAAGAAATATGGCGACAACATGGGCCTCTCCCTGGCCCGGGCCGGGGAGGTGGCCAAGATGCTCATCTCGGCCGGCGTGGACGACGAAAGGATAAGCATAAGAGGCTTTGGCGCCGCCAAGCCGGCCGCCTCAAACGCCACGCCCCAGGGCCGGGCCCACAACCGACGGGTGGAGATCAGGCTCATCGACCAGGGTCGCTCTTTAAAGGCCGAGACGTCCTGATTTGACGGCCGCGCGAGGGGCCTCAGAGCATGCCCCTCACCTGGGCGAGGTTGGCTTTCACTTTTTCGATCTGGGTTTTCATCTCGGCCAGCTTGGCCTCCTCCTTGGCCACGATGTCGGGCGGGGCCTTGGCCGTGAAGCTGGGGTTGCCCAGCTTGGCTTTGATCCGCTCCAAGTCAGGAGCCAACTTCTCCAGTCTGCGGGCCAGCTTGGTTTTCTCCTCCTTGAGGTCGATCAGGCCGGTCAAATCCACCCCCACGTTCAAGCCGCCGACCACGGTCCAGGCGTAGCCTCTGGGCTTGGCCGCCGCGCCTCGGTCGCCGCATTGAATGATCAGCTCTTCGGTCAGGGCGAGGTTTTGGATGTGGGGGCAATGGCCGCGGAGCAGCTCGGTGGTCTGGTCGTCTGGGGCCTGGACGAGGGCTTTGACCTTTTTGGTCGGCGGCAGATCGTAATCCCCCCGGATCTGGCGGATGCCCAGGCAGGCGTCCTGAAGGCTCTTCATGGCCTCTTCGGCTGATTCATCCAGGCGGTTGGCTTCGGGTTTGGGATACGGCGCCCGCATGATGGTTCCCTTGACCCCGGGCAGCTTGAGCCAGATCTCCTCGGTGACAAAGGGGATGATGGGCTGGAGGAGGCAGAGCGCGCTTTTAAAGGTCAGGAGCAGGGTGTGCCGGGCCGCAGCTCGGGCCTCGTCGCCCTCGCGGCCGCTCAGGGCCGGCTTGACGAGCTCGATGTACCAGTCGCACAGCTCGTGCCAGACGAACTGATAGAGAATCGAGGCGGCCTTGTCAAAGTGGTATTCGTCCAGGTAGCCCCTCACCGCCTCGACGGCGCGGTCGAGTCGGCTCAGAATCCAGCGGTCGGCCAGGCTGAGCGTGGATCGGTCCGGGGCCGCTGGAGGCGCCTCGTCCAGGTTCAGGAGCACGAACCGGGCCGCGTTCCAGAGCTTGTTGATGAAGTGGCGGTAGCCCTCGATCCGCCGCGGGGAGAGCTTGACGTCCCGGCCCTGGGCGGCGAAGGCGGCTAGAGTGAAGCGAAAGGCGTCGGTGCCGTAGGCGTCCATGATCTCCAAGGGGTCCATGACGTTTCCCTTGGATTTGGACATTTTGGAGCCTTGTTCGTCGCGCACCAGAGCGTGGATGTAGACGTCCCTGAAGGGCACGTCGTCCAGGAACCAGAGGCCCATCATCATCATCCGGGCGACCCAGAAGAAGAGGATATCAAAGCCGGTCACCAGGCAGGAGGTCGGATAAAAGGTCTGGAGGTAATCCGTCTCCTCGGGCCAGCCCAGGGTGGAGAAGGGCCACAGGGCCGAGGAGAACCAGGTGTCCAGCACGTCTTCGTCCTGCTTCAGCTCCCCGCCGCAGGGGCACGCTTTTGGGTCCTCCATCTGGACGATGACCTCGCCGCAGCTTTGGCAGTACCAGGCCGGGATGCGGTGCCCCCACCAGAGCTGGCGGGAGACGCACCAGTCGCGGATGTTCTCCATCCACTCAAAGTAAACCTTCTCCCACTGCAAAGGCACGATCCTGGTCTGGCCGGTCCTGACCGCCTGGATGGCCTTTTGGGCCAGGGGTTTTATCTTGACGAACCACTGGAGTGACTTCAGCGGCTCGATCATGGTCTGACAGCGATAGCAGTGGCCCACGGAGTGGACGTAGGGCTCGATCTTTTCCAAAAGCCCCTTGGCCTTGAGATCCTCGACGATCTTGGCCCGGGCCTGGCCGCGGTCCAGGCCAGCGTAAGGGCCCATCCTTGGGGTGATGATCGTCTCTTCGTCAAAGGCCTTGATGGCCGCCAGGGAGTGGCGCTGTCCGATTTCAAAGTCATAGGGGTCGTGGGCCGGGGTGATTTTGAGGGCTCCGGTGCCGAAGTCAGGGTCAACGTAGCTGTCGGCGATGACCGGCAGTATCCGGTCCAGGACCGGGAGGCGGACTTTGCGGCCCACAAGATGCTCGTATCTTTTGTCCTCGGGGTTGACGGCCACGGCGGTGTCGCCCAGGATGGTCTCGGGCCGGGTGGTGGCCACGGTCAGGTGGCCGTCCTGGTCCACGAAGGGATAGCGGACGTAATAAAGAGCGCCTTGAACCTCGTGGTGCTCCACCTCCAGATCAGCCAGGGCGGTGTGACAGCGGGGGCACCAGTTGGCGATGTAGTCGCCGCGGTAGACCAGGCCCTGGTCATGGAGGGAGACAAAGACCTTGCGCACCGCCCAGGAGAGGCCCTCGTCCATGGTGAACCGCTCCCGCTCCCAGTCGCAGGAGGCGCCCAGGCGCTTGAGCTGATTCAATATCTTGCCGCCGTACTCCTCCCGCCATTTCCAGGCCCGCTCGATGAACTTCTCCCGTCCGAGGGCATGGCGGTTCGTGCCCTCCTCGGCCAACTGCCGCTCGACCACGTTCTGGGTGGCGATGCCGGCGTGGTCAGTGCCCGGCTGCCACAGGGCGTTGTAGCCATCCATGCGTTTGTAGCGGATGAGGATGTCCTGGATGGTGTTGTTGAGGGCGTGGCCCATGTGCAGGGCCCCGGTGACGTTGGGCGGCGGGATGACGATGGCGT
>CAYXRH010000447.1:0-3243 GCA_964466355.1 uncultured Thermodesulfobacteriota bacterium
GGCCAAAAGCGTCTCCCGGGCGTCGACCACGTTCTCGGGCTTCAAGGGGTCGGGCTGATGGTTGGGAAAGGAGCCGTCCGGCTCAAAGAAAAGCGGCTTGATTGTTAGCGGCAGGCCGGCGTAGACGTGCGGAATCAGAGCCCCGGGGATGGCGTTGCCGGTGTCCATGACCACCTTCACTGGGGCCAGCCCCTCGGCGAAGCTGTGGATGTGATCCCGGTAGTCCCGCAGGATGTCCAGGGGCCCCATGGTCCCCGGCTTGACGGCCGGGGTCTTGACCCCGCCTTCGACCCGCTGGCGAATGCTCTGAATCTCATCCCCGCCGATGGGAAAAGCTCCGGATTTGACCAGCTTGAAGCCATTGTACTCCTTGGGGTTGTGCGAGGCCGTGATCATCACCCCCAGCGGGAACTGGCCCCGGCCGGCGGCAAAGTAAAACACCGGCGTCGAGACCTGGCCGATGTCCACCACGTCGGCGCCCATGCTCATCAACCCCGCGCTCAGGGCCTCGAACATGTCTCCGCTGGACTGCCGGGCGTCCCGACCGACCACCACCGCCTCGGGTTTATACATTTCGCCTAAAACTCGACCGATGGCCGTGGCCGTGTCAGCGTCGAGCTGGTCAGGCACCGTGCCCCGAATGTCATATGCCTTGAAGATGGACATCATTCGCCTCCACTTCCCTCGGATGAACGCCCGGCCTGAGAGATGACGGCCCAGTACTCCCGGAAATAAAACCAGCCCGAGAGCAAGGTCAGGATCAAGGCGGCGTACAAAAAGAGGCCGCCCCAGAAGTGCATGCTCAAGCCAAAATATTGATAATGCAGCAAAAGAGCCAAAATAGCCACCATCTGACAGACCGTCTTGGCCTTACCCCACATCCCGGCGTCAATGACCAGCCCAGCCGCCGAGGCGGCCGCGACCGCTCTCAATCCGGTGACGGCGATCTCCCGGCCGATGATGACAAAGGCGATCCAGGCCGGCGCCCGATTCAGGGCCACGAGCATGATCAGCGCCGCCGAGACCATCAGCTTGTCCGCCACCGGGTCCAGAAAGCGGCCCAGAGTCGTCACCCGCCCCAGCCGCCGGGCCAGATAGCCGTCCAGCAGGTCGGTCGCCGCGGCCAGGGCAAAGATCGCCGCGGCTAAAAAGCTCATCAGCCGACCCGACGAAGAGGCCAGGATGATGAGCAAGGGGATGCTGACTATCCTGACCAGGGACAAGGCGTTGGGCAGGTTGTAGATCTGCTCCCGAGGCATCACCCTTGATTTTGCTTTTTCCAATCGGCCAGAAACTTGTTCAGGCCGATGTCGGTCAGGGGATGAGCGGCCAACTGCTTCAGCACCTTGAAGGGGATGGTGGCGATGTCCGCTCCGGCCAGAGCCGCCTCTTGGACGTGGATGGGGTGGCGGATCGAGGCGACGATTATCTCGGTCTCGAAGCCGTAGTTGCCGTAAACAATGGCTATCTGGTCAACCAGCTCCATGCCGCGGCTCGAAATGTCGTCCAAGCGGCCGACAAAAGGGCTGACGTAGGCCGCGCCCGCCTTGGCGGCCATGAGGGCCTGGGGCAGGCTGAAGACCAGAGTGACGTTGACGTCAACACCCTCCTGGCTCAAAACCCGGGTGGCCTTGAGACCCTCGACGATCATCGGGATCTTGACCACCACGTTCTCGCCCCAGGCGGACAGACGCCGGGCCTCCTCGATCATGGCCTCGGCTTGGCTGCTGACCACCTCCAGGCTCACCGGCCCGGGGACGAGGCTCAAAATATCCCTGGCTCTCTCCTCGAAGGCCACGCCCTCCTTGGCCACCAGGCTCGGGTTGGTGGTCACGCCGTCGACCATGCCCATGGCCAGGCCTTCTCGGATCTCCTCCAGGTTGGCCGTGTCGATGAAGAATTTCATTTGTCTTCCTCTCCTTCCCCCTCGCCGTCGTGCGCCTCGTACCGGGCCAGGTATTCCTGTCGGCACTTCTGAGAGCAAAAAAGCAGGCGCCGACCGTCCACCTTGGCCGCCACCCCCTGGGACTTGGGAAAATAAGCCCCGCAGTGCGGGTCCTGGACCATCTCGTCCACGACCATGTTCTGACCCGGGGTCTTGGCCGGGGGCTTGGCGGCCTTTTTGGGCTTGAGGAGCCGGTAGACCAGATAGCCCAGGGCGGCCAAGACTAACAGCCTGACCATCCGCTCCCCTCCTTGTAGACCTTCACCCCGCCAAGGGGGCCCAAGTTGGCCAGCAGTTGCTCGGCCCTGAGCCCCAGTGTGGGGTGAAGGGCCTGTGAGGCGATCTCGGCCAGCGGCGCCAGCACAAAGCCGCGGCAGGCCATCTGGGGATGAGGCACGATCAGGCTCTCGGTTTGAATGATCCTCTGGCCCCACAACAGCAGATCAAGATCAATGCTCCGCGGCCCCCAGCGCCTCTCCCGGCGCCGGCCGATCTGGTCTTCGACAGCCAAGAGGAGCCTCAAAAACTCCTCGGGCTCGGCCACGGCCCTGAGCTCGGCCGCGGCGTTCAAAAATGGCCCCTGGTCCTCAAAGCCGACCGGCTCGGTCTCATACAGGGACGAGACCGCCCTCACCGTCACCTTCCCGCATCCGGCCAGGCGCTCGAGGCTTGAGCGCAGAAATCCTTCGCGGTCGCCCAGGTTGGAGCCGAGACCAATAAAAACAGACTCCCCGTGCGGTTGGTTTGGATGAGGCCTCAACCAGCCAGACTCTCCATCCGGGCCACGGCCTCGGCCAGCCTGGCTTCGGGCAGGGTCAAGGCGATCCGAAACCAGCCCTCGCCGGCCGAGCCCAAGCCGAGGCCCGGCGTAACCACCACCCCGGTCTCCTTGAGCAGCCGGGCGGTCCACGCGGTCGAATCAAAGCCTTTTGGAACCCTGGCCCAGACGAAAATGGTCGCCCGGGACGGCCAGACCTCGAGCCCCATCTTTTTAAGGCCCTCCACGACCACCCGCCGTCTCGGGCCGTAAATCTGCTGGGCCTCGGCCGCCTTTTCGAATCCGGTCTCCAGGGCGGCGGCGGCGGCGACCTGGAGAACCTCAAAGACGCCGGAATCAATGTTCGACTTGAAGGCCACCAAACCGGAGACCAGCTCGGCGTTGCCCACGGCCATGCCCACCCGCCAGCCGGTCATCTGAAAGGTCTTGGACAGGGAGTGGATCTCGATGCCGCACTCCAGGGCGCCCGGCGTCTCAAGGAAGCTGGGGGCCCGGTAGCCGTCGATGCACATCTCGGTGT
>CAYXRH010000448.1:0-1788 GCA_964466355.1 uncultured Thermodesulfobacteriota bacterium
GCCCAGCCCCCGGCAGGTCGGACACCCGACTTGGCAGTGCCGACAGGGCCTCGAGCGCCGGTAGCGGACCATTGTTCTGAGGCCGCGGCGGGCCTCGTTGGCGCTGAGTTTCAAACTCAGCCAGATGTCCAGGCCAGTGAAGGGCAGGGCCCTCTTTATCCTCGAAGAGGGCTTTGAACCTCTTTCCCGGCCGCTGTGGCGGCGGCCCTCTTCGTAGCCCCAGGCGAAGTGATAGGCCCGGTTCAGGCGGATGAAGGCCTCGCCGTCTCCGCCGACGGCGTCGGGGTGGCAGTTTTTAACCGCGGCCCTGAAGGCGCGCCTGACCGCCCCGGGGCCCGCGCCGGGGCTCAAGCCCAGCAGGCGGTAGCTCTCTTTTAAGGGGCCGAACAATCAGGCCACCCGGTGAAGCGCCCTTCGTCCCAGCCGGATGGGCCTCTCAAGGCTCCCGCCCCGCCTCCAAGGCCAGGGAAAATCTTTTGATCCGCTTTGAGCGGCAAAGTCAGCCTGCCACAAACCCTTGATTTTGCGCATCACGATCACCCGTCCGGCCATGTCCCCGCCTCCTTTTTCAGTCTCATCGGCCAACCTGACAAACCACTTTAGGTTTTTCTGAAGTAAGCCCCGAGACACAGCCCCGGAACAGGGCGAGGGGCGACCTCAAGATTTGAATTTGGGCGGAAGCTGGGCCATGAACGAGGGCGGCGCTCCCTCGAGGATCATGCTCGTGGCCGTGGCAAAGGCGACGAGGCGGCCGGCGGCTTCTTCTTCGAGGCGGGCCAGGGCCAGGGTGCGGCCGACGCGGATGGACCGACCCACGGCCTTGAGTCTCTGGCCGCTCGTCACTGGGGCGAGGTAGTTGATCTTGAGATCGACCGTGGTCTGCCACTGGTTTGGACCCAGCTCTCCGAAAACGGCCCAGGAGGCGGCGGCGTCGAGGATGGAGGCGATGGCCCCGCCGTGGACGTAACCAAAGGGCTGAAGGTGGTCGTCGGCGCTGATTAAATCAAAGACGGCCAGACCGACCTTCATCTCCGTGAGCTTCATGCCGAGCAACTGGAAGTAAGGGGAGGAGTCGATGGCCTCCTTGAGGGCGGCGACGTATGGCGGGTTGAGAGTGGTCATGAATCAATCCTCATCCGCGGCGGCCGGATCGTTTGGCCCGTCTGGCGTCTCCTTTTCCGCCTCCTGGCGCTTGCGGCCGCAGTATTTGGCCACGTAGATGGATATCTCGAAGAGGACTATCAGGGGTAGGGCCATCATCACCTGGGTGAGCACGTCGGGCGGGGTGAAGATGGCTCCAATAATAAAGGTCAACAATATGGCCCACTTGCGATTGCGGCGCAGGAACTTGTCGTCCACGAGGCCCATGCGGGCCAGGAAGAAGATGACGATGGGCAGCTCAAAGACAAAGCCAAAGGCGAACAAAAGCCTCAAGGAGAAGGAGAAGTACTGCTTCAAAGCCGGCAGGGGCTGGATCAGCTCTGACTCGAAGCCGACGAAGAACTTGAAGCCGTAAGGGAAGACGACCAGGTAGCCGAACACGGCTCCACCCAAAAAAAGCAGCGACGAGGAGATGACAAAGCCCAGGGAGTACTTGCGTTCGTTCTTGTAGAGCCCCGGGGCGACGAACTTCCAGATCTGAAAAAAGATGTACGGCAGTGTGAGGAGCACCGCGGCCAGGATGGATATCTTTATGTGGGTGAAGAAGGCCTCGGGCAGGGCGGTGTAGATCAGCCGCTGCCCCGCGGGCAGGACCTTCTTCAGGGGCTCGACCATGAAGCCCAAGAG
>CAYXRH010000448.1:1798-3234 GCA_964466355.1 uncultured Thermodesulfobacteriota bacterium
CCGCTCCGAAAAGGGATAGCAGATCCCGAAGCCGACGCCCAGGGCGATGGACGCGCGGACCAGTCGTCCGCGCAGCTCGCCCAGATGAGCCATGAAGGGCATGCGGGAGGCTTCGAGTTCGTCGACGGCTTCGCTTTGGGCCTCAGGATTGGTCATGGCGCTGTGGGGGAGGAATCTCTGCGGCTCCGTCGGCCGCAGACTGTTCTTTCTCAGCCTCCGGCCCGGCCTCTGCGGCTTCGACCGTCGCCGGGGTCTTTGCCTCGGACTCGTCGGCGCGGGGTTTGTTCGTTTGAGCCAAAGCGTCCACCTCGGCCGCCTCTTCCGGGGTCTTCTGGGCCAGGCCGGCGGTCATGCCCTCGGCCACGGCCTGGTCAAAGGTCCGCTTCACCTCGGCCAGGTTTTCGTCGGTGTCGAGGGATCGCTTCAGCTCGGCCGAAGCCTTCTTGAACTCGCCGACGACCCGGCCGAGGGTCCGGGCCAGATCGGGCAGCTTCTTGGGCCCGAAAACGATCAGGCCCACGGCCAAAATCAGCAGAAACTCGGTCGTCGAGATGCCGAACATGATCCGGGATCCAAGGATTCGTGACTGACTCTACGGGATGGATGGGGTGGTGTCAATGGCCATCGGCCCCGCCGCCGCCGTGACTTAAATGCTGATGGATCTTTTTGGCCAAGGCGGCCGAGATCTCCGGCGCCTGGGCCAGCTCCTCAACCGAGGCCCCGGCCACGGCCCTCAAGGAGCCCAGGCGCTTCAAGAGAGCCTGGGCCCGCTTGGGGCCGACGCCCGGAATATTTAGGAGCCGGGTGCGGGTCAAACCCCGCCGCTTGGCCCGGCGGTGGGCCGTGACCGCCCGGCGGTGGGCCTCGTCCCGCAGGCGCATGAGCAAGAACCGGGCCGGCTTGGACAAAGGCAGCGGGTTTTTTCGCCCCGGCGCGAACAAGCGGTCAGCGTCCTTGGCCTCAGGGGTTTTGGCCAGGGCGACCACCGGCTGGTCGCTCAGCCCCACCGCGGCCAGGGCCGCCCTGGCGGCGTTGAGCTGGCCCTTGCCGCCGTCGATGACCACCAGGTCCGGGGGCTCCAGGCTCTTTTTTTTCTTTCCTTCTTTGTCTGATTCATTCAAGGCGAAGCGCCTTTTTAAGACTTCGGCCAGCATGGCCGTGTCGTCCTGACCGAGGGCCTCGTGGATGCGGTAGTTGCGGTACTTGGCTCTGGTCGGCCGGCCCTCTTCGAAGCGGACCATGGCCCCCACGGGATGCTCGCCCTGGTGGATGGAGATGTCGTAGCCCTCCAGGCTCTCCAAGGGCGGGGGGAGGCCCAGGCGGCGGGCCAGCTCGTCGAGGCCCTGGCCGGCCAGGGCCGCGGGGCTGCCGGCCAGAAGGGCCAGAGCGCCTTCGGCGTTGGCCGTGGCCCGGGAGAGGAGGTCCCCGCCTTCGCC
>CAYXRH010000449.1:0-3228 GCA_964466355.1 uncultured Thermodesulfobacteriota bacterium
GCGCACCACTCCTCGGCGTCAAAGTCGATCTTTTCGCTAAAGGAGCGCTGAGCCGGTTCGTTGTTGGCCGGGCCGGCCAAAACCACGCCCGGCCCCTCCCGGCGGACATACCAGGAGGACTCAAAGTGAAGGGTGAAAGGGATCAGTTCGGGCAGGTCCGAGACAGCGTCGGTGAAAAAGACGTGGCGCCGCAAAGGGCCCACCGGCAGGTCCAGCCCGGCCAGGGCGGCGCACTCTCCAGACCAGGGCCCGGCGGCGTTGACCACGTATTCGGCTCTGACCCGCCGTCCGTCAGCAATCTCAACCCCCCTGACGCGGCCCTTTTCCACCACCACCGCGCTGACCCTGACCCCTTCCCGGATCTGGACTCCCAGTCGGCGGGCCCCTTTGGCGTAGCCCTGGACCACCTCGTGGGGGCTGAAGTATCCGTCAAGAGGGGTGAAGACTCCACCGACCAGGTCGTCTGTGCGCAGGTAGGGGTGCCTCTGGCCGATCTCCTGGGCGGTCAGAACCTCCACCGGAATCTTCAAGGAATCAGTCACGCCGGCGGCCTGCTCCGGCATCTGATGGGCTGGCGTGGTGCTGGTCAAGTAGAGATAGCCTGAGCGGTGAAAATCGAGGGCTTGTCCGAACTCGGCCTCGAAGCTATCAAAGACCTGTTTGGAGATGAGGGCGAAGCGGACGTTGATCTCCTGGTTCCACAGAGTCCGCCAGCCGCCCAGACACTTGGCCGAGGCCCCCTGGGCGCCCAGGTCTCCTTGCTCGAGGAGCAAAACGTCTCTGACGCCTCTTTGGGCCATCTGCCAGGCCACGCTGGTGCCGATGAGTCCGCCGCCGATGATTACCACTTCAGCCTTATCGGGCAAGGGCTTGGTCATGAACAAAACCTCCGCTCAGAGCGCCGAACCTGAAAGTCCGAGCACCGTTGTGGAACATTCGACCATCTCTTCGTCTCAACCCGACGTGGTTCGATGAGTGTTGTCGCTTTCTCCCCTCGACCGCGGGGCAGTTTATCATCCCCGACCAGACCTGGCCACGATTAAAATCCAGGCCGCGGCTCAATGAGCTTGACAATTAATATCAGCCTCGGTAGAAAAAATAAAAGGTGAAGCCGGCGCCCTTAAGGGCTTAATAGGGAAGACGGTGAAAGACCGTCGCGGTCCCGCCGCTGTGACCGGGGACAAAGGCCGCCAGCAGGCCACTGTCCGGTAAAAAGCCGGATGGGAAGGCGCGGCCGAGAGGTTGATCCGGGAGTCAGAAGACCTGCCGGTTTTGAAAGCATCCGCGCACGCTGGCGATTGACCGGCGCGGAGGCTTGAGGCGATGAAGCAAACTGGGTGCAATCGCCCAGCCCCTGATTCAGGGCTGGGCTTTTTTATTGGAATCAAGGGCCGATCAAGGTGGCGGCGATGAGCCCGGCCAAGCGGTGAAAAGGACGATGGCCTTAATTCCCGGCTCGCCCCCTTCAAGCCCCAGGAGAGCACGCCCGCCCTGGCGGCGCTTTTTGATCTTGGGAGCCGTGATCTGGCCGCTCTTCCTCCTCGGCCAACCCCTGCCGGCCGCCGAAGAGGAGACGCCGGAGCAAAGCCAGATCGAGAGCAGCGCCGAGGCCCAGGAGACGGTGAGCCTGGAGTCAGTGGTCGTCACCGCCCAAAAGATCGAGACCGGAGAGGTGGACGTGGAGCTGACGCCGGCCTTTTTTTCGATCATCACCCGGGACCAGTTCGAGGGTAAGATGGTCAGCCTGGCCGAGGTGATCGAGGAGGAGGCCGGGGTTCAGGTCCGTCAGGCCGGCGGTTTGGGCAGCTTTTCCACGGTCTCCCTGCGAGGCTCCTCCAGCGACCAGGTCATGATTTTTTTGGACGGCATCCTCCTCAACGACGGCGCCGGCGGCGGGGTGAACCTGAGTAACTTCTCCCTGGCCGACGTGGAAGCCACCGAGATATTTCGCGGCGTGACCCCCATAAACTTTGGCCAGGCCTCCATTGGCGGCGCAATCAACATAAAAACCCTCAAGGCCAAAGAAGGGCTCAGTGGCCACGTCAGCGCTGGCTACGGCTCCTTCAACACCCGGCAGGCCTCGGGCTTCATCAATCACAAACCGGGCCAGCTCGACTACCTCGTCTCGGCCGATTATACGGCCAGCGACAATGACTTTGAGATCCTCAACGACAACGGCACTGAGCTCAACCCGGACGACGATCGCTGGGAGGAGCGCCAAAACGCCCAGTTCGAACAATACAACGTCCTGGCCAAGCTGGGCTATGACCTGAGCGACGACCTGCGCCTTGATTTTCTGAATCAGTGGTTTGCCAAGGCCCAGGGCCTGCCCAACTGGAACAACTCCCCCCTGGTGGACGCCTCTCTCAACACCAAGCGCAACATCACCACGGCCAAGGTGACCAAGAACCAGTGGGGGCCTTTGAATCTCAACGCCTCTCTGCGGCTGGACCACTACTGGCAGGAGGAGGAGTACGACGACCGTCAAGGTCTCATCGGCCTCGGCCGGCAGCACTCCCGGTACACCACCACCCGCTCTGGCGGCGGCCTCTTCTGTGAATGGCCCGCTGAGCGGCACGTCTTGAACCTGTCCCTGGACGGCCACCACGAGAACTTCGATCCCAAGGACCTTTTAAACGCCCGCAACGCCCATCAAAGCAGCCGTGACTTCCTCTCGGCGGCCGTGCAGGACAACGTTTTTCTTTTTCAGGAAAAGCTGGTTTTGACCCCGGCCCTGCGCTACACTCGGCTTCACGACGAACTCAAGAGCGCCCTCAGCGTGTGGGGCAATCCCCTCGAAGGCTCCTCCCGGGACGAGGAGTACTTGAATCCCCAGTTAGGCATTAAATACAGAGCCTCAGATTGGCTGACCCTCAAGGGGAACATCGCCCAGTACGTCCGCGAGCCGTCGTTCTTCGAACTCTTCGGCGACCGCGGCTTTTTTCTGGGAAACCCTGATCTCAAGGCCGAGAAGGGCCTCAACTTTGACCTCGGCTTTGAGATCAACCAACGGCCACGTCTGCCCTGGCTGGACAGGGTTTCCTGGCGCGGCGCATTTTTCAACAGCGACGTGGATGACATCATCACCCGAGTCTACGACGCCCGAGGGGTGGGTCGCTCGGTCAACATCTCGGGGGCCAACATCCACGGCCTCGAGTCAGGGCTGTATCTCGAATTTTTGAAAGACTTTTGTCTGGCCTTCAACGCCACCTGGCAGGACGCCAGGAA
>CAYXRH010000450.1:0-3214 GCA_964466355.1 uncultured Thermodesulfobacteriota bacterium
CCAACGGCTCGTCGAGGTGGGCGCCGGTGACAGGGCCGTCAAGGTCGGTCAGGATGAAGCCCGAATCCTGGAGGCCGTCGGTCAAGTATGCGGGCCGAATAAAGGTCACCGCCGGCACGCCCAAGGCCATGCTCTCGATCTGGGCGTTGGCGTAATAGCCCATCTTCATCTTGCCGATGGTCAGATCGGCCGAGGCCATCTCCTTGAGCACCTGGTCGTAGGGCGCGTGGTGGAGAAAGACAAAATCGATGTCATGGCCCTTGGCGATGAGGTTGTCGATTATGCGGCGAATGAGGCGCGTGCCCTCCAGACCGGGGTGGACGGTGGCGTGGACGATCTTGAAGCCATTCCTCTTGAGCGCCAGCGAGGCCTGGGCCGCCTCGACGGCCTCGGGATCAGGGGCGAAGAAGGGCACATGGATCGCTTCGGGCCAGAAGTCCTTGAGGTCCGGGGTGGTCACCAGAATCAGGTCAGCGTATCGTCGTCCCAGTCGGCGGCGTTGTCGGGACGGCTTGTTGAAGCAAGAGGCGTCGTAATCGCAGTCCTCGCACAGATTGTGTTCCGGGTGAAGGGCGAGGTTGAGGTCGCGGCGGCGGGCTTCGCAGCCGCGGTAATGGGCCACGACCTTGCGGCCGCCTAGTTTCAACAAGGGGATGTCCCAGCCGGTGTAGGTCAGGGTGTGCATGAAGTGACAGTGGATGATCTCGTACCGGGCCACCACCCGCCACAGCAGGATGGTCTCCTGAATCAAGCGGATCAGAGGGACCAGCGAAAGCTGGACCGGGTAATCGCACCGCTCCCAAAACGGGTTTGTCCCCAGGGCCATGTAAGCCGCCTCGAGGCCGTTTTGACGCAGAATCTTGACCGTGTAGTAAGGCACGTGGACCATGCTTGATATGTGCAAGACCGTTCCTGGTTCGAAACGGTTTCGCCACATCCAGGCCAGGGCCAGGTTCAACGGCCAGAAGAGCCAGGCCGTCAGCCGGTACAGCCACCGCCAGGTTGTCATCAGAAAAGGAAACCGCCAGGCGAAGCGACGCAGCTTGCTCATGTGACTCCTAAAGATCGAGCTGGATGTCTTCGTTTTGGGACAGCCATTCGTCCAGAAAGATGAGGCTCCAGATGAGAGGGGCGCGGTCACGACCATTAAAGTGCCGGTCCACGATCCGTCTCACCCTCCGAGGCTTAAAAAAGGCCGCCAGCCTGTCGCTGCCGCAGACCCGCTTCTCGACCCAGGGCCTAAGCTCCTTCTTGAACCAGGGCCCCAGAGGAATGCCAAAGCCCATCTTGGAACGATCAATGTGGGCCGCCGGGAAATAGCGCTTGGCCAAGTGGCGCAAGATGATCTTTTTCTCAAATGTCGTCCCCTGGGCGGAGGAGCGCGCCCGAAACTTGAACTCGGACGGCATTTTGGCCGCCAGCTCCACCACTTTGTGATCCAGAAGCGGCACCCTGACCTCCAGGGAGTTGGCCATGGAGGCAACGTCCACCTTGGTCAGGATATCATGGGGCAGGTAGGTGTTCAGGTCGATGAGCTGGAGCCGGCTCACCAGGGGGGCCTCAGTCTGAGCGAATAGAGCCTTTCTCTCCGCCACCCGGTCGGCCAAACACGTTCTCAGACTGGTCCGGTAGAGGCTTTTACGCTGCGCGTAAGAGAAATGGGACAGCCACCGGGCGTGGAGGTAGAGGGCGTGGGGGGTTTGAGCCGCCGTTCGCCAGCGCTCATACCTCACCACCCCCTTTTTGAGCCACCTCGCCAGCCAGAAGAGGGCGGCGTCCTTGGCCAGGGGGACGCCTTCCTCGGTCAGGAGCCGGGCCTGGACCGCCTCGTAGGGGTTGTACCCGGCGAAGACCTCGTCGCCGCCGTCGCCGGAGAGGACCATCTTCACCTCCCGGCGGGCCATCTGAGAAACGTAATAGGTTGGTATGGCCGAGGAATCGGCGTATGGTTCGCCGTAGTGCCTGGCCAGAAGAGGCAGGAGGGCCACGGCGTCGGGCCGGACCTTCTCGACGCGGTGCTCGGCCCCGGAGAGCTGGGTCGCCGCCCGGGCGTAGTCCAGTTCGGACCAGTCGCCGATGTCAAAGCCGATGGAAAAGGCCTTCACCGGCTTGTCCATGAGCTCGGCCATGTAGTGGACCACCAACGAGGAGTCCACCCCGCCGGAGAGAAAAGCGCCGAAGGCGACGTCGCTTCGAAGCCTTAAATTAACCGCCTGGCGCAGCTCCTGGTCCAGCAAATCAGCCCACTCCTCGAAAGCGAGGCTCTTGTCCTCCTCAAAATCGAGCCGCCAATACCGCTCCAGCCTCATGCTCCCCGAAGACAGATCGATCTCCAGAAAATGAGCCGGAGGGAGCTTGCGCGCCTGGCCATAGATGGTCAAGGGCGCCGGGATGTACTGCCACTGCAAATAGTTGTCCAGGGCCTCGTGATCGAGGCTTAGTTGGCCGTCGAAGGCTATTTTTAACGCCTGAAGCTCGGAGGCGAAGGCCAGCCTTTGACCGACCCGACCGTAAATTAGGGGTTTGATGCCCAACCGGTCCCGGGCGAGGAAGAGGCGATTGGCCGGCCGGTCAAGGACGGCCAGGGCGAACATGCCCCGCAGCCGATGAAGGCTTTGGCGGCCCCATTGCATGTAAGATCTGAGCACGACCTCGGAGTCGGAGTCAGTGTTGAATCGGTGCCCCAGACGGCGCAACTCTTCTCGAAGCTCCAGGTAGTTGTAAACTTCGCCGTTGTAGGAGAGCCAACACTGGCCCTCCGGACTCGACATCGGTTGACGCCCCCCGGCCGGATCGATGATGGCCAGGCGGCGGTGGCCCAGGCCGACGGGACCGTTTAAATAATACCCCTCGCCGTCCGGCCCGCGGTGGGACAAGGCCTCGGTCATGCGGCCCAGGATTTTCTGATCCACGGGCTGGCCGTCGAGATTGATCAGGCCGACGAGGCCGCACATGGTCTTATCCGGGGTTGACCCGGCCGGAGCGCCACTTCCGGGCCTGGGCCAGCAGCCGACCGGCGAAAGCTCGTTTGACGAAGCGGTCGTAGAGGACCAGGCGCCCGCCCCATTTCTCCTTGAAGCGGCGGATGCCGGCCTCCTTGTCGTTGGCCGGCGCGGGGTTGACTCCGGCCAGGTCAAAGTAGTGGCAGCCTTGCTCCTTGGCCCATTTGATCAGCTCCCAGTGAAGCAGGTCCTGGGCCGGCAGTCCTTGTTTC
>CAYXRH010000451.1:0-1598 GCA_964466355.1 uncultured Thermodesulfobacteriota bacterium
GGACGCGGTCGTCTGCGTGCAATGCGGGCAGTGCGCGGCCGTGTGTCCGGTGGGGGCCATCCAGCCCGTCTGGGCCGAGGAAGCGGAACTAGCCCAAGCCCTGAGCGCCCCGGGGGGCGGTCGCATCGTCCTGGCCTGCGCCCGGGTGGCGCAAGGCGTTTGGAGCGACCTGCCCCCTGAAGTGCGCCTCGTGCGCCTGCCCTGCGCCGGGCGGGTGAGCGACCAGGTCTTGCTCGACCTGGTAAACTTGGGTTATGAGCGGGTCATCGTCGCCGCCTGCCACCCGGGCGTCTGCCGCTCCTGGAGCGGCACCGACCGCGCCCGGGACACGGTGGCCGGGGTCAGGGCCCGGCTGGAGGCCATCGGCCTCCCCGGATCTCGACTGGCTTACGTCGCCCTGGCGCCGAACCAGCCTCAGCGGCTGGTGCGGATGCTTTCATGAGACAGAGAGCTTGAATGACATGATTTTGGGAAAAGACGCCGCCTTGGATCTGGATCAGGCCGATCCCTCCCTGGCCGACGAGGTGGCCGGCCGACGAGGCGGCGGAGGTCTGCGCAGCTGTTACGCCTGCGGGGCCTGCGCGGCCTCTTGTCCTGTCCTGCCCCACGCGGCCGACTTTGATCCGAGGCGGATCATCCGCATGCTTCTCCTCGGTCTGCGCGACCAGGTCTTGAGCGAGCCCTTCATCTGGTTCTGCGCCAGCTGCTACTCTTGCCACGAGGTCTGTCCCCAGGGGGTGTCGTTTGCGGAGATAAGCTTCGCCCTCAAGAACATGGCCGTGGAGGCCGGTCATTTTCCGAAAAGCCTGCGGGGCCAGGTGGACCTGCTTTTGGGCCACGGCCGTCTTTACGAGATCACCGAGTTTGAAAACGAGAAGCGGACCAAGGCGGGCCTGTCCCCAGTGGTCGAACGCCCCCAGGATTACCAGGCCATCCTTGGCCGGCTGGCCGATGAACTCCGCCGGCTCGGTGAGGGCCACGAGGCCGAGGAGTCATGAAGGCGGCTTTCTTTCCCGGCTGCACGGTGCCGGTCAGGAACCTGAACTACGAGCTGGCCGCCCGCCGGGTGGCCGAGAGCCTCGGCGTGGAGCTTTGGGACGAAGAGGGGTTTCAGTGCTGTGGTTTTCCGTTGAAGTCTCTGGCCCTGGAGGACGCCCTGGTCCTGGCCGCCCGAAATCTGGCCCTGGCCGGCCGCCTCGACCTGCCCGTAATCACCCTCTGCTCCGCCTGCGCGGCCACTCTGGCCGAGGCGGCTCATTGGCTTGACGGCGATGATGAGCTGCGGCAAAAGGTCAACCAGCGCCTGAGGCCCCTCGGCCTGACCTACCAGCCCGGGGGGGAGGTGTATCACTTCATCCGCTTTTTGGTCATCAAAGTGGGGCTTGAGGCCATCAAGGCCAAGGTGGTCCGGCCCTTGAGCGGCTTTCGCTTCAGCCCCCATTACGGCTGCCATTATCTCAAGCCCAGCGAGGTCGTCGCCCCCACGGAGGACCCGCTCAGGCCCGACTCCTTGGCCAGATTGATCGCCCTCACCGGGGCTGAGGTTGTGGACGACGGACGAACGACGGCCTGCTGCGGCGGCGGGGGCCACCGCGCGG
>CAYXRH010000451.1:1608-2016 GCA_964466355.1 uncultured Thermodesulfobacteriota bacterium
AGGAGCTAGCCAACAAGCTGGCCCTGGAGTGCTTGGCCGCGGCCCAGGACCGGGACGTGGACGGCCTCGTGCTGATCTGCCCCTTCTGCAACGTCATGCTCGAAGGCCAGCAAAAGAAGATCGGCAAACATTTTGACGTCTCGCTCAAGGTGCCGATTCTGTTCTATCCTCAAATCCTGGGCCTGGCCCTGGGGCGCCGGCCGACGGACCTGGGCTTCAATCTCAACCGCATAAAAAACAAGAAGCTGCTCCAGGCTTTTGAGGAAGCCTGATGAGGAAGTAAAATGAAAGAAGGAGAAGGCCATGGAGGTTGAAGGCTATTATTTCCCCGACGATCTCTACTACGACAAGAACCATTTCTGGGCCAAAGAGGAAGGCGAGGTGGTGGTCATGGGCGCCACTGAGTTC
>CAYXRH010000451.1:2026-3186 GCA_964466355.1 uncultured Thermodesulfobacteriota bacterium
TGGGCGACGAGGTCGCCCAGGGCAAGCCTTTCGGCTCCATCGAATCAGGCAAGTGGGTCGGCCGGGTCTACGCCGTCATCTCCGGCGAGGTGGTGGAAATCAACGAAGCTCTGGAGGACGAACCGGAGCTGATCAACGAGGATCCTTACGCCGCCTGGATATGCAAGATCAAGCCCCGGTCTGCGGCCGGGGAGCTGGCCGCTTTGATGAAGGCGGCCGACCTGGACCGGTTCATCCGCTCGGAGCTGGAGCGGATAAAAGACCTGATCAAGAAGTGAGTTCAGATGGTCATGGATTGCTACGTGCTCGGCTCGCGGCCTGGACTTGAGTCCATGCTCACCTTTCACGCCCTGGCCCGCCTGGGCCAGGAGGCCCTGGTCGTCGTCGGTCCGGCGGCGCCGCTGGTCACCCTCGGCTACTTTGAGGACGCCGAGGCCGTCTTGGATGTGGCGGCCGTGAGAAGGGCCGGCTGGCCGGTGATGCGCCGGGAGGTCGGCGGCGGGGCGACCTATCTTGACCAGAACCAGATCTTCTACCAGCTCGTCCTCTCCCCGGACCACCCCTTGGCCCGGCGCGCGGTCTTTGACGTCTTTGAGATCATCTCGCGGCCGGCTTGCCTGGCCTACCGGACGGTCGGCATCGAGACCCGCTTCAAGCCGGTCAACGACGTCGTCACCTCAACCGGGCGCAAGATCAGCGGCCAGGGGGGCGGCGACATCGGGGCGTGTCTGGTCTTTGTCGGCGGGCTTTTGCTCGATTTTAACGCCGAGGCCTTCTGCCGAATGGTCAAGGTGCCGGACGAGAAGTTCCGCGACAAGCTTTACGAAACAGTGGCCGAGAACGTCACCTCGGTCAAAAAGGAGATCGGGTTCATTCCGCAGCGGGCCGTGTTCGAGGCGGCCTTGAGGGAAGGCTTCGCCCAGATTCTGGGCCCCCTCGAGGTCAAGAGCAGCCTCCCGGCCGCGGTGGAGGCCGAGATGGCGGCCCTGGAGGAGAAATTCTCCTCTGAGGAGCACCTCTTCCGGCGAGGGCGCAGAGAGGCCAGGCACGGCTTCAAGGTCGCCGCCGACGTCTACGTCCGCCACAGGCTCCACAAGACGCCGGGCGGGTTGATCAGGGCCGTGGTCGCGGAGAAGGACGATCGCCTCACCGCCGTGGAC
>CAYXRH010000452.1:0-3179 GCA_964466355.1 uncultured Thermodesulfobacteriota bacterium
GCCCGGGCGGTGGGCTGCCAGGTGGGCCAGATCGCCAAGTCCCTGGTCTTCAAGGGCCAAAGGAGCGGGCAGCCGATCCTTGTCATCGCCAGCGGCCCGAACCGGGTCAGCGAGGCTCTCATCGAAGATCTGGTCTCGGAGCCGGTGGAGATGGCCGACCCGGATTTCGTCCGCCGGGTCACGGGCTTTGCCATCGGCGGCGTGCCGCCCCTGGGTCACGCTCTAAGGCTCATGACCTTCCTGGACGAGGATCTGCTCAACCACGATCGAATCTGGGCCGCGGCCGGCACGCCGCGGGCAATCTTTGAGCTGAAACCGGCGGAGCTGATCGAGGTCACCAGGGGCCGGGTGGTCGCCGTCAAATGACCGTCCGCTCAGGATGAGCCTTGGGGGAAAGACGGCCGGCTCTGATGCTCTCTGTTTCAAGGGCCGCGGGGTGGTCGCGCCGGCCGGAGATTGCTTTAATGTCAAACCCTGGTCGGGTCTTTTTTTACGGCCCGGTCAAAAAGATGAGCCATCATCGCCGCGCCCGCCCCGCCGAGGCCGAGCATGCCGAAGGCCCAACCCCAGCCGCGGAGGTCCAAGGCCGGCCCGGCCGGGTTGGTCCAATCCAAGACGGCCCCGAAAATCAGCGGCGAGAGGGCCCCGGCCCCGAAACCCAGCAGCGACCTCAGGCCGAAGGCGGCGCCGAGATAAGGGGTTTCAACCACCTCGGTCAGGGCCGCCGAGAGGACCGGGGAGTCGCCCAAGCCGGTGAAGGCGTAGATTAATCCGAGGCTCACGACCACGTAAAGCGGCCATTCAATGGACCATCCGAAGACGAATGAGCAGGCCGCGCTCACGGCCGCCAGGGCGGTCATGACCCGCGCCCGGCCGTGGCGATCCGAAAGCAGGCCCATCGAAAACGAGGCCATCAGGCCGGTGGTGTGGAGCAAGGCGCTGATGTAAGAGCCGATCCCGGCCGCCTCCAATCCGCCCATGCCCCTCAAGGCCAGGCAGCCGGCCAAAAAGGCGGGGATCCAAGCCCACATCCCCAGAAGCTCCCAGGCGTGGAGGATATAGCTGCCGATCAACAGCCGGGCGGGCCGGTTGCCGATCACCTTCCCGTAAAACTTGAATTTTTCCTGACGCTTCACTGGACGAACCGACCTTTTGGCCAGGGCGATCCAGGCCAGGATCGATCCGGCCGCGGGGCCGAGGCAGGTGACGAGAAACGAGAGCCTGTACCCGCCGAGGGGCAGAGTGAGGCCGCTCAAGACGAGCGACAGGGCCAAGCCCAACGAGCCGCTGCCGATGAAGAGGCCGACGGCCATCCCTCTTCGCTGGACGGAATATTGGTCGGCCAGGATCATCAGCCCCGTGGTGTAGGTCCCGCCCAAGGCGAAGCCGAGGAGAGTGTGGAGGATCAGGGCCGAGAAGTAATCGCGGGCCAAGGCGGCGAAGGCCAGGGCCAAAACCGCCCCCGCGGACATGGAGCCGAGGTAGAGGCGTTTGGGCCCGACGAAGTCGGCCAGAACCGAGAAAAGAATCAAGGAGACACCGTAGCCGAGATGAAACCCGCTCAACACGGAGCCGGCCACGGTGGCCGACATCCCCCACTCGACCCTCAGCACGGGCAGCGCGGCGGCGTAGGTGACGAACACCAGTTGGTTGAGGGTGCGGCTGAGGCTGAAGCCAGCCAGCCACCAATCGAGGCCCGAAGGTCTGTCGGTGGTCGAACGCGCCGGCGGCGAATCGCCTGGGGGCTGGCTAGACAAGTTCAAAACGCTCTGCGCTCAAAAACGACCCCGCCCTCAAAGCTCCTCACCTCGCCCTTTTCGTCCTCGGGGCTCACGTGGCGCTCCCTCGGTTCACATGGTCAGGATCATGGGCAGGATGACCGGCCGGCGGTCCAAAATCCGGGTGAAGTGCTTCCTCAAAGCCCGGCGAATCTCATCCTGGGCGATGGCCCAATCCGGCTCGGCGAGGTCCTCGATGATCCCCTGGACCAGTTTCTTGGCCTCGTCCAAAAGATCGGCCTGCTCCTCCTCGAAGACGAATCCCCGCGAGACCACCTCCGGCCCGGAGATGACCTGGCCGTTGCGCCGGTCAACCACCACCAGGACGAAGACGACCCCTTCGGAGGAGAGGTGCCGGCGGTCGCGCAGAACCACGTCCCCCACGTCGCCGACCCCCTTGCCGTCCACAAAGACGCGCCCCGCCTCCACCTCGGCGATCTCTTTCACGCCGCCCCTATCCAAGACCAGGGCGTCGCCGTCCTCCAGAGGGAGGATGCGCCTTTTCTCCAGCCCCATCCTCTCGGCCAGGCGGGCGTGGCGGACCAGATGCCTCAGCTCGCCGTGAATGGGCACGAAGTAGCGCGGCTTGATCAGCTTCAAGAGAAGGCTCAGCTCCTCCTGATAGCCGTGGCCCGAGGAGTGGATGTCCGAGATGGCCTCATACAACACTTCGGCCCCCCGGCGGTAGATGTGGTTGATCATCTGGCTGATGGCCAGTTCGTGACCCGGGATGAAGCGAGAGGAGAGAACGACCACGTCGCCTTCCTCGAGGTGGATCTGCTTGTGTTCGCCCAGGGCGATGCGGCTCAGGGCCGAAAGCGGCTCGCCCTGGGAGCCGGTGGTCAGAAGACAGATTTTGGAGGGGCGCATCTGGCCCACTTCGCTGAGGGGCATCTCCAGCCCCTCCGGCACCTCCAACAGGCCCAGCTCCTTGGCCAGGCGAACGTTGGTCACCAACGACTTGCCGGTGAAGGCCACCCGCCGATCGAAGCGGGCGGCGACCTCGATGACCTGCTGGATGCGACGGATGTTGGAGGCGAAGGAGGCGACCAGAATCCGGCCGCCGGCGCTGCGAAAGACCTCCTCAAAAGTGCGTTTGACCTTCTCCTCGGTCAGGGTGTAGCCTTCGCGCTCGGCGTTGGTCGAATCGGACAGGAAGAGGAGGACCCCTTCTTGACCGTAGGCCGCGAAGCGATTCAAGTCCGTGGCCTGATCAAGGGGCAGGGAGTGGTCGATCTTGAAGTCGCCCGAATGGACGACGAGGCCCAGCGGCGTGCGCACGCACAGCCCAAAACACTCGGGGATGGAATGGGCCACGGGGATGAACTCGACCTCAAAGGGGCCCAAGCTGAGCCTGGTCTCGGCCTCGACGCGGTTAAGATCGGCCTTGAGCCTGTGCTC
>CAYXRH010000453.1:0-1846 GCA_964466355.1 uncultured Thermodesulfobacteriota bacterium
GGGCCAGACTGGCCGCCTCGCGGGCCGGGGCCCGAGTCGTCATCTTGAGGGGCGTCGACGAGGACATGATGATCAACGGGGCGATGACGGCGGACTTTGAAGCCCTCAGGGAGACCAACGCGCGGCTGGTCCGGCTGCTGAGCCAAGCCGATGAAATCGTTGTCACCTCCCCGGCCGGCGCAGACGTCATGGCCAAGATTACCGGCCGCCGGGCTTTTTCTCTGGACGGTTTTTTCCATGAGGACTCCGGCTTTGCCGTCCTGCCGCCGGGCGAGGTGCCCATCTCCCCCCTGGAGGGCACGACCAACGGCCTCATCGTCTTTGACTACGCCATGGACTCCCTGGGCCGGCTGCGCCGGCCGCTGGAGCTGAGGGTCCAAGACGGCCTCGTCGTCTCCCTGAGCGGCCACGAGGCCGAGGTCCGGGCCGTGGAGGGGCTCTTTGAACAGGATCAGAGCGCACGGAACATCGCCGAGTTCGCCATCGGCACCAACCCCAAGGCCCGCCTGAGCGGCAATCTGGCCGAGGACAAAAAGCTCCTCGGCACGGTTCACTTCGCCATCGGCGACAATCTCTCCCTCGGCGGCGAGGTGGAGAGTTCCATCCATCTCGACGGATTGATGCTCAACCCCACGGTCAAGGTGGACGATCATCTCGTGGTCGAGAGAGGCCGGCTCTTGATCTGAGGCGGCCAACCTTCATCATTAGCGCCTGGGTCTAATTCTGCTGTCGCGTCCTCGAAGTAAGGTTCATAAGTCAGTGTGGCCGCTCGGGCGGCCAAGGTCGCCCCGGCGGCGCGGCGCGGTCGCTTGGGGGCGCCGGCTCAGTAGGTGTAAGGTTCGTCCGCGGTCAAGACGAAGATGTAGGGCGAGGTCGGCCGCTCGATCCTCTCCACGGCCTCGGCGGCCAGAAGGGCCTGGTCAGATATGACGGCGTAGATCGCCCCCTCCACCTTGACCGCCGCCGGTGGCTGGATTTTGAGCGGGCGCAGCCGGCCGAAGACCTTGACCCAGCGGCCGTCCGGGAGCTGCTGCGGATCGGCCTGGCTGACGACCAAGCCCATGGCCATGGCGTCAGCCATGCAGCAGACGATGTTGGTCCGCAGGAGGGCGAAGCGGCCCTGGCGGTCCATCTCGGGGCTTCGCTTGACCACGCCCCGGACGACGTAAGGCTGGGACATCTTTGTTGAATCGCCCTCACGGAGCATGAAAAACAGCGCCGCGGTGTTGATCTTGACGTAGGAGGCGCCCCTGAACTCCAGGCGCGGCCTCTTTGTGGCCTCCGCCTTGTCATCGACCCCAGAATTTTTCGGGGAGCTGAAGGAAGGCCCGACGACGAGGAAGACCAGGCCCACGAAGGCCAGGAAGGAGACGACTCTGAACTTCTCCGGGCGGCGCCGCCGGGAAAGAAAGGCGGCCGCGCCGAGGAGGACTAAAGACCCTCCGCCGGCGGCGGTGAGCCACCTGAACCTGGGATTTAGGAAAAGGGTGTAGCCGTCGCTCAAGCTCAGGGCGAGCATGAAGCCTCCCAGGAGAAGGAGGATGACGCTTTCGGCGATGAGACCGAGACGGCGCACGCTTTCACCACAAAAGAGCTTCAAACAAGACGGCCGCGGGATAGATCAACATGGGCGGCACCACAATCAAACAGAGGGCCACCCGCTTGTCAAAGGCCGAGAAGTACATGCCCATGAGCTTCAAATCAACCATCGGCCCCAGGGCGAGGAAGGAAAGCTGGGCCCCGGCCGGAAAGGAGACGAAGGAGGCGGCCACGAAGGCGTCGGCCTCGGAGCAGATCGAAAGCAAGATTGAGAGGAGCATCATCAGCCCGATGGCCAGAAAGAGGC
>CAYXRH010000453.1:1856-3174 GCA_964466355.1 uncultured Thermodesulfobacteriota bacterium
ACCTTGAACAAGGCGGCGGCGAAGCAGCCGAGGAGCAGATACTTGCCCATCTCCAAAAATTCCTGTCCGGCGTGCTCCATGATCGAAAGCGCCCTGGCCAGTCCGGCTCCTCGGATCAGGGGGGCGGCTTCATCGAGGTGGTCGTGGAGGGTCGGGGCCTGCCTGACCAAGGCCCTCGGATCGAGGCCGCCCAGGCTCCAGCCCAGCACCGCCGCCGGCAGGGCCACGGCCAAGACCCGGGCCAGGAGCATGCTCACTCGCCCCTGAAAGGCGACGTAGGTCGAGATCAGAACCACCGGGTTGATCACCGGCGCGGAGAGCATGTAGGTCAGCGCCAGGTGAGGCGGAGCGCCCTTGTCCAAAAGGCGGCGGGCGATGGGCACCACCCCGGCCGACTCCGGCCAGGCGGCTTTGGGGCGCCAGTCTGGCCAGGCGGCCCTGGTCGATCAAAGCCTCGATCAGGGCCGAGAGCACCGCGCCCAGGAGCAGAAAGGGGGCGGCTTCGAGGAAGATGGAGACGACCACTTCGCCGAAGAGGCGCAGGTTTTGAGGCCACAGGCCGCTCACGCGGGGGCGCTCCTGAGTCGTTTTAACGGCCGCCGGAGGGAGGCTTTGGCCAGGCTGGCCGCCGGGCGAGCTGCGGCGGCGCGGTCCGCCCTCGCCTCCACAAAACCCGTGGCCGCGCCCTCAAGGTCGAGGAGGACGACCTCGCCCTGAACAACGATGAGGCCGCCGCGGATGAGGCCGGCCAGAAGAAGCTTTTGGGCCGCCTCGCGGCCAGCGGCCAGGGCCGAGCGCCGCTCGGCCGCCGAGAGCCGGCCCACGGCCGCGGTCACCTTCCGCTCGCCCAGATCGCTCAGGGGATCCAGGTCCCTGGCCCGGGCCACCGCCACCCTCGGGCTGACCACCATGGTCCGGCCGGCGATGAGGGTCGCCGCCGCGTCGGCCGCGGCCGCAGAGGCGGCCCAGACGGTGACCAGATCGGCCACGCCGCCGGACAGGCTGCGCCCGGACCAGCCGCTGGTGGCCACGCCGCCGAGGTCTTGACCGGCCTCGATGATGAGCCGGCCCGCCACCTCCCCTCGGGGATGAGTCTTGAGCCCGATGGAGGCTTTTTGTCCGTTTTTAAGGCGCAGGGCCACGTCGCCGCCGTTGTTGACCAGAACCTTGTCCGCGCCCAGGGCGACGGCGCAATCGGCCACCTCGTCGGCCACCGCCCCGGCCACGGCGACCAAGGGGGTCAGCTCGCCATCGGTTCGCCTGGCCGCCGCCGCGGCCCGCCGCACCACCGCCGGCAGGGGGCGACCACGGGGCAGGG
>CAYXRH010000454.1:0-3168 GCA_964466355.1 uncultured Thermodesulfobacteriota bacterium
CCATCTCCCCGGTCTATTCTGTTACCTATCTACCCGGTTCATACCCGCAGCCCTGACACCACGCTTTAGCCGAACCCCTATCCTCTAGGGGCGGGGTTTAGCCCCGCCCAAGACAAAAAGACTTTATGACTTGTCTAACCTCCCTTAAGCCAAGGTCAAGCCTCAAATTTGGTCTAAAAATGAGTTTATTTAAACAAGCTTCCTTAGCCTGTCGATGCCGGATCGGTGCGGGCGGAATTTGCTTCAAGGGCGCGGACGACGAAAAGAAAATGGCCCTTCGAGCCTGGCAAAGACCCAGAGACCGGTTCTAGACGATTGCCTTGCCCTTCAGGACCGAGATCTCCTCATCGCTCAGGCCGAGAGCCTTCAAGATGGCCTCGCTTTGCTGCCCCATTTCCGGGGCTGGATGGCGCAGCCGGCAAGGGGTCTCGCTGAGCTTGACCGGAAAACCGGTCATCTTGACCGCGCCGTGGCCTGGGTGCTCGACCTCGATGAGCATCTCCTGGTGCAGAACCTGGGGATCGGAGAAGACTTCCCTCAGGTCTTGGATGGGGCCGCAGGGCACGCCGGCCTTGTTTAAGTGTTCGATCCAGTAGCTCCGGGGGCGTTGGCCGATTTTTTCTTGAATGATGGCGTCTATCTTTTGGCGGTGAGCCATTCTCAGGTCATTGGTCGCCAGCTCCGGATCGTCCCTGAGGTGGGTCAGCTCCAGGGCCTCCAGAAGCCGGTCGTAAAAGGCGTCGTTGCTCGGCGCGATGGCCACCTCTCCGTCGCTGGCCTTGAACAGGCCGTAGGGGGCGACGATGGGGTGGTCGTTGCCGGTCCGAAGGGGCAGCTGGCCGTTGGCCAGGAAATTGGCCGCCATGTAGCTCAAAAAGCTGATCAGCCCGTCCATCAGGGAGGTCTGGATCTGCTGGCCCCTCCCGGTCGAGGCGCGGTTGAAAAGGGCGGTCACGACGCCAAAGGCGGCGTAGAGGCCGGCGATGAGGTCGCTTATGGGCAGGCTGACGCGCAGGGGTTCGTCCGCCTTGCCGTTCACGCTCATCAAACCGCTCATGGCTTGGGCGATGAAGTCAAAGGCGGGCCGTTTGGCGTAGGGGCCGTCGACGCCGAAGCCGTTGACGCCGCAATGAATGATGTCCGGCTTCAGCTCCTTGAGCCTGGGGTAGTCAAAACCCATCTTGGACATGACGCCCGGCCGGAAGTTCTCGACCAGGACGTCGCTTTGACGGATCAACCTGGCCAGGACGGCTTTGCCTTCATCGGTTCTGAGGTTCAAGGTCAGGGACTTCTTGTTCCGGTTGAACGAGGCGTAATACCAGCTCAAGCCGTCCTCGATGGCGCCCTGTGCCCGCAGGGGATCGCCCTGGCCAGGGGTTTCGATCTTGATCACTTCGGCGCCCATGTCGGCCAGGAGCATGGTGCAGAACGGACCGGCGATGATGCGGGTCAGGTCAACGACTCTGATTCCACTGAGCGGCATGCTTTTTCTCCTCGTGCCTCAGACGGCCTCATTTCATCAAGCCGGGCAGATAGGTCGTGAAGGCCGGCCAGAACACGGTCACGGCCAGAATGGCCAGGGAGACGATCAGAAACGGCGTCACCTCCCTGATCAGGGGGCCGATGGGAATTTTACCCACGGCCGCGACGACGAAGAGCAGAAAGCCGACCGGCGGCGTGAGCATGCCCAGCATGAGGTTTAAAACGACCACCGTGCCGAAGTGGACCGGATCCAGGCCGAGCTTCTGGCCCAGGGGGATGAGGGCCGGCACAAAGATGATCAGGGCCGGCAGCGGCTCCAGAAGGCAGCCGATTATGAGCAGCAGGGCGTTGATGAGCAGGAGAATGATCAAGGGGTTTTGGGACAGGGGAAAAAGAAACTCGCTCAAGGCGTAGTTGATGCGCGACTCGGCCAAAAGCCAGGCAAAGATGCCGGCCGCGGCGAGGAGCATCATGATCACGCCGCTGGTCACGGCGGCCCGGTAGAAGACTGCGGGCAGGTCCCGAAGTTTGATCTCGCGGTGGATGAACAGGCCGACGACGAGGGCGTAGACCACGGCCGTGGTGGCCGCCTCGGTGACGGTGACCATCCCGAAGACGATGCCGCCCAAAATGATGACCGGCATGAACAAGGCCCACGAGGTGCTCAACAAGGCCCGGCCCCGCTGGGCCCAGGTCGCTTTTTGTCGGGAGGGGTAGCCGCGGCGCAGGGCCTGGAGCCAGCACAGGAGCATGAAGCCCAGGCCCAGAAGCAGCCCCGGCAGAAAACCGGCCACGAAAAGACGGCCGATGGAGACGTTGCCCATGACGCCGTAGATGACCATGGGGATGGACGGCGGGATGATGGGGCCGATGGTCGCCGCCGCGGCGATGACGGCCCCGGAGTATTCCAGCTCGTAGCCCTCTTCCTTCATCGCCGGGATGAGGGTGGTCCCCGTGGCCGAGGCGTCGGCCACACCGGAGCCGGACACGCCGGCCATGATCATGTTGGTGATGACGGCCACCTGGGAGAGGCTGCCCTTGAGATGTCCGACCAGGGTCAGCGAAAAGTCCACTAGGCGGCGGGTGATGCCGCCCTTGTTCATCAGTTCGCCGGCCAGGACGAACATGGGAATGGCCACCAGGGAGAAGACGTCAACTCCGGCGATCATGCGCAGCGGCACGATGGTCGCGTCCACCTGGCGGGTGGTTTTGACCAGAATGCCCAGAAAAGAGGCCAGAACCATGGAGAAGCCCACGTCCAGCCCGAGCAGGATGAGGACGATGAAGGCGATGAACAGAAAGGCGACCATGTCAGGCTAACTCGTTCAGCCAGGACTGTCCCAGGAGCCCGATCTTAAAGAGGAGGCGGACGGCGAGGAACAAGGTCATCAGCGCCAGGCCGACGGCCAAGGACGAGTACATGGCCTGGTAGGAGAAGGGCGTGCCCAGAATGGTCTGGTAGCGCCCGACCACGTACACGGCGTAGCCTTTGAACGTCAGGATGATCAACAGGATGATCAAGACGAGATCAAAGAAGAGGGACAGGAATCGGCGCATTTTTTGCGGCAGAAGCTGCTCGACGGAGTCGATGCGCACGTTCTGACCGTGATCAATGGCCGCCGCCCCGCCCATGAAGGTCAGCCAGACCAAGACGATGCGGGCCAGTTGATCGGTGGAGGTGAAAGG
>CAYXRH010000455.1:0-3167 GCA_964466355.1 uncultured Thermodesulfobacteriota bacterium
TAAAACTCTTCGACTCCTGATACCCTGCAGCTTGCTGCAGGGTTATTCATTAAAAAGGTGATGTCAAGGCGTCTTGAGGCGGGCCTTGAGGCGGTCAGCCAGTTGAGGGTCGATCTGGGCCAGGCTTTCGGCCTCGAGCGCGGCCCCGGCCCAGTTGCCCTGGGCGGCCAGGCACAAGCCGAGGCAATACATGACCTCAGCCTTGGCCGGGTAGTCGGGTCGAATCTTGAGGAGCTCTTCAAAGGCCGCGGCCGCGCCCTGATAATCCCGCAGGGCGTGGAGGGCCAGGCCCAGATCGTGAAGGGCGGCCGGGTCGTCGGGCTTGAGCTTCAGGGCCTTGACAAAGGTGGCCGCCGCTCTGTCGAGCTGGCCGGCCATGCCAAAGGCTGCGCCGAGGTCGTGGAGGATCTCCGGCGAGCGGGGCGACAGGGTCAGGGCCGACTCAAAGGCCTGGGCGGCCGCCTCAAAGCGGCCCAGCTTGAAGCGGGCCAAGCCCAGATCGTGCAGGATCTCGGCCCGCTTTGGGGCCAGCTCCGCGGCCCGGACGAGGCTGGCCTCGGCCTCATCCGGCCGCCTGGCCCTGAACTCGGCCACGCCGAGGGCGTGCCACCACTCGGCCCTGGTTTTATCCAGGCTGAGGGCGTTTTTGATGGCCTTGACCGCCTCCTCAAAGCGGCCGAGCTTGATCAGGAGGCGGCCCATCTCCGACCAGGCCTCTTTGTCCCGGGGATTCATCTCAACCGCGGCGCGCCACTGCTCCAGGGCCGCATCCACGCGGCCCAGGCGGTCGCTGAGACGGGCCGCCCGACGCCGAAGGGGCGACGAATCAGAGCCCAAAGACAGGGCCTTGTCCATGGCTCGCGCCGCCTCCTCGAGCTGTCCTGTCTTCTCCAGGGCCAGGGCAAAGAGAAGCCAGGCCCGTTGGTCCTGGGGGTCTCGGCGAGCGGCGTTTTCTAAGAGCGGCAGGGCCCGGAAGGGCTGGTTGTCCGCCAGGCGGGCGTGCCCCAGGTCCAGGCGGACGTAAGGATCATCAGGCTGGCGGGCGAGCAGCTTTTCCAGAAGCTTGACGGCCTCGTCCGTCTGACCGAGGGCCAGATGAACACGGGCGGCCAAGTGATTGACCTGGTCGTCCTGTTTCAACTTCTGCAAAAGGTTTAAAGCCTCCTGGCCCTGACCCTGGGCCGTCAGAACCCGGGCCAGCCCCAGGGCGGCGGCCTTTATTTGAGGGTCTGATTGGAGGGCTCGTTCAAAGGCCAGGGCGGCCTGATCCGGTCTGTTGGTCAGCTCCAGGGATTGCCCCAGACCGTACCAAACGTCGGCCCTTTCAGGGGCGAGCTTCAGGGCCCGTTCAAAAATCGTCGTCGCCTCGGCCCAACGATCCTCGGCGCCAAGGGACCAGCCCAGGCCCAGGAGGGAGGAGAGGTGGTCAGGCTTCAACTCCAAGGCTCGTTCAAAGACCTGGACGGCGGCCTGGTGTTGGCCGGCGCGAAAGTAGCCCGCGCCCAGGGAGTAGACTGTCTCAGGGTTTGAGGAGTCGAGCCGGACCGTCTCCTCAAAGGCCTTCAGGGCCGGCTCCACGGCCCCGGCCAGCAGGCGGGCCCAGCCCAGACCCTGATAAGCCGGGGCCATTTCTGGGTTGAGGCGGATGGCCTGCTCAAAGGCCTGGGCCGCGGCCTGGTGCTCGCCGCGCTCGAATTGGGCCAGGCCGCGGCGATAAAAGTCGTCCGCCGAGAGCTGGGGTATTGCTCCGGTGAAGGACTCACCGGCCTGACAAGGTCCGTTGGTCAGGCCCCAGAGACAAATCAAGATCGCCCCGAGCCAAGAGAGCCTGAGGCTTTTCATCGGCTCATCTCTGTCGCCTTTGAGGTCTAACTTTCGCCTTTGAGGTCTAACTTTTTCCCACGCTCTCGAATCGGACCGGCGACGGCGTTTATAAAAAATCAGCAGCCCAGGCGCGCCAGGTCTTGAACCAGCCCCTTGACCGCGGCGGCTGATTTCATCAGGGCCGCCTTTTCGTCCGCGGTGAGGGTGATCTCCACGATCTTCTTCACACCGCCCCGGCCGAGCTTGACCGGCACGCCGATGAACAGGTCGTGGAGGCCGTACTCGCCCTGAAGATAGGCCGCGCAGGGCAGGATCTTATTTTTGTCCTTGAGGATGGCCTCGGCCATCTCCACGGCCGCGGAGGCCGGGGCGTAAAAGGCCGAGCCGGTCTTCAAAAGATCGATCACCTCGGCCCCGCCCTTGCGGGTCCGCTCCACCAGGGCCTCTATTCTTGGCGGCGTCATGAGCTCGGTGATGGGGATGCCGGCCACCGAAGAGTAGCGGGGCAGGGGGACCATGGTGTCGCCGTGGCCGCCCAGGACAAAAGCGTGGGTATTCTCCACCGAGACGTCGAGTTCCTCGGCGATGAAAAAGCGGAAGCGAGCCGAGTCGAGCACGCCGGCCATGCCGATGACCCGCTGCCTGGGAAAGCCGGAGGCGTCGAGGGCGACGTGGCACATGGCGTCCAGGGGGTTGGAGACGATGATGAGAACGCTTTGGGGCGCCACGGCGGCGATCTGCTGGGCCACGTTCTTGACGATCTTGGCGTTGGTGCTCATCAGGTCGTCCCGGGACATGCCCGGCTTGCGGGCTATGCCGGCGGTGATGATGACCACGTCGGAATCCGCGGCCGGGGCGTAGTCGTTGGCGCCGATGATCTTGGCGTCGTGCTTCTCCACTGGCCTGGCCTCGCTCAAATCCAGGGCCTTGCCCAGAGGAACGCCTTCCAGAATGTCGATCAGAACCACGTCGGCCAGTTGCTTCTCCGCGGCCCGCTGGGCGGCCGTGGCCCCGACGTTGCCCGCCCCGACGACGGTTATCTTGTGGACCATGCCTTGTTCCTCCTGAGATGAAATTGATTCAAATCAAGCCCAGGCTACGTGGTCTGAACCGAAGACGTCAACTAGAAAGGCTCATTTCTAAAAGGGCTTCCGAGAGGTCTTGAAATCACCTCTTGGGCGTGGTTGTTTGCAGAGGCGTTGTCGTGGTATTTAAGGAGGCGGCTCGGCTAATCTTTCGCCCCTGAAAAGGTTTATATCGGGCGGGGCGGCGAGACTGACTTATGATCCTTAGCCCGGATATTTCACGAGAGCCTTAAATGAGACCTGATTGGCTGTTTTGCC
>CAYXRH010000456.1:0-3157 GCA_964466355.1 uncultured Thermodesulfobacteriota bacterium
GTCTTGGGCCGCTTGAACCCGGCGATCTTGTCCTTGCAAAAGGCCTGTATCTCCTCGCCCAGGGCCAAGCTGGGCTCGTAACCGTCGTGGAGGACCACCACCGCCGTGACCCGCTCGCCCCATTTATCGTCCGGCACGCCGATGACGGCCACGTCCCTGACCGCCGGGTGGGCCCCGACGACGTTCTCCACCTCCGAGGGAAAGACGTTCTCGCCGCCGGTGATGATCATGTTCTTCTTGCGGTCGACGAGGTAGTAATAGCCATCCTCGTCCACGCGGGCCATGTCGCCGGCCGAGAACCACTCCCCCTCAAAGACCGAGGCGGTCAGCTCGGGCTCCTTCCAGTACTCGCTGAAGTGGGCCGCCGTGTTGGAGAAGAGCTTGCCCACCTCGCCGACCGGCACCGGCCGGCGGTCCTCGTCCAGGAGCTTGATCCGGCGGGTGCCCGGTATCTCGCGGCCGATGGAGCCGAGCTTGTCGAACTGCTCCTCGGGGTAGAGCAGGGTCACCTTCCCGGCCTCGGTGGAGCCGTAGGCCTCGTAGAGCCGAGAGTTCTTGAAGAACTCCAGGATCTGCATCTTGGTGTCCCGCCGGGCCGGGGCCGAGGAGCAGAGGAGCCTTTTGACGCCGGAGACGTCGTACTTATCTTTGACCGCCTCGGGCAGGGCCAGGATCATGATGTAGTGGGTCGGCACCAGGGAGGTGAAGGTGATCTTGTAATCCTGGAGGACCTTGAGCAGGTGCTCGGGGTCAAAGGAGGCCCGGTCGTAGACCACGCAGGCGCCGCCTAGATAAGTGAAGGAGAAGGAGTAGAAGATGGAGTTGATGTGGCACATGGGCATGACCATCAGAGCGCGGTCGGTCCGGTCGAAGTTCATGGCCGCGATGTTGGTCAAATAAAAGCCGATGTTGGCCTCGTGGGTCCTGACCACGCCCTTGGGCTTGCCGGTCGTGCCCGAGGTGTACATGATCGTCCAGGGGTCGGCGTGATCCACCTCCACGGGGCACTCGGCGGCCGAGCCTTTTTCAATCAACTCCTCGTAGCCGACGTAGCCCGGCGGCGCCTGGCCCGGACCCAAGTGGATCCAGTGTTCGATGTCCGGGGTCTTGGCCCGGATGGAGTCGGCCCCCTCGACGAACTCCTCGGCGACGATGAAGGCCTTGGCCTCGGAGTGGTTGAGGATGTACTCGTACTCGGCCGGGGCAAGGCGGAACATGATCGGCACGCACACCAGGCCGCACTTGGCCGTGGCGGCGTAGTACTCCATCCATTCCAGGCTGTTAAAGGCGATGAACGCTATCTTGTCGCCCTTCTTGAGTCCCAGATCCAGCCAGGCGTTGGCCAGCCGGTCGGCCCGCTCGTTCCACTGCTTGAAAGTGAGCGAGCGCTCCAGGTCGGCCGCGCCCTCCTTGTCCGGCTGCTGGGCGGCCAAGACCGTGAGGATCTGGCCGACGTTCTTCCAGCGACTCATCCTCCACCTCCTTCAAGCTGAGGCCGTTTTTTGCTCCCGAGCCAAAAGGGCAGCGCCGAGGGCGCCGGTCAGTTGAGGCTGAGGCGGAACGCTCACTGGGCGGCCGATCTGCTCCGCCAAGAGGCTGACGATGATCGGATTGTGGGCCGCCACGCCGCCGGTGAGAACGACCCGATCCTCCAGGAAATCCATCTCCAAGGCCCTTTTGACCATGGAGGTGAACACGCCCTTGATGATGCCGGTGATGGGCCGGCCGGCCCTGATCTTCTCCAAGACCTCGGTGGCGCTGAAGACCGTGCAGTAGGCGCCCAGCTCGACCGTCTCTTTAGCCTCCTCGGCCAGGGCGTTCATCTCACCCAGCTCCAGATTCAGCCGGGCGGCCATCTCCTCCAAAAAGGCGCCGGTGCCGGCGGCGCACTTGCGGTTCATCTTGAAGCTGAGCCTGCTTCCGTTCGCGGCCAGCTTGATGATCTTGTTGTCTTGTCCGCCGATGTCGATGATGGTCAGGGCTTCGGGGAAGTAGTGATGGCAGCCTTTGGCGTGGCAGGCGATCTCGGTGCGGCTTTGGTGGGCGAAGGGGACGTTTTTCCGGCCGTAGCCGGTGGAAAAGACGAAGGCGATATCCCCCCGGCCGAGCCCGGCTTGCTTGAGGCTTTGGCTGAAGACGTCCTCGGCCGCGGCCTTGAAATTGACCCCCGAGCGCCTCACCGCCCAGCCGACGACAGCCTCTTCGTCGTCGAGGATGACCGCCTTGGCCGTGGCCGCGCCGATGTCTATGCCCGCGAAGTAGAAGGCCAAACCCTCCCTAAGCGGCCAGCTCGTCGAGCTGTTCGATGAAGGCCTCGACGTTGGTCCTGGTCTGCTCCTCGGAAAGGCAGCGCAGATCGTTGAGGTCGCCGTTGATGGTGATGACCGGCCGGCCCAGCTCCTGGCTCAGGCGCTGGGGCATGGCGTAGCGGTTGTTGGAGTTGTTGGGGCAAGTCTTGGCGTCGTGGAAGACGAGGCCGTCGATGTTGAAGCCGCGGACGTGGTCAGCGATGTAGCCCTCCTTGTAGGCCTCGTCGCGGACGATGAACAGCTCGGTGTAGGCCTGGGCCATTGATTCAAAGGGCGCGGCCGGGTCAAAGGCGTCGAAGATCCAGGAGTTGCAGTAGGTCGAGGCCACGATGGCCGAGCCGAGGGACTTGAAAAGCTCGGCCATGGAGCGGAGCTTGCCCCAGACGGGCATGCCGTCCCAGTAAAGGCGGTGGCGCTCGCCGGGCACGGCGGCGATCTTTTGGGCCGCGCGCTCTTTCAGCTCCTTCAAAAGCAGCTCGTAGTAGTCGTTGGCCTCCTGGCGGCCGCGCATGACCACCGCCGGGCCCATGTGGATGGTGTGGTCAAAAAAGGTCCACGGCGAAGGAGTCTCGGCCGCCGTCTCCAGGCAGGCCCGCCACAGCCGGGAGCACTCGGCCGAGAGCGCGACGATCGCCTTGAACTTGTCCAGGTCGAACCTGCGCCCGCTGATCTCCTCCAGGGCCGGGACGAGGACCTTGAGCTGGGCGGTGATGTCCTCGAGATGGTGTTTTTTGACCGGGCCGATGTCGCGGTGGGTGTGGACCCCGATCAAGGGCACGCTCCATTCCTTGGCGTAGAAGCGGAACCAGTCCTGGACGTCGCGGCACTGGTTGGTGTTGAAGACCAGC
>CAYXRH010000457.1:0-2416 GCA_964466355.1 uncultured Thermodesulfobacteriota bacterium
CGCCCCGCTTTGCGGGGCAGGCCAAAGCCACGCCCTACGGGCGTGGTCGATTACTTGCCTCATCTAACCACCGATTGTCGGGACTCGGCTTCCTATCGTCACCGACTAATCGGCCGCGTCCTCGGCACCTGGCGGCGCCAGAGCGGGTCCGGCGTGAGAAGACCTGCAGAGACACGCCGGCCAGGGCTTCTGAGGCGGCACCTGCGACGTGGAAACCTCACCGTCTCCGTCGCCACCAGCCGATGGTGAAGGCGAGCGTGCCCATGCTCAACAGCACCAGCGTCCCCGGCTCGGACACCTCGGGCGGCGGCGGGTCTTCCAGCGTGATCCGCCCGCCGTCGTAAATCAGCTCGTCGGCCTCCAGGTCGTAGGGCCCCGTGTAGTCCGCCAGAACCTCAAAGGCATCGCTGGACATGACCGGCGGCTTGAGATGGTTGGCCCAGATGCCGCCGTCCTGGCGCCACGCTACCCAGTAGTCGTCGTAGGGCGGGTCGAAGGCCACGAACGACACCTGGGGCTCGGACTTCGCCGGCGGCGAGATGACCACCGCGAAGCTGTGAGACGTTGGGAAACGGTCGTCAAAGTCGTACCCATAGATGGCCGGCATGGTGTTGGTCGTGACCCAAACAGCCGTGTACGCCTCGACGGCCGGCTGGGAGCCTGGCCAGTCGGAGATGATCCATTCGTGGCCGTTGGCTTCATCGCGGGCCCAGATCCAGCCGGCGTCCTCCTAGACCGAGTAGGGCTCGGCCAGGGCGGAAGAAGCAGAGAGCAGACAAACCATCATCGCAAGGTAACGCATCGCGCACCTCCTTTCAGAGCAACAGGTTCTGCCTCAGAGCAGGTTGCCGGGGTGAAACACCGAGTGTCTTGGCGACCTCCCAGAGGCGGGCAACGGTAAGCTGCCGCTCGCCGCGTTCGCAGTAGGTTTGGGTGTTACGCGGTAGCGCCAGCTTCAATGGGGCCGCGGCCTTTCAGCCGCGGAAATTCGATGTACCGGAATGGTTAGTGCCAAAGTGGGCGTGGCTTCAATGGGGCCGCGGCCTTTCAGCCGCGGAAATCGCAGTAGCCGGCGGTTACTTGTGCCGCTGAATGAAGCTTCAATGGGGCCGCGGCCTTTCAGCCGCGGAAATATCTCTCTGCGCCTCTGCGTCTCCGCGCGCTGTCGTCGCTTCAATGGGGCCGCGGCCTTTCAGCCGCGGAAACGAGAATCAGACGGAGCCCTCCGCCTTCATCCGTCTCGCTTCAATGGGGCCGCGGCCTTTCAGCCGCGGAAACAACTTCCGCCGGTTTGTACCCCGGATCTGCTAACCTGCTTCAATGGGGCCGCGGCCTTTCAGCCGCGGAAACTTGGAGGAGCCTGTCGAGAGTGGTTGATCCCTTAAGGGCTTCAATGGGGCCGCGGCCTTTCAGCCGCGGAAACTGGCAAGCTGCTCCGCAATCCTACTGCGGAGAAAGCCGCTTCAATGGGGCCGCGGCCTTTCAGCCGCGGAAACTTCGAGCGCCGCAGTGTGGAGCGGGCCGCCGGGCGAGGCTTCAATGGGGCCGCGGCCTTTCAGCCGCGGAAACCCGCGCCCCCGCGCGATACGATCCATGATCCTGGTCACTTCAATGGGGCCGCGGCCTTTCAGCCGCGGAAACGCCGCTGATCGTTGACCGACCGGGTCGAGTCCGTGATACTTCAATGGGGCCGCGGCCTTTCAGCCGCGGAAACAATCCCTGGAACGTCAAGGCCGTCCAGGCCAAACCAACTTCAATGGGGCCGCGGCCTTTCAGCCGCGGAAACTCGGCGGGCTGTGCGAATTGCTACGCCCGGAGGCTGGCAACTTCAATGGGGCCGCGGCCTTTCAGCCGCGGAAACGGCGCAGAGACGCGGAGGTTGCCATGAGACTGGTCGATACTTCAATGGGGCCGCGGCCTTTCAGCCGCGGAAATTCGCAGACCGGCCAGGCGTTGGCGACCGGCAAACCGCCGCTTCAATGGGGCCGCGGCCTTTCAGCCGCGGAAATCGGGCGGAGCAGGAGGCGGAGCAAGCCGGCGCCGAACGGCTTCAATGGGGCCGCGGCCTTTCAGCCGCGGAAATGAGAGGAGGTCAACGAGTCCGAAGACAACCTGATAAGCTTCAATGGGGCCGCGGCCTTTCAGCCGCGGAAATTCCGTCCCTTCCCTACTCTCCGCACGACTATCCACGGCTTCAATGGGGCCGCGGCCTTTCAGCCGCGGAAATGATGCCAAGCCTGGCGAGAGCCCATTGGAACTAAGTCGCTTCAATGGGGCCGCGGCCTTTCAGCCGCGGAAATGAGGCTGTGGCATCTTGGAACGCCATGCAGGGCGAAAGCTTCAATGGGGCCGCGGCCGTTAAGCCGCGGAAACCAGGTCTGTTGGCAAGCCAGCGTGAATCGGCTGGGCTGCTTCA
>CAYXRH010000457.1:2426-3131 GCA_964466355.1 uncultured Thermodesulfobacteriota bacterium
AATGGGGCCGCGGCCTTTCAGCCGCGGAAACTAGCCGCGAAAATGCGGTTCCCACGCCATGGCCAACCAGCTTCAATGGGGCCGCGGCCTTTCAGCCGCGGAAACGCCGCCGGTGTGGTGCCCTCAAGAATCGGCCCGGCCTTGCTTCAATGGGGCCGCGGCCTTTCAGCCGCGGAAACGCGAGCGCAAGCCAATGAGCTTGAACGGTGTCGGCAGGCTTCAATGGGGCCGCGGCCTTTCAGCCGCGGAAACCCGCGGTCCTGACGACCAGCAGCAGCGGGATCTACATGCTTCAATGGGGCCGCGGCCTTTCAGCCGCGGAAACGACTCCCTGGGGAGTGAAATCATCGACCGATACGAGGCTTCAATGGGGCCGCGGCCTTTCAGCCGCGGAAACGACCTGGTGCTAGGCGAGGTGGCGACGGAGCCGGCCGCTTCAATGGGGCCGCGGCCTTTCAGCCGCGGAAACACGTAAGCAAGATCTTATGGGGCGGCGTGTAGATGACCGCTTCAATGGGGCCGCGGCCTTTCAGCCGCGGAAACGGCCTCGAGCAGTGCATCGCCCTCCGCCGTGAGGGAGCTTCAATGGGGCCGCGGCCTTTCAGCCGCGGAAATTAAACACGTGCGGGAACTGGTGCGCCACGGCGTGTTGCTTCAATGGGGCCGCGGCCGTTCAGCCGCGGAAATTACACCACCCCGGCCGGG
>CAYXRH010000458.1:0-3130 GCA_964466355.1 uncultured Thermodesulfobacteriota bacterium
TCATGGGCGTGTGCGACCGCGTCGTGGTCCTCAATTTCGGGCGCAAGATCGCCGAAGGCGCGCCAGAGGAGGTGGCCGCGAACGCGGAGGTGATTTCAGCTTATCTCGGCTTTGAAAGGGCCAGCCGTCATGAGTCCTGAGAGCATTCTCGAACTTGAGGATGTCAAGGTCAGCTTCGGTGGGGCCAAGATTCTCAGAGGCGTCTCCTTGAGGCTGGCCGAAGGCGACGTGATCTGCGTCATCGGGGCCAACGGGGCGGGCAAGACCACGGCCTTGAGGACCATCTCTGGCCTGGAAAGACCTGAATTTGGACGCATCAGGTTCCGGGGGAGAGACATAAGCGGTCTCAGGCCCAAAGAAATCCTGATCCTGGGCCTCACCCTGGTGCCTGAGCAGGGGCGGCTGTTTCGGGACCTGACGGTCTATGAAAACCTCATGATGGGGGCCTATCTCCGTCGGGACAAAAAAGGCGTGGCCAAGGATTTAAAGACTGTCTACGGCTATTTTCCGCTCCTGGCCGAGCGAGCCGGCCAGCGGGCCGGGAGCTTGAGCGGCGGCGAGCGCCAGATGCTGGCCGTGGGCCGGGCCCTGATGAGCCGGCCCGCGGCGCTGATGATGGACGAGCCAAGTTCGGGCTTGGCCCCTCAATTCGTGGCCATGCTGGGCCGCATAATTCTGGACATCAATCAGGAGGGCATCTCCGTGTTTTTAGTGGAGCAGAACGCGGAGATGGCCCTCAACGTCGCCCGGTACGGCTACGTCCTGGAGCGGGGGCGGATCAGGCTCGAAGGCGACACCAAAGATCTGATGACCAACGACATGGTCAAAGAGGCCTACCTGGGCCGGTGAATGGGGAGGATCCGCATGGAAAGCGCCTGGAATTATCACGATCTGGTCCAAAGAGCCGCCCGGGTCATGCCCGGGGCCCAGAGCAACCTGCGCATACCCTTGAGCGCCAAGCCCATGTTCATCGTTCGGGGGGAGGGCGCCCGGGTGTGGGGCGTGGACGGTCAGGAATACGTTGATTACATGCTCGGCGCCGGGGCTGGCGTCCTGGGCCACGGCCACCCGGAGTTCATTGAAGCCATGAAGAATCAATTTGACCAGCTTTTCTACTCCGTCTCCGGAGCGACCCTGACCCCTTGGGACGTGGCCCTGGCCGAGAAGTTCGCCGCCCACGTGCCCTGCGCCGAGAAGGTCAGGGTCTGCCTCTCCGGCAGCGAGGCCGTCCAGCTGGCCATCCGCCTGGCCAGGGCTTACACCAAAAGGCGCTACTTCATCCGCTTCGAAGGCCATTACCACGGCTGGCTGGACAACGTGCTCGGCGGCCTGGTCCACGACGATCCAGTCAAGAATCCCTTTCCCTATGAGAGCGAGAGCGATCCCCTGAACACCGAGGGCCGGGACCCGGCGGCCTTTGAACAGTGCTTCCGTCTGCCCTGGAACGACGTCGAGATCCTGGAAGAGGTCCTGGCGCGCTGGGGCGAAGAGGTGGCCTTGATCCACATGGAGCCGATTCTGTGCAACGCCGGCTGCTGTCCGCCCCGGCCGGGGTACTTGAAAAGGGTCAGGGAGCTGTGCGACCAATACGGCATCGTCTTGAGCTTTGACGAGGTGATCACTGGCTTCCGGGTGGCTCTGGGCGGCGCCCAGGAGGCCCTGGGCGTCACGCCCGACCTGGCCACCTACGGCAAGGCCCTGGCCGCCGGCGTCCCCGTCTCGGCCGTGGCCGGTCGGGCCGACATCTTGAATCTGCTCTTGGAGCGAAGGGTCATCGGCGCCGGCACCTTCAACGGCTATCCCATTGGCGTGGTCGCGGCGCTGAAGTCGATCGAGATTTTGGAGCGGGACGGCGGGGCCTACCTGAACCTCGTCGACCGAGTCCAGTCCCGCTTGATGGACGGTCTCAGGGAAATCAGCCGCCGCTGCAGCCAGCCGACCTTGATCCAGGGTCCGAGAGGGGTCTTTTTCTTCCAGTTCATTGACAAGGAGGTGGCTTACAGCGTCAGGGACTTGAAAGAGGCCGACGTCAGGAAGCAGGACCGGTTCCGCAACCTCTTGGCCGAGGCGGGCGTGCTGATGATGTGGGGCGGGCGGTGGTACGTCACCGGCGCTCTGAGCGAGGCGGACATAGATTGGACCTTGGAGCGCGTCGACCGGGCCATGGGCCAGCTTTGAGAATTCAAGGGGGATGGTCATGTCAGGAGGCGAGATCAGAATCGAACCCTATCTGCTGGCCCTTCTGGCCAGCCGGGTGGGCAGCATCTCGATTCAGATGAACAACATCATGGTCAAGAGCGCCCGGTCCAGCGTCCTGGCCCTGGCTCGGGACTGCTCCACGGCCATCTTGGACGCCAACGGCGACGTGCTGGCCTTTCCGGCCGGATTCCCGGTCCACGTCGGCGGCACCAGCCTGGCCGGCCGGGCCCTCTTGGAGATACAAGCCGGCAAGCTCAAGCCCGGTGACGCTTATCTTCTCAACTCCCCGTATCACGGCAACACCCATCCGGCCGACCACACCATCCTGGTGCCCGTCTTTGATCAAGACGAGCTGATGTTCATCTGCGTCTGCCGGGGGCATCAAGCCGACGTGGGCAATTCCATCCCGACGACCTACCACACCAAGGCCCGCGACGTGTACGAGGAAGGGGCCCTCATCTTTCCCTGCGTCAAGGTCCAGGAAGACTACCAGGATATCGACGACATCATCCGGATGTGCCGGATGCGCATCCGAGTGCCCGAGGTATGGTACGGCGACTATCTGGCCATGGTCGGCGCGGCCCGCATCGGCGAGCGGGAGTTGAAAAAACTGATTCAGAAATACGGCCGCCAGACCATCAAGACCTTTGGCCGACAGTGGCACGAATATGGCAAACAGCGCATGATCGAGGAGATCCGGAAGTTTCCGGCCGGACAGGCCGAGTACGAGACCAAGCACGACCCCATCCCTGGGGTCATCCCCGCCGGGGTCACGGTCAGGGTCAAGGTGACGGTGGACCCAGGGGAGGGCGTCATCGAGTGCGACTTCACGGCCAACGCCGACTCCCTGCCCTGCGGCATGAATCTGTGTGAGGCGACCTTGACCTCAGCCGCCCGGACGGCGGTCTTGAACCGCATGACGGTCAAGGAC
>CAYXRH010000459.1:0-3125 GCA_964466355.1 uncultured Thermodesulfobacteriota bacterium
TTTTTGACGGCCGTGGTTAGTGGCGCGTCACCGGCCGCCAGGCAGACGGCGGCGTAGACGAAGGCGAACCAGAGATCCCAAACAGCCACCGGCACCAGCACGAACATGTAAAGCCAGGTCACCTCGCTCTCGATGCCGCCGGTGAAATGGATGATCAGGGTCACGACGGCGATGTCGCACACCACCGCCGCCCGGGCCAAGGCCATGCTCGGCCAGCGATGGCGGATCAGGGTCCACGCGGCGACCGAGCAAGCGGCGTGAATCCCCAGGACCGACATCACCTCTGGCCAGGCCGCCACGTCGAAGGCCCTGTGGAAGATGGTCGCGACCACCGCCCCCAGCCCGTCGGCGCACAGCCGCAGCTGGGTGGCGAAGGAAATCCTCTTCATCGGGTCGGAGTAGTTTCGCCCGTAGTCTGGCGTCAATATCCTCTTGGCCAGCCATCGCTGAAGAAGCCGCCTCATTTGCGCCCGCCAAAACCAGGGAATAATCCCAGAACCACTATCCCGACCAGAATCAGCCACCACCAGCCCTGAGACCATCCCTGGCCTTCCTCAGCCACCAGCAGGCCGGCGGCCGGCGTGCGGTCCCAGGGCCGGCCACCGCGAAAACCGACCCAATCTTCGTTTTGATGGCTTTTGGCCGTCAAGAAGCCCAGACAGCGGCTCACGTTGGCCGCGGGGCTGAAGAAGACGGCGTGGAAGCGCCGGCCAGCGCTTTTTTTGACCGGGCGAAACTTGAACCTGAGTGTGGACCAGTCCTTAGCCCGCCGAGCGTCCACCACCGACCGCCTCAGGGGCGCTCTCAGGGCCGGGTCAGGCTCGAATCCGGCTCGGGCGTCCATCTCAAAAAGGAGCATGATCACCTTGATCGGGTTTATCCGGCCGTAGGTGACCACCGCCGCCTCGATCCCGGCCAGGTTGTCTTGGGGGGCAATGAAGGTGAAGCCGATGGAATCCTCACCGAGTAGCGGAACCGGCTCGCCCCGGCTCCGGGGCCCTGAAACCTCCCGCAGCTCCTGGGGCTGGCCCCACGGAGAATTTAGCATCGCCGGAAAAAGAATGACCCAGGCGGCCATGAGCATCCACGCCAGCCGCCTTCGCTTGGTCAGGCCCGTCATCCCTCACCCCAGGTCAGAGGGAGATATTGGCAGGCCGAGATGGCGGGGTCAAGGCTTTTAAAGCCTCGAACATCCTCACGTCCCGCGGCCTCAAAAAGATAGCGGCCGGCCTTAAGGGGCCGGCCCAGAATCATCGGCTGCGGATTTCTCAATCGTCGGTTTCTTCGATGATCTGATCCCGACCGGCCTTGGGGCTGGGCACGGGCAAGGGGCCGGTCTGGCGGCCGTGCTGGCCGCGCATGTAGCGGTAGGAGCAGTTTATGCCGCAGGTGGCGTTCATGTGCTCCCAGCCCTTTTTATAGTAGGCGCAATCATCATTGAAGCAGACGTAATGAAAGTCATCGGTCCAGGTGGAATCAACCGGCGGCCGCCACTTCTTCATCGGCTCGCCGCAGTGAGGGCACCTGGCGGCGTCGTTTTGAGTCATGACATCCTCCCTCAAAACCGGCTCTCGCCGGTGGGAATCATCAGCGCAAAGGCAGAGATCTTAACATCCAGCCGCCCTTTAAAAATCATAGTAGTCATCCCTTGGTCTTCTGTCATGGGGTCGGGGCCATTTTATGAGGCCGCCCCGCCCGAGGGGCAGCATTGACTTATGATATCTACTTACAAGGCGCGACCCTAGCCCGGCGAACCGCGCTCAGCCTCTCGGGCGGGTCATTTTTTTGTGGTCCGGGGCGGCCAATTTGTGATAAAAGGCACGCCAGAATTCAGTCACCAGGGCAATGGTCGGAGGCCGGATTACGGTCGAGTGATCCCGGTTGGCCGTCAGGATGTGGCCCAAAATACTTGATTAATCCCTGGTTGACGCGTATAAAGGTCTGATCGCTTGCCTCGGCTGAGGCCGGCGCGCCGGGGGGCGAGGTTTGGGCCAGATTAAAAGCTCTGACGGTGTGGTGCGGCTCAAAGCGGCTCTCCAGGCCGGAGCCGCGGCCGTTCCCCTAGAGAGTCATTATCAGGAGGCGTTGGATGAGCGTCAAGGTTGACCCAAGTTTGATGAAGGAGCTCAAGGCGTTCGGGCTGAAGGACGCCAGCAAGTGCTTCCACTGCGGCAATTGCACCGGGGTCTGTCCCCTCTCCACCCCCCAGAATCCATTCCCCCGGAAGCTGATCAAATTCGCTCAGTTGGGCCTCAAGGACAGGATCCTCCGCTCCCCCGAGCCTTGGCTGTGCTACTACTGCGGCGACTGCTCGGACAGATGCCCCCGCGGGGCCGACCCGGGCGAGGCGATGATGGTCATGCGCCGCTACCTCACCTCGCTTTATGACTGGACTGGCTTCGCCCGCCGCTTCTATCTCTCCGAGACCTTTGAGATCGTGGCCGTGTCCGTGGTCGCGGCCCTCATCGGGCTGGCCTTCCTGCTCTTCCACGGCGAGGTGATCACCGACCGGGTGGCGCTCAACACCTTTGCCCCGAACCACGTCATCGAGATCGGCGATTTGATCATGGCCGCGGTGTTGAGCATCATCCTCTTGAGCAACGTCGCCCGCTGCGTCTGGTTCACCATGGGCAAGACCCTCATAAAAATACCGGCCCGCATCTACGCCTCTCAGCTCTATCAGCTCGTCGTCCACGGTACCTCGCAGTGGCAGTTCAGCAAGTGCACCGACCGCAAGCAGTGGCTGATCCATCTCCTGATCATGACCGGCTACTCCTCGGTCTTCCTCATGGTCGTGGTCGGCATCCGCTGGTTCCAGCGCGACCAGGACATCATGCCCAACTACGTCGGCTTCAGCGTCCTGTTGTCCCTGGTGGGCTACTACGCCACCTTTGCCATCCTCTACGGGACGACCTGCGCCCTCATCGGCCGCCTGAAGAAATCCAAGACGCCGTACAAGAGCTCCCACGGCACGGACTGGATGTTCCTCGTCCTCCTCCAACTGACGACCCTGACCGGCATCCTCATCCACTGCACCATCTGGCTCGAGCTGCCCTTGGCGACTTACGTCATCTACGTCATTCATCTCATGGTCGCCATCCCCATGCTGGTCTTGGAGGTTCCAT
>CAYXRH010000460.1:0-559 GCA_964466355.1 uncultured Thermodesulfobacteriota bacterium
ATCTTGTTGGCCAGACCGATGCCGCGGCCCTCCTGGTTCATGTAAAGCAAAACCCCCCTGCCCTCTTCTTCGATCTGTTTCAAGGCACTGATGAGCTGTTCGCCGCAATCACACCTCAAGGAATGCAACACGTCACCGGTGAGGCATTGGGAGTGGACCCGAACCAGAATTGGGTCGTCCGAGTCGATTTCGCCTTTGACCAAGGCCAGATGCTCAAAGGGGTCGATGTCGCTGGTGTAGGCCATGGCCCTGAAATGCCCCAGCTTGGTCGGCAAGTCAGCTTCGGCGACACAATGGACCAGACACTCGGTTCTGATTCGAAAGGCCACCAGGTCGGCGATGCTGACGATTTTAAGTCCGTGCTCCTGGGCGAAGATCTTGAGGTCCGGCATCCGAGCCATGGTGCCGTCGTCTTTCATGACCTCGCAAATCACCCCCGCCGGAGTCAGGCCAGCCAGCCGAGCCAGGTCCACGGAGCCCTCGGTCTGTCCGGTCCGGACCAAGACGCCGCCTTGTCGGGCTCGCAAGGGAAAGATGTGGCCCGGACAAACGAGATCCT
>CAYXRH010000460.1:569-3122 GCA_964466355.1 uncultured Thermodesulfobacteriota bacterium
TTGGCCTGGGGGTTGACCGCGGCGAGGATGGTGGTCGCTCGGTCGGCGGCCGAAATGCCCGTGGTCACGCCGTGGGCCGCCTCGATGGAGACGCAAAAGGCGGTCTCGAACCGAGACCGGTTGTTGGTGGTCATCATCTGCAAATTCAGCTCGTCCACCTTCTCCAGGGTGAGGGAGAGACAAATGAGCCCCCGGCCGTATTTGGCCATGAAGTTGATGGCCTCAGGGGTCACCTTCTCGGCGGCCATGGTCAGGTCGCCTTCGTTTTCCCTGTCCTCGTCATCCACCAGGATGACCATCTTGCCCTGGGCGATGTCCTCCAGGGCCTGATCTATCGTCGCCACGCTCATGCCTTTAGTCCCTTTAAACCTCTTCCTGATTTAAAAATCCCTGTCTGGCCAGAACTTCCAAGCTGAGGCCTTGGCCGGGCTTCAGCGGCTTGATTAGCCGCTCGACGTATTTGGCCATCAGGTCGGTCTCGATATTAACCATGTCGCCCGACTTGTTCAAGGCGAGGGTCGTTTTTTCGGCCGTGTGGAGGATGATGTTGACCTCAAACCAATCTTGGCCGACCTCATTGATTGTCAGGCTGACCCCGTCCACGGCCACCGATCCCTTGGGCGCCACGTGCCGCATCAGGTCAGGGGGGATCTTGAAGCGAAACTTGATTGAACCGCCGACGTTCCTTTTAAAGGCCACGGCGCCGAGGCCGTCAACGTGCCCGGTGAGCAGGTGCCCGCCCAGACGATCGCCCAGACGCAGGGCCCGCTCCAGGTTGACCTCCCGGCCGGACCTGAACTGGCCGAGGGTGGTCTTTTTTAAGGTCTCGGCCGAAACGTCGGCCTCAAAGATAGAGCCAAAGGCCGTGGTCGCCGTCAAGCACGCCCCTGAGACTGAGATGGAATCACCAGGACGGAAATCTTGGAGGTCAAAGGCGGCCTTGACCTGCAACAGAGCGTCCGCACCACGGCGCAAAAACGCCTCCACCCGACCTTTGCCCTCGATCAATCCGGTGAACACGCCCCGCCTCGTTCTTTTTTACTCACCAGGGCCTCGATGAGCAGGTCTGATCCGAGCCGCTGAACCTTGATCGCGCTGAGCTTAACGACCTCTTCAAGCCCTTTGAGTCTGGCCCCGGTCAGCAACCCCGGCGCCCCGGCGCCATTGATGAGCAGCGGCGCGAAGATGAAAAAAATTTCGTCCAGCAACTCGGCCCTGGCGCAGGCGCCGGCCACTTCGGGTCCGCCCTCGATCAAGAGGCGCATCACGCCTCGTCGGCCCAGTTCAGCCAGAGCCGCCTCGAGATCGACCCGGCCCTCACGGGCGGGCAAGACCTTCACCTCGGCGCCGGCTGTTTCCAGGATTGCTCTTTTCCTGATCTTGCTTTTGTCCGTGGTGAGGATCAAACAACCGCCTCCGGCCGGACCGCCTTTCTTGGGGCCGGCGATGACCCGGGCTTTGGGGCTGAGGCTCAGCTTGGAGTCGAGCACCACCCGCAGGGGGTTTTGGGCGGAGCGAACGCTGAGCCGCGCGGTCAACAAGGGATCATCCGCGACGACGGTCCCCCGGCCGACCAAAATGGCCTCGCAGCGATTTCTGAGACGGTGCACCCAGGTCTTGGCCTCAGGTCCGGTGAGCCACTGGCTTTTTCCGGGCCCAGTGGCTGTGCGGCCGTCCAGGCTGGCGGCCATCTTGAGGCAGACCCAAGGTCGGCCAGTGGTCGAGTGTCTTTCAAAGGGCCGGATCAACTCCTGGCAGCGCTGGCCTAACAGCCCCACGCCCACCTCGATTCCGGCCCGGCGAAGCCGCTGGCTGCCGCGGCCGGTCACCCAAGGGTTGGGATCAAGGCAGCCGATGATCACTCTTTTAATCCCCGCGGAGATGATGGCTTCAGTGCACGGCGGGGTGCGTCCGTAATGGTTGCACGGCTCCAGGGTGACGAAAAGATCGGCTCCCTCGGCCAGCCCTCCGGCCGCCTCCAGAGCGACAGTCTCAGCGTGGGGACGTCCGACTTTCTGGTGCCAGCCGCGGCCGACTACTTCGCCGCCGCGGACCACCACCGCGCCCACAGGAGGGTTGGGCGCGGTTCGACCCTCGGTCCGGCGGGCGAGTTTTAAGGCCTGGGCCATGAACCGGGCCTCTTGTGCGGCCACCGCCCCTCCCTCAGCCCCCCTCCTGGAGCTTGCGGGATTTTAGAAGCTCGGTCACCTCATTCATAAAGTCGGTCACGTCTTGAAACTTGCGGTAGACCGAGGCGAAGCGGACGTAGGCCACCTCGTCCCATTCCTTGAGCTTGTTGATGACCAGCTCTCCAACGTCAGATGAAGGTATCTCGCGGCGTCCCAGCTCCTGGAAATAGGCCTCCAGGGAGTCGACGAACTCGGTGATCTGGTCGGCCGAAATGGGGCGTTTTTGGCAGGCGCGCTGGAGGCCGTTGAGGATCTTGTTGCGGTCAAACGCCTCCCGCCGACCATCCCGCTTGACGACCATGGGCAGCACTTCCTCCACTTTTTCGTAGGTCGTGAACCGCCGAAGGCAAGGGTTGCACTCGCG
>CAYXRH010000461.1:0-3106 GCA_964466355.1 uncultured Thermodesulfobacteriota bacterium
TGTCCGAACCCTCGACCTGAAGTGAGAACAACCAACCAAAATTACACCTTTGAAAACAACTTGGTATTAGATGGCCTCGACCGGTCTTAGCTCCGAGGCCGTCAATCCGATCGCCCCCCATCCGGGGCCCGCCGGGCTTCAAAAGTTTGGATATTAATAAGGATTTGAATTAATTGATCAACCGACATATACTATATTTTAATGGGTGGCGTGGGCTTTTGTTTGGGTTCAGGCATCGAGGACTTGAGCGCCGGCCGGGCCGCTTGGCCGAACCGGCCAGGCGCCAGCGGAGATGTCGATGAGACGAATGATCGTGTGGGCGACCCTGGTTATTTTAGGCCCGATTTTGAGCGCGGCGGCCAGGGCTCAAAACAGCGCCGCTTTAGGGCCTGAGTTGACCTCTTGGGTCGTCTACTACGCCGAGGACGTCGCCCCCGAGGTGTTGGGGCGCTTCGAGTTGGTCGTGCTTGACCCGGACCGCCATCCGAGCCTCCTGCCCCGCGGCGTCGATCGGCCGGTCTATCTGAGCTATCTGAGCCTCGGCGAGGCCGAACCGCACCGCGCTTACTTTGAATCCGTCAAGGACGCCCCCTGGCTCGTGGGCCAGAATCCGAACTGGCGAGCCTGGATGGTCGACCTGCGCGCCCCTGAATGGCGGCGGCTGATCTTGAGAGAGCTCATCCCGGCCATCCTGGCCCAGGGGTTTGACGGGCTGTTTCTGGACACCCTGGACACGGCCGTACACCTGGAGGAGCAGGTGGACCCGGAGCGATTCGCCGGCATGAAGGACAGCCTCGTCGACCTGATCAACGAGATAGGCCAGGCCTTTCCCGAGGCCTATTTGTGCCTCAACAGGGGCCTGCCCCTTTGGCCCAGGCTGGCCTCCTTAGCGGAGGCCGTCGTGGTGGAGGATTTTTCGACCAGTTACGACTTCGAGACCGAGACCTATCTCCTCCAGCCCGAAGAGGTGGTCCAGGAGCACTTGCATCGGATCGCCTCTCTAAAGGCGGCCGCGCCCAACATCGCGGTCCTGACTTTGGATTACGTCGCGCCCAACGATTACCGCGCCGCCAGGCGGGCCATCGAACGGGCCCGCCAGGCCGGGCTGACGCCCTACGTCAGCGACATCGACCTGGACGAGGTCTACCTCTACACCTTGAGAAGATGAAGCCGCCACTCCAAGCGCGTGTCCTTACCTTGGCCCTCTGGCTGATGGTCTGCCTCGGCGGCCTGCTTCTTCCTCCGGCCGGGGCCTGGGCTGAAAAAGTGATCCCGCGCCGCGTCCTGGCCGTGTACGACTCCCGGTTTGAGCCGGAGCTGGGCTCGAGCGAACTCCACCTCTCGGTTCAGACCATCCTGGAGCATCTCGGCCTGGTGGTGGATTATCTCGACGCCAGTCAAGGCCAATGGCCGCCAAAGGAGGCCATGAGCGCCTATCGCGGCGTGGTCGCTCGCCTGTGGCGGCCTGATCTTCCTCGGGCCAAGGACTACATTGAGTGGCTCACCAGCCAAATAGAGGCCGGCCGGCGGGTGGTCATTCTCGGCCTGCTCGGCGCCCGGGAGGATCCACTCACCCAAAGTTCGGTGCCCCAGGAGATCGTGACCCGATTCTGGAAGGCTTTGGGCTTGGAGGAGCTGGGGGGATGGATCGGCAGCCCCACTTTGCTTCAGTACGTTCACAAAGAGCCTCGGCTGACGGAGTACGAACGCAAATACCCCTCCCGGCCGCCAAACTATCAGGGCTATCGCCTCCTCGACCCCCAGGCCAAAAGCCTGCTCGTCATCCGCCGCAAGGACAAGCCCGACAGCGACAGCCCGGTGGTCTGCCTCACCTCGACCGGCGGCCTGGCCCTGGACCCCTACTATCTTTATCGCCAGCCCGAGAGCCCGTTTCGGCAGTGGTACATCGACCCCTTCGCCTATTTTGAAGAGGCCTTGAACGTGGCCGGCCTGCCCCGGCCGGACGTGACGACCATCAGCGGACGGCGCGCGTTCTACAGCCACATCGACGGCGACGCCCTCACGGGCTACAGCGAGGTGAATCCCCTTCTCACCTGCGGGCAGGTCATCAGGGACCAGATCCTCAAAGTTTACGATCTGCCGGTGACCGCCTCGGTCATCACCTCCCAGATCGACCCTGATGTCCGGGGCAAGCCGGCCAACGTCAAGCTGGCCCAGAGCATCTTTGCCCTGGAAAACGTCGAAGCCGGCTGCCACACCTTTTCGCATCCCTTTGTGTGGAAGCAGGGGGCCAAGGCCGAGGACGCGGAGAGACACCTGGTGGCTGATCTGGCCTACGGCGAGCATTTGCCCGTGCCGGGCTACAAGTTCAATCTCCCCCAGGAGATCGACGGGGCGGTGGAGTACATCGACCGGCATCTCACGCCGCGCGGTAAAAAATGCCGCGTCTACCAGTGGAGCGGAAATTGCCGGCCCACCGAGGCGGCCGTGGCCCGGGTGGACTCTTTGGGCCTCGCCAACATCAACGGCGGGGACACGGTTTATGACGCCATGACCGCCTCGGTGACCAGGGTCGCCCCCCTGATTCTGCCGGTGGGGAAGGTGTTCCAAATGTACGCCTCCATGGCCAACGAGAACATCTTCACCAACCGGTGGAGCGGTCCATTCTGGGGGTTCAGGCGGATCGTCCAGACCTTTGAACGGACCGAATCTCCGATGAGGCTGAGGCCGATCAACGTCTACTATCATTTCTACTCCGGGGCCAAGTTGGCCTCTTTGAACGCCCTGAAGTACGTTCTGGACTGGGTCTCCAAACAGTCCCTGGCCCCCATCTTCACCAGCCACTACTTTGAAATGGTCCAAGGATTCCTCTCCACCACGCTCGAGGCCGCTCCTGGCGGCGGATTCAGGCTCAAGGATTACGGCCAGGCGAGGACGATCCGCTTTGATGGCCTCGAAGAAGGCGTGGACCTGGAGCGCTCCATCAACGTCCAGGGCTTCATCCGTCACCAGGGCAGCCTTTACGTCCACCTCGGCCCCGGGGAAGCGACGGTTTATCTCACCCCAGCCGAGCCGAAGAGGCCGTATCTAATGGAGGCCAGCGGCCTGGTGGAGGGGTGGCGGGTCAGGGCGGACGGCGTCGAAT
>CAYXRH010000462.1:0-3098 GCA_964466355.1 uncultured Thermodesulfobacteriota bacterium
CCACAGGGCTGGCTCCACAAATTATAAAACACCCGCCTCGACGAGGAGGGCTACGTCTACATCGTTGACCGCAAAAAGGACATGATCAACCGCGGCGGGGAGAACATCTACTCCATCGAGGTCGAGTCGGTTCTCATCAGCCACCCCAAGGTTCTCGAGGCGGCCGTGGTCCCCCGGCCCCACTCCATTTTCGGCGAGGTGGTCCACGCCTTCATCGTCCCGGTGGCCGGCCAGAGTCCGAGCGAGGAGGAGATCATCGAGCACTGCCGCGGCCTGATCGCTGACTTCAAGCTCCCGGCCTCGATGAGCCTCATCGAGGAGCTGCCCCGCAACCCCGGCGGAAAGGTGCTCAAGACGAGACTCAAGGACATGGTCCCGCCAGGCGACCCGCCGCGGCGCTGAAGGGATTTTGAGCCTAAAAATGATCTTTCGGCTCTGGCCTCGCCCCCTGCCGGCGAGGGGCCGGCGATGACAAGGGAGGGTGGAATGGCCGGTAAAGCGCGCGAGCAGGTTGTTCAACGGGTTTTGGAGGCCTATCAGGCCAAGACGACCACCTCCGCGGCTCACCACGCCGCCGCCTGCAGGCATCTCCCCAGGGGCGACACCCGGACGTCACTCTACTTTGAGCCCCATCCGGTGTACATGGAAAGAGGCCAGGGCTGCCGCCTTTTTGACGGCGACGGAAACGAGTACTTGGATTTTTTGAGCAACTACACTTCGCTCATCCACGGCCACGCCCATCCGGAGATCACCGCCGCCGCCGCGGCTCAGCTCTCCAAGGGGGCCATCTTCGGCGCCCCGAGCGAGATACAATACCGCCACGCCGAGCACCTCCGCCAGCGAATGCCCTCCCTGGACCTGATTCGGTACTGCAATTCCGGCACCGAGGCGACCATGTTCGCCCTCAGGGGGGCCCGGGCCTTCACCGGCCGGGATGTGGTGATGAAGATGGACGGCAGCTACCTCGGCACCCATGACGTGGCCGAGGTGAATCTGACCCCGGATGTGGAGGCCCAGGGCCTGCCCTCAAAGCGCGTCGGACCAGGGGTGCCGGGCGGCGCCGTGGGTGATGTCGTCATCGCCCCGTTCAACGATCTGGAGGCCGTCGAGGTTCTCATGAAGCGGGACCGGCATCGTTTGGCGGCGGTCATCGTGGAGCCGATCATGGCCGCGGCCGGTCTCATCACCCCCTCGCCCGGCTATCTGAGGGGGCTGAGGGAATTGGCCGACCGCTACGAAGTGGTGCTCATCTTCGACGAGGTAGTCACCCTCCGCCTCGACTGGGGGGGCATGCAGGCCCTCAGCGGCGTGAGGCCCGACATGACCACCCTGGGCAAGCTCATCGGCGGAGGCCTGCCGGTGGGCGCCTTTGGCGGGCGGGCGGACATAATGGCCGTTTTTGATCCCCGCCACTCCCCCGCGGTGATCCACGGCGGCACCTTCAACGGCCACAACGTGGCCATGGCCGCCGGCCTGGTCGCCCTCAAGCTTTTCGATCAAGCCGCCGCCGACAGGATCAATGAGCTGGGGGAGCGCCTGCGAGCCGGCTTCAAGGCTGCCGCCGCCGCGGCCGAATTGAAGCTCCAGGTCAGCGGTCAGGGCTCCCTTTTAAACGTCCACTGGGGGGCGAGCGAGCCGAAGAACGCCAGGGAAGCGGCCTTGATGAAGAACGCGGCCGGCGACCTGGTCCGGCTGTTTCACCTGGAGATGCTCAACCAGGGCATCTACGTGGCGCCGCGGTGCATGTTCATCATCTCCACGCCGATGACGGAAAAGGAGATCGACGCCGCCGTGGCCGCTTTTGAAAAGAGCCTCGAAACGCTCAAGCCCTTGGTCGTCGAGGACCTGCCTCACCTGTTGGCTGATTGATTGGGCTTCAAGCGCGGCTGCTTCAGTCCGGCGATTAAAAAGGGGGAACGACGGCATGTCCAAACTGAAACTCGGATTGATCGGGCTGGGCAAGGTGGCCGAATCGTACCTAACCGCCTACCAAAAGGTGAACGCCATCGAGATCGCGGCCGGGGCGGAGCCAAACCCCGAGAGATTGGCGGACATGACGGCCAGGTGGGGCATGAAGGGCTACGCCGAGGTCCAAGAGATGTTGGAGGCCGAGGCCCTGGACGCGGTCTGTATTCTGGCCCCGCCCCTGGCCCACCGCGCCCTGACCGAACTGGCCGCCTCCAGGGGTCTTCACGTGCTCTGCGAGAAGCCCATGGCCCTGAGCCTCGAGGACGGCGAGGCCATGATCCAGGCCTGTGGCCAGGCCGGGGTCAAGTTGGCCTACGGCTCGTCCTACCGCTGCCTGCCGCCGGTTCTGAAGGCCAAGGAGATGATCGCGCGAGGCGACCTGGGCCGCGTCCACCTCATTGCGGAGACCTACGTCGGCGGCGCGGGCCTCGAGGGCTGGCGCGATCTGGGGCCGCACCACTATCCGACCGGAACCCCCGGCGGCGGCGGCATGGGTCTGGTGGACCACGGCATCCACTTCGCCGACATCATGCCCTGGCTGGCCGGGGCGCGGGTGGAGGGGGTCTTCGGGCGGGGCAACCGCTCCGGCGCCCCGCCGGCCACGGAGTATCTGACGATGTTCTTCGACAACGGCGGCCTGGGCCAGCTGATCTACCACGAGGCCACCTGGCCGACGGTGCTGCCCTGGGAGGGTGCCTTCAGCCACGGCGCCAGTTGGGGCGTCAGCGGCGAGCTTTTGCCCGGCGGCGACTGGGACCCCCAGCCGGGCAGCATCCACATCCACGGCGAGAAAGGGGCGCTGAGGGTCTTTCATTACGCCAACAGGCTCTATCACTTCGGGCCCCACGGCGTGAAGCAGCTTCCCCTGGCCGAGAGGGTCAACCCCGACCACTTCGGCCTCCAGATCGAATTGTTCGCCCAGAGCATCATCAGCGGCGCGCCCCTTCCGGCCACGGGCCAGGACGGTCTGGCGGCCCTCCAGATCATCCTGGCCGCCTACGAGAGCTTTGAAAAGAAGACAATGGTCAGGCTGGCTCCCTCCGCTCAGTGAGCGCCGGCCTCGACGCTCGCCTGGCCTAATACCAATTAGCGTTCTAAGGAGTAATCTATAGATAAGGGTAGTTAGTAAG
>CAYXRH010000463.1:0-3097 GCA_964466355.1 uncultured Thermodesulfobacteriota bacterium
CCTTACGACTGCTACCCCTGTCTTGGGCAGGACCGCTGGTGCGTCATCGCCGTCTTCACCGAGGCCGAATGGGAGGCCCTTTGTAAAGTCATGGGCCAGCCTGATTTAATCAAGCGGGACGAATTTGCCAGTCTGCCCAAAAGGCGAGAAAACGCAAGAGAGTTGGATGAGCTGCTCAGCCAATGGACGGCCCGGCAGAAAGCCGAAGATCTGGTCAAACTTCTTCAGGAGGCGGGCGTTCCGGCCGAACTGGTTCAAAACGCCGAGGACTTGGCTCAGGACCCTCAGTTGAGAGCCAGAGATTTTTTTGTTTCTCTCGATCACCCTCTCTTAGGACAGACAGTCTCAGAGGCCAATCCCATTAAGCTGAGCCGGGCAACCACCACAGGCTGGCGGGCCGCGCCCCTGCTGGGCCAGGACAACCGATACGTTTTTTTGGAGCTTTTAGATTTGAGTGAAGATGAATTCAACTCCTACGTCGCCTGCGGGGTCATCGGTTAGCCCGACCTGTGCCAAACCACCTCGCCGTTGATTATGGTCATTTGGACCTCAAGATCCTTTATCTCCTCGGGCGGTAAAATGGTCGGATCGCCGTTTAGAACCACCAGGTCAGCCGCTTTGCCAGGGGCGATCGAGCCCTTAAAAGCATCTTCAAAAGAGGCCTCGGCCGCCCGAGTGGTGAACATTGAAAGCGCCTTCAAAGGGGGGATGCGCTCTTCGGCCAGGACAATCCGGCCTGTATTAGCCTTCCGGGTGACAGCCGCGTAAATTCCTATCAGGGGATTTGCCGGCGCCACAGGGCAATCCGAGCCGGCCGCTACTTTGACGCCTTTTTTTATGAGCCTTTTGATCGGATAAAGATGGGCCAACTGGTCCCTGGGGACGGTGTGAAGGTATCTCTCGCCGTGGTAATAGATGAACCCTGGCTGGGTGATCACGATAACACCCAGGGAGGCGAGCTCTCCGGCCAAGGCGGGCGGGCAGACCGAGCAATGTTCAATACGGTGTCGCTGGTCCGGTCGAGGGTATTTCTCTTGAGCATATTTAATAGCCGAACAGGCGGCCTCAGTCGCGCTCTCCTCAATGGCGTGGATGGCCACCTGAAAGCCAGCTCGATGTACATTAAGAACCGCCTCGTTTAACTCCTCCTGGCCGGGAACCAGCCGACCGGTGGTTTTGTCAAGGATTATTTTCACCCCGCCCAGTCGAAGCTGATCCGGGTCAAGATGAGTCCGGCAGTCACGCCATCGATGATTCTTAAAAGCGTTCAGACCCAGAAACATTGAAAGCCGGCTCTTGATAACTCCCTCTTCTTTTAAGCGTTCGAACAAACGCCAGCGCTTGGAGTCATTATGAGATGACATCTCTTGAACAGAGGTTATGCCGAAGGAGAGAATCTTCTGGTTGGCCGTGCGAAGCCCTGACTCCATTTGGGCCTCTTCCAAAGGCGGTATTCTTTTGGTCAGAAAGTCGCTCATCTCATAGCACAAACCATTCGGCTCGCCGGATTCTATGTCCCGCTCAATAAGACCTCCAGGGGGGTCGGGTGTTTCCCTAGTGATGCCGGTCAGTTTAAGAGCCAGGCTGTTTAAAACATGGGCGTGTCTTGATCGATGAGTGATCTTGGCTGGATGATCAGCGGTCGCCTCGTCCAAGTCCCAGCGAGTCAGGTGGCGTCTCTCCCTCAAACGGAACTCATCGTATCCACCGGCCCTTATCCAGGCGCCAACGGGCTTTTTGCGAGCCGTCTTCTGGATGGTTCGTTGAATATCCGAGATGGAGGTGATTCCCCCAGACGGGCTCAGATCAACGATCAGCATGCTCTCAGCGTAGGCTAAAAGATGAGAGTGGGCGTCGATGAAGCCGGGTGTAACGGTCTGGCCGCGACAGTCGATTTCCCTAACCCGGCCTCGCCGGGGGAGGGCCGCCTCGTTTCCAACCCAAGCGATCCGGCCGCCGCTGATGAGTACCGCCCCGGTCCGGGGATGGACCGGATTTAGAGTAATCACCTTGGCCCGGCGGAGGATTATCTCATCCATGCCCGTTCCTATCTTCGGCAGGGCCAGGATATGGGGCATGCCTGTCGAAGTTGCTTTTTCCAATCTGAAGAGGAAATCATGGACGCACTCCAAGACCTACTGAGGTCAAGTCTCCTTTTGGCTGGAAAATGAGGGGTTGAGATTTCGCATCCCTGCCAACCCGGTTTTGGTTTGAATTTTGTTACGGTATTCCTCATCCAACTCCTTTTTGATTGATTCTAATTGCCGACGTTCGAATTGGCTCATGGAGAGGCGCCGCCAATTCTGCGAGGCCCTGGGCAGGGCGGCGTACATGAGCTTGAGGACCGGCCTCTCCCCGAAGGCATTGGGGATGATCTTCCGGCGACGACCTTCCTCGACGAAGAGCCTCTCCAGCATGGGCCACGTCCAGTCAAGTGGTATACACCATCCAGCCATCCGACATTGATCAAGCACAATCTGCTTGACGTTGTTGACCTCCTTGGTGGCGGTTATGCCGGCCTGAGCCTGCTCTAAGGACTCGGCCGACATGTATCTGCGGGCCACAGCCCACTCGTCGTTCTGCTCGGCCAGCACCGCGCCCACCAGCCTGATGATGGCTGGGCGGTTAGGGAAAATGCCCACCACATCGGTGCGGCGCCTGAACTCTCGGTTCAGGCGCTCCTGAGGATTGTTGGATCAGATCTGGCGCCACATGGATTTGGGGAAAGAGGTGAAGGCCAGGATGTCGTCCGCCGCCTCGGCCAGCATCTCGGCCGCTGCCGGGAAACGGCCCTCCAGCTGCTCCACCCCTCGGCCGTGCTGGGCCCAGACCTCCTCGGCGCTGGGCTGGGCAAAGATGGAGCGCACCAGGGCGGCCACCAGGTCCTGGGCGCTCTTGGGCACCTTGGTGAGCAGATTGCGCATGAAGTGGGTGCGGCACCGCGCCATGACGCCCCCGGCAGTTCGGCCGCCAGGGCCGCCTTGAGCCCCTTGTGGTCGTCGGAAACCACCACCTTGACCCCGGACAAGCCGCGCTCCACCAGACTGCGCAGAAAGGCGGTCCAGCCCGCCCCGTCCTCGCTGGTGATCACCTCAAA
>CAYXRH010000464.1:0-3087 GCA_964466355.1 uncultured Thermodesulfobacteriota bacterium
TATAAGGGACTATGGCTGCTTCGCCAACCTCCTTCGTGAAATATCCGGGCTAGAACAAAGAGAAAAGAGAGTTTGATGAGGCGGGCCATGGGGACCTCGGGTCTATTTAAAGTATAAAGCTCATTTTTCGTCAGTGTCAATCCACCGCCCCCGCTCCTTGAGCACCTCTCTGAAGATTTTGAGGGCCGTGTTGACCACCGGCACGCCGCCGTAGGTGGCCATCTGGAAGATGACCTCGGCCACCTCCTCGGGCGAACAGCCCACGTTCAAGGCGGCGTGGAGGTGAAGCCGCAGCTCGTCCGGGCGTTCCAAAACACACAGGGCGGCCACGGTGACCAGTTGGCGGGTGGGGTGGGGGATCTTGCCCCGGGCGTAAAGCTGGCCGGTGATGAAAAGCGAGAGGTCCTTGGCCAGCTCTGGGTCAAAGGCCCGCCACAGGTCAAAGGGCCTTTCGCCGCTTACGCCCTTGAAATAAAGCTCGGCCGTGCCTCGGGTCTTTTCCTTCAGTTCTTCTCGGGTCATGTCTTCTTCCTGTTCTGGGGGCTTGAGGGTTAATTCGAGCAATTGGACCAGCAAAGATCTTCACCAATCTAAGCGATGCTTCTGGGTCAGCCGACCCAGGCCCGCTGGTCCGGCGAGACAGTGTACGGTTTTTAAAGCTCTTCGCACAAGGTGTTTTCAGAGGATTCATGGGGCTGTTTGAATTTAAGGCGAAGCTTCAAGTCTGGCACAACCGGCTCAGGACGGCCAGATAGATCGCGGCCGCGGCCTCGACTTGGGCCAGGGAGACTGATTCATCCGGAGCGTGGGCCTCGTCCAGGCGGCCGCAGCCGAGGATGATGGGCTTCACGCCCGAGGCGAAGAGCAGATTGGCGTCGGAGTGGCTGGGAAAGGCCTGGAGTTGCCAGGGATGGTTCAGCTCGGCCAGGGCGCTCTTGAGCGCCTCCACGACCAGACCCTTGGCCGGCAGCTCGTAGCCGGGGTGGACCGTGACGAAGCGCAGCGAGGCGTCGAGCTGGCTGTTTTGCCTTTGGGCTTCGGCGAGGAGGTCCTCGATCTCCATGACTATTTCGCTCACCGGCGCTGTGGGGGGCAGATGGATGTCCAGCCAGGCCTCGCAGCGGTCCGGGACGACGAAGCCGGCCTCGGGGCTGATGAGGTCCCTGATGTTGAGCACCAGCTCTGGCCGGCGGCTTTCGAGGTGGCTGGAAATTTGCAAGAGCAGCTCGAGCATTTGCTTCACCGGGTTGGAGCCCTGGTTGGCCAGGGAGGCGTGGAGCCTTTGGGCCTGGGTGGTGATCTGCGTCTCCAGATAGCCGTAGTGGCTCAGACAGGGCTTGAGGTCGCTCGGCTCGCCGATGATGGCCCAGGGGGCGTGAAAGTCCTCGACCAGTCTTTCGGCGCCGTCGCCGTCCTCCTCTTCGCCGACCACCAAGGCCAGGGCCACCGGCCATGAAGAAGGCTTTTGCTCGAAGAGGCAGACAAAGGCCTCGACCATGGCCGCCACGGCACCCTTCATGTCCGAGGCGCCCAGACCCCTTATCAAGTCGCCCTGCTGGTTGAAGCCAAAGTCCTCCAGATCGTAAGCACTGACCGTGTCCACGTGGCCGACGAGGGCCAGGGTGACCTCGCCGTCCTCTGGAGCGAGGATGAGGTTGTGCCTCCGCTCGTCCACCCGCTGCTTTGCCGCGGGCAGGCCGAGGCGTCTGAGGTGAGCGTAAAGAAAATCGACCGCTTCCTCTTCCTTGCCCGAAGGGCTGTAGATGTCGATGAGGCGCTTCAGGAGCCGGCGGAGGCGCTCAGGTCTTATGGCGGATGAAGGGTTGATCATTTCATTCGAGGAGGTGGTTGGGGGGCTTCTTGTGGTTGTTTTTCTTGTTCTTGGCCGCTTGGCGTTGGCCCGACAGGTTCAGGCTGAGGTAGATGTGCTCCTGGGGCTTGCCAAAACCCATCTTGCGGAAGAACTTCAGGGCTGGCAGATTGTCGGCCTCGGTGTCCACGACCAGCATGCGCACCCCGCTTCGGATCATCAGGTCCCTGAAGTGGGCGAACAGCTTGGCCGCAGCGCCTGAGGCGCGTTGCGAGGGCTCCACGCCCAACCAGAAAAGGTGGCCGTATTTCCAGGCGGAGCGGCTTTTTTCGAGCGTCGCGCCGAGGGCGAAGCCGACCGGGCGGCCGTCCACCTCGGCCACCAGGCAGAAATCCGGGTCGCTTTGAAACAGATCCACGACCTCGTATTCGTCCCAGGTCCGGTACAGATTCGGCACCTCCCGGGCGGTGAAGAGGCGCTCGCCCAGATGAAAGACGCTGGCCAGATCGTCTATCTCCATCTGGCGTATGTTCACCAGGGGGCGTCTCGACTCTCGGTGGGGCTCTTCCTGACCATCCATGACAATCCGTGGGCACCTCTCGTTTTAACTCAAGATCGGCCTCGGGCGGCTCGGGCCGTCAGTAAGCTAAGTCTCCGGCAGGCCGAGGTCAACGAGCCAGAGGTCAGGGGCGCTTCTTTTAAAGAGCGCCCCTGACCTGAATGGCCGTTAGCCTTGCTTCAGCCTCTGATTATCCGCGGCAGCATGAGATGGTGCTGAGGGCAGATGGAGGTGGGGTTCTGGTAGACACAGTTGGCGAAGGTGACCATGTAGCGGCGCATGTCCTTGAAGGAGACGACCTCGTCCACGAAACCCCGCTTGGCGCAGTACCACGGCCGGGACTGGTCGTGGTACTGCTGGGCCAGGGCGTTCATCCGCTCGATGACCGGCTCCAGGGAGCGGCCGGCGTCTTTTTCCTTGACCAGGCGCCGCGAGAACGAGGCCGCGGCCGCCGTCTCGCCGTGCATGACGTAGATCTCGGTCGTGGGCGTGCCCAGGGTGAAGGCGTTGTGATTGTTGGCCGTGGGGCCGCCCATGATGTAGTGGGCCGCGGCCGTGCCTTTACGCAGGACGATGAGCATCTGGGGCACGTCGGTCTGCTCGATGGAGTAGATGAGCGACTGACCCAGGCCCAGCAGCTCGGCCTTTTCGGCGATGTCGCCGACGTCGATGCCCGAGGTGTCCTGGAACCAGATGATGGGGATGCGGTCCCGGCCGC
>CAYXRH010000465.1:0-3070 GCA_964466355.1 uncultured Thermodesulfobacteriota bacterium
GCTATCTGGGCCGCTACAACGACATCTACGACGCCCCCCGCCGGCTGGTCCGGGCGGCCGGCGCAGAATTGGTCGAGGCCCCCAGGCGGCGGCGGGAAGGCTTTTGCTGCGGCGCCGGCGGCGGGCGGATGTGGCTCGAGGAGAGAGCCGGCCAGCGCATCAACCTCCTCCGCGCCGAGGAGCTTCTGAAGACAAAAGCCCGCACCTGGGTGACGGCCTGTCCCTACTGCCTGATCATGCTCGACGACGCCGTGAGAGACAAGAAGTTGGAAGACCAAATCCAGGTCCTCGACGTGGCCCAGATCATCCGGCGCTGCCTGAAAAATTCCGAGGCCGTGACCTGAGACCATGCTCCCAGCCAGCCCGAGCGGCTTGACAAGCTCGGCCATCATGGGATTATAGGCCCAGCGGGGGGTGGAGCCAGAGAGGAGGGCCAAAGATGAAGTGTAATGGCTGTCAGGATGAGATCTCGCCGGATGAGGCCCACGAGCACGCCGGACGAATCCTCTGCGACGATTGCTACATGGACGCCATGAGCCCGGCCACGGGCTGTGATCCCTGGGCGATCTACACCGCCAGCCGCCTGGAGCAGCAGGACAAAATGTTCACCCAAATCCAGGAGACCATCCTCAACCTGGTGCAAGACAAGGGCCGGGTGACGATCCCCGAGCTTTTAAAGGCCACGGGCCTGGATGAAAAAGGGCTGCAGCGGGAGGTGGTCACCCTGCGGCACATGGAGAAGGTCATCTGGGAGCGGCAGCCCGACAGCAGCCTCCGGCTCAAGGCCTTTGAATAAAATCCTCTGCCCAGGGCCGGCCCCCGCATACCTTTTTCCATCACCGCCTGACCGCTGAGGAGGGGAGCGGCGTGGAGGTCGACGCCGAGCGCATCAAGAAGGACATCGAGACCATCAGCGCCTTCAACATCACCCCGGGCCAGGGCGTCACCCGGCTGACGTTCACCCCGGAGTACATGCGGGCTTACCGCTACGTCATCGCGGAGCTACACAAGATTGGCGCCGAGGTGACCATCCGCCGGGCCGGCTGCCTCCGGGGTCGGCGCGCCGGCGGTGATCCGAATAGGCCGGCCGTCCTGACCGGCTCCCACCTCGACACTGTCTTGAACGGCGGCCGGTTCGACGGCCCGGTGGGCGTCTTTGCGGCCCTGGAGGCGGCCAGGGTCATCGTGGCCAACAAAGTGCCCCACGCCCACCCCATCGACGTGGCCGTCTTCACCGAGGAGGAGGGCGCCCGCTTCGGGCGCGTCTTGGCCGGAAGCTCGGCCTGGTCAGGCGGCGTGGACGTCGAGACGGTTTATCAGGCCAGGGATAAAGACGGAATCAGCTTCGAGGAGGCCATGGCTGAGGCCGGGGTCGTTCCGGACGACGACTCGGTTCTTGAGCCCGGCGAGATTAAAGCCATGCTCGAGCTCCACATCGAGCAGAGCGTGGTCCTGGACCGAGAAGGCCTCTCCGTGGGCGTCGTCGAGTCCGTCGCTGGGCTGAAGTGGTTCACGGTGACCATCGAGGGCGCGGCCGATCACGCCGGGGGCACGCCCATGGCCTTTCGCCGCGACGCCTTTCAGGGCGCGGTCAGAATCATTGCCGCCGTGGAGGACATCGCCGCCCGTCAGATGGGGCCGCACACCGTGGCCACGGTGGGCTTCATCAACGTCGAGCCCGGCTCAATCAACGTCATTCCGGGCAAGGTCGTGTTCAGCCTGGACGTGAGGGATTCGGCGGCCGATAATTTGGCGCTCATGCCCCAAAAGATCAAGGAAGTCATCGAGGAGGTCTGCCGGGCCCGCGGGCTGAAATTTAAAATGGAGCCGCGCCTCGCGGTGCCGCCGGTGATCATCCCCGAGCATCTGGCCGAGCTGATCGCGGCCAAGGCCAGAAACAGAGGCCTGGCGACGCGGAGCATGATGAGCGGCGCCCTTCATGACGCTTGCAAGCTGGCCGCATTGACTGACATCGGCCTGATCTTCGTGCCCAGCAAGGACGGCCGCAGTCACTGCCCCGAGGAGTGGACCGACTGGCCGGACATCGCCCAGGGGGCCAACGTCCTCCTGGACACAGTGGTCGAGCTGGCCAAGTGAGCGGGCCTCCGTTTTTTTAAGTCCTTGGTCTAAGGCGCTCCTCAGATCAGACCCCGGAAATCGCCCTAGCGGGCCGGCAACGGCCTTGACCTAAAAATTATCATGAAGCATATTCAGTTTATGAATTGATTTGCCGGCGAGTGTGAGACCAAAAGATCGCGACCTCGGCGCCCGCCGTCGGGTTTGAATAGATTCAAGGCGGGAAAGGGATTGGTGATGGGAACCGCTGAGAGAAAGGAAAGGGAGAAAGCCCAAAGAAGAGAGGACATCCTCAACGCCGCCAAAAAGGTCTTTTTGGAAAAGGGCTTCCGGGAGGCGACCATCGAGGAGATAGCCAACGAATGCGAACTCAGCACCGGCACGATTTACCTCTATTTCAAGAACAAGGACGATTTGTACGCCGCGCTGAACATCGGGCCCCTGGAGTTCATGGACCAGGAGATGACCAAGATCGTCAACAACCAAGACCTCTCCCCTGAGGACAAGCTCCGCGCCGCCTGGGCGGCCTTGTACCAGAGCTATCTCTCCGATCCGGTGGCCATGCGGGCCATACTCCATTTCCAGCTTGAGGACTCCCTGAACATCCTCCACCCGCCGAGATTGGAGTGGCTCAACGAGCGGGCCAGGAGCTTCATGAGCAAGATCGCCTCCATACTTGAAATCGGCATCGCGGAGGGAAAATTCGTCCCGACCAACACCACGGCCTTGACCGACCTTTTCTGGGGCGCCTTCTCGGGGGTGTTGCTCTGGGAAGAGGCCAAGCGACGGATCGACCCGCGCAAAGCCTATCTGGAGTCGACCTTGGAGATGGGCTTCGAGGTCTTGCTCAGAGGGGTAAAAAAGGCGCCGAGCCCATAACCCCGGCCCCCGCCTGTCTTTTATTCATCAACGATGACCACCAGGCCCTCAAGATAGGGTTTCGCGGGCGGCGGAGATGATGTCCGCCACCTGGGGCAGATGGGCTTGCTCCAAG
>CAYXRH010000466.1:0-3065 GCA_964466355.1 uncultured Thermodesulfobacteriota bacterium
TCCACCCTTACACCACGGCCCTGATGCTCTCCATCCCGGGCCTGGCCGGGGGGCGGCGCACCAAACTGAAGGTCATCAAGGGCTCGGTGCCCGATCCCTTCACCCAATTGGCCGGCTGTCCTTTTCATCCGCGCTGCGAGTTGATGAAGACCGGCCAATGCGACGCCGGGGCCCGTCCGGAGCTGGTGGAGGTCCATCCCGGCCACAAGGTCGCCCGGTGTCCGGCGGTGGACAATCAAGCGTTGGAGCCTCGGGATGCCTGAGATTCGGCCGCCGCTTTTAGAGGTCCGCGACCTCAAGAAGCACTTTCCCATCACCAAGGGCCCCTTCAAGCGGGTCATCGGTCACGTTCGGGCCGTGGACAGGGTCAGCTTTGAGCTGAGGCCAGGCCAATGTCTCGGTCTGGTCGGCGAGAGCGGGTCGGGTAAAACCACCGTCGGCCGGAGCATCCTGAGAGCCCTCAAGCCCACCGCCGGGGAGGTCCTCTTCAGGCTCGACGAGCGGGTGGTGGACGTGGGCCGGGCCTCGCACGAGACCCTGAAGCAGATCAGACGGCACATGCAGATGATCTTTCAGGATCCCTATTCCTCGCTGAATCCGCGCATGACCGTCTTTGACATCATCGGCGAGCCGCTTCTGGTCAACGGCCTCAAGTCCCGCCGGGCGCGCCAGGAGCAGGTCGAGGAGCTTCTGGTCCAAGTGGGCCTCAAACCCCAGCATCTCAACCGATACCCGCACGCTTTTTCCGGGGGACAGCGCCAGCGCATCGGCATCGCCCGGGCCCTGGCCCTTCATCCGAAACTGGTCGTGGCCGACGAGCCGGTCTCGGCCTTGGACGTGTCGGTTCAGGCCCAGGTTCTGAACCTGCTCATGGACCTGCAGAACGAGTTCTCCCTGACTTACATCTTCATCGCCCACGATCTGAGCGTGGTCAGCCACATCTGCGACCAGGTGGCGGTGATGTACGTCGGGCAGCTGGTCGAAGTGGCCGAGGTCGGCCAGTTGTTTGAGGCCCCGAAACACCCCTACTCTGAAGCCCTGATGATGGCCGTGCCCATCCCGGATCCGGCCCGGTGTCAGCGGGGCGTCCTCCTCAAGGGCGAGGTGGCTGATCCGAGCAATCCGCCGCCCGGCTGCCGTTTTCATCCCCGCTGCCGTTACGTTGAGCCCAGATGCCGGGCCGAAGAGCCCGAGCTTAAAAGGATCGCCCCGGGCCGCGCGGTGAGATGCCATCTGGCCGAAACCCTCTCCCTGGTCGCCTGCCGGCTTTAGGACGGCCGTCCAGGCTCCTTGGCCGCGCGGTTTTAAGCGAGAGTCCAGCCCGATCAGAAGCTGAGGCTACGCCCTTTTTCCCCTGGGGCCTTGACTCAGGCCCAAAACCCTGGCTGGCCGAGGCGATTGACAGCTTTTGGGGAAGGGCTTAATTTTTTTATCAGGAGTCGTTCATGGAGCCGTTCGGTCTCCAGCGCAGGCTGGCCGCCATCTTGAGCGCCGACGTCCAGGGGTACTCGCGCCTCATGGGCGATGACGAGCTGGCCACCATCCGCACCCTCAATGAATACCGTGGTCTGATGCGCACTCTCATCACCGAGCGCCGGGGCCGGGTGGTCGATTCGCCGGGCGACAACCTCCTGGCCGAGTTCGCCAGCGTCGTGGACGCCGTGGAGTGCGCCGCGGCCGTGCAGGTCGAGCTCAAAAACCGCAACGCCGCCCTGCCGGACGAGCGCAAGATGGAGTTTCGCATCGGCATAAACTTGGGCGACGTGGTCGTCGAAGGGGAGCGGATTTACGGCGACGGGGTCAACGTCGCCGCCCGCCTGGAGAGCCTGGCCGAGGCCGGCGGCATCTGCATCTCCGGGATCGTCCACGACCAGGTGTGCAACAAGCTGGACCTTAGGTACGCCTACCTGGGCAAACAGCGGGTCAAGAACATTGAGGCCCACATACGCGTCTACCGGGTTTTGTTGGCTGGCCAGGCGGCTTCGAGGGCGGGGCCGTGGCGATGGGTCAGCGCGAGAGTGAATAAAAAGAGGCTTCTCGCGGCCGTGGCCTTGGCCCTGGCGGTGGGCCTGGTGGTGGCCGGAGGCATAAGAAAGCACCACAGCGGCGAGGCCTCTCGAAAGCTCAAGGCCGCGGCCACGGTCATCCGCTCCCTGAAGCTGCCGGACAGGCCCTCCATCGCCGTTCTGCCCTTTGTCAACATGAGCGTCCACGAGGAGGACGGATACTTCAGCGACGGCATAACCGAGGATCTGATCACCGACCTGTCCAAGATATCGGGCCTGTTCGTCATATCGCGCAACTCTTCTTTCACCTACAAAGGCCGGGCCGTGAAGCCCGAGAAGGTCGGTCAGGAGATGGGTGTGCGCTACCTGTTGGAGGGCAGCGTGCGCCGCGCCGGCGAAAGGGTGCGCATCACCGCTCAGCTCATCGACACCACGACCGGCTATCACATCTGGGCCGAGCGCTACGACGGCGACCTGGAGGACGTCTTTGGCCTCCAGGACGAGGTCGTGGCCAAGATCGTGGCCGCCTTGGAGGTCAAGCTGAGCGAAGGCGAGCGCCAGCGCGTGTTGCGCAAGCAGACCGAGAACATGCAGGCCTACGACCTGGTCTTGCGCGGGCGGGAGCTGGTCAAGCGCTTCAACAGGCAAGACAACCTGGAGGCGCGAGGGATGTTCGAGAAGGCCCTCGAATTGGACCCCAATTACGCCGAAGCCTACACCGGCATCGGCTGGACCTATTTCCAGGAGTGGTCCCTGGGCTGGTCTGACGATCAGGTCAAGCTGAGCCAAGCGGCCCACATGGCCCGCCGGGCCCTCGCCCTCGACGAATCCCTGACCGAGGGGCGCATCCTGATGGGTTGGGTCTATCTGTGGCGCCGCCAATACGAGGCGGCCATCGCCGAGTTGGAGACGGCCATGGAGAGAAATCCCAACGACGCTGAGCTGTTCAGCAATCTGGCCGAGATCCTCGTCTGGGCCGGGCGGCCCGAGGAGGCGGTCGCGGCCCTTGGCAAGGCCATGCGCCTCGATCCCCAGTCCACGCTCAAGGCCGAGTGCACC
>CAYXRH010000467.1:0-3047 GCA_964466355.1 uncultured Thermodesulfobacteriota bacterium
GGCAAAACAGCCAATCAGGTCTCATTTAAGGCTCTCGTGAAATATCCGGGCTAGTCCGATTTTTCTTCTTTAATAAACTCTCCCTTGCCTATAAGGGCTTCAATCCGATACGCGAGACGCTCGCGCAGACTCTTGAGATCGTCGGGCTTCCAAAAACAGCAATTGTACTGACGGATGTCAAAAAGCTTGCCTTTGTCCTCGTCATCGCGGCAAGTCCAGATGACGGGCAGCCCCAGACCCAAGGCATAACCGGCCTCGAAAGTGACGTTGGCATTTTGACCGGTGACGTCTGCGACCATGAAACGGCTGCGTTTGATTTGGACCAGGATCTCGTCGTCGATGCGGTTTACGTGCTCGTGGAGTAATATAAGCAGAGCTTTGTATTTGGCGTCGTTCTCAATGGCAGGTCGTAAGGCTTTTTCGTAGACACGCAACATCTCGTCTGATGAAGGCATGGCCACGAAGGCCTGCATGGAGTCCGGCCGAAGCTCTTTCAGTTTTTCCAGGTAAGCCCAACCGGCTGGCCCGATGAAGTAATCCCTTACTCCAAAGTCTTTTCCGTCAATTTTCACCTGGGTCTCGCCGCCTGTTGGCATAACCCGGCCCTCGCTCTCAAGGAACCTGATTATCTCCTTCAGCTCCAATCCATTAAGCGCCCAGGCCCGCGCGGTCAATTCAGGAATCTTCTTAAACCAAACCAGAGGCTGGCCCGCGAAGTCCGTCTTTTTTTCAAAGGCCAAAAGCAGTCTGTCCGCCTTTTCATGGAATGTTCGCACTCGGGCCGCCTCGAAAGCGGCCCGATCAGAGTCAGGATCTCTTGGGCTTAAGAAACCAATGCCCAAAAATAAACCACGATTCTCATTTTCCCGAATCCAGGCCGAAACATCGGCCCGCAGGCGGCTTTTCCGTGCGCCCAGTTCGCCTCTCTCGTCACTCGCAGACGCCATGAATCTATAGCTAACAAAGAACCGACCGCATCGCGGGCACTCGATGCCCACCTTTGTTGTGCTCGTTTGTGTAACTTGTGCGTTTTCTTCAAAACAGACCGGACAATCCTCCTTAGCCACAACCAACCCCCATTTTTAGAAAATAGACCATTTCCCAGGCATGATCTCGCCTCTATTCTGTCCGAGAAGCTTTCGAGACCTATCTCAAGACGACCCGGTCAAACGTCAATCGCTCAGCCCTTCGCCTCTTCCTCCCGGGGCGTGAACTGGCACCCGAAGCGGCAGCCGCCCTGGGGCAGGCGCATCATCCAGATCAGATGGGCCCGGTGCTCGTGGGTCCGCCCCCCGGCCTCGAAGCGCATCTCAAAGGGCAGCGGCGCGGCCACCTCAAAGCAGATTCCGCCCTCGGAGAGGTTGATGGTCTTGGCCTCGATGAGGTCAAAGTCGGCGATGAACTCGATGTGGGTGTCCATCTCCGCGCGCTCGGCGCAGCGCCTGGAGGCGTCGGCGGGCCTCTTGGGCGCGGTCTTGCCCCTGGCTTCAGCCTCGGCCAAGCGGCGGCGCAGAAGCGCCACTTCGTCCATGAGCTGCTCTTTGGTCTTGTCCTGGTCCGTCAACTCCCCACCTCCACAAAAAAGCGGCCATCAATTAACCCAGCGGCCCCGTCTCTTTGCCCCCCAAACCCTGCTTCACTCCTCTTCCTCTGGCGCGGTCTCAAGGGCGAAGCGGTCAATGTCTTTACTTAGCACACTATCCATCAGCCCTGACAGCCCAAAAGGGCCTCCTGGCCGCGGCCGCCTCGGATCCTGCCGAGCCTTGACTATCTTCAGCCGCTCAGGCTAATTAAACCATGATCTCCCCGACGCTGCGTCAGCGGCTGGAGCAATGGAAAGAGTGGCTGGAGAGGCGGGTGACCTACTTCGTCCCGTCCATGGTCCACCCCAACCACCTCACCAGCGCCCGGCTGGCCATAATTTTGCTCCTGCCCGTGGCCGAGCACTACCAGATCTCGACCAAGACCCTCTTCTGGCTGCTTCTCCTGGCCGGCCTCAGCGACGCCTTGGACGGCATCACCGCCCGTCAGCGCCACCAGATCACCCCCCTGGGCACGGCCCTGGACCCCATCGCCGACAAGCTCCTCGTCCTGGTCAGCGTGCTCCTGCTTTGGTCCCGGGGGTTCATCGGCCAAATGGTCCTCTTCTGGATCTTCGTTCTCGAAGGCCACCTCGTGGTCATACCGATCCTTTCCTTTATCTACCGCTTCTTTGGCACCAACCCGCCCCAGCGCCACTTCGCCATCCGCCCCAGCATCTTCGGCAAGGCCAAGATGTGGTTCTACGTCGTCGGCTTCTGCATGGTCCTCCTCGGTCAGGCCTACGAGTCGGGCGGCGTCGTCTATGTCGGCCGGCTGATCATCTTCGCCGGGCTGATGGCCAGCGCCATGGCCTTCATCCACTACGTCTTGGACTGGTTCCAGGACAAATACTGAGGCTTGCTCGTGGACCCCCGCCAAGAGATGGTCATCATCGGCCAGAGGATGCACGCCCGGGGCCTCGTCGTGGCCACTGACGGCAACATCTCCGTGCGCCTCAAAGACAAGATCGTGACCACCCCCTCCGGGGCCCATCTGGGCTGGCTCAAGATCGAGGAGCTGGTGGAGCTGGACCTCGACGGAGAGGTGACCAAAGGCCGGAGAAGACCCACCTCAGAGCTGAAGATGCACCTTACGGCCTTTGGGCAAAGGCCGGACATAGGCGCCGTCATCCACGCGCACCCGCCCTTTTTGACCGCCTTGAGCGTGGCCGGGCTGGGCCTCGACGAGCCGATTCTGCCCGAGGTGGTGGTCACCCTGGGTGCCATCCCCACCGCGCCCTACGCTCCGCCGACGAGCGACCAGGGGGCTGAAAACATCAAACCCCTGATCAAGGACCACGACGCCGTGATTCTGAAGCGGAACGGCTCGCTGTGCCTCGGGGGCGATCTTTTCAAGGCCTACGACACACTGGAGCGCGTGGAGCACCTGGCCCGGGTGGTCATCCTGGCCTCCCTAGCCCGGATATTTCACGAAGGAGGTTGGCGAAGCAGCCATAGTCCCTTATA
>CAYXRH010000468.1:0-3033 GCA_964466355.1 uncultured Thermodesulfobacteriota bacterium
CGTTGGTCGCCTTGACCTCGAAGACGCCCTCGCCGATCTCCAGGATGGAGATGTCAAAGGTGCCGCCGCCCAAGTCAAAGACGGCGATCTTCTGGTCATTTTTCTTGTCCAGGCCGTAGGCCAGCGAGGCGGCCGTGGGCTCGTTGATGATGCGCAGCACCTCCAGGCCGGCGATGCGTCCGGCGTCCTTGGTCGCCTGACGCTGGGAGTCGTTGAAGTAGGCCGGCACGGTAATGACCGCCTGGGTGACCTTTTCGCCCAGGTAATCCTCGGCCGTCTGCTTCATCTTGGTCAGGATGTAGGAACTGATCTCGGCCGCGGTCAAGGCCTTGCCCTTGATCTCCACGGCGGCCTCGCCGTTGACCGCCTTGACGATCTTGTAAGGCAGGATCTTGATGTCGTTTTGAACCTCAGTGGAGTTGTAGCTGCGGCCGATCAAGCGCTTGACGGCGAAGATGGTGTTGTTCGGGTTGGTGATGGCCTGTCGTTTGGCCACCTGGCCGACGAGGCGCTCTCCTTTATCATTAAAGGCCACCATTGACGGCGTGGTCCGGGAGCCCTCCTGATTGGCGATGACCTTGGGCTCGCCTCCTTCCATCACCGCGACGCACGAGTTGGTCGTGCCCAGGTCGATGCCGATGACCTTGCTCATCGATCAATCCTCCTCATTCCTCGGCTGATTCAGAGTCATCCGCCTCTTCTTCGCCCGGCCGCTTGGAGACGACGACCATGGCCGGGCGCAGAAGTCGGTCGTGCAGGAGATAGCCCGTCTGGGTTTCGGCCAGGATGGTGTTTTCCTCTTTGTCGGCGTCAAGCTGCTGCATGACGGCCTCATGCAAGCCCGGATCAAAGGGCTTGCCCATCGCCTCCACGCGGCTGACCCCAAAACGACCCAAGGCGTCCATGATGCCCTTCAAGGTCAGCTCAACCCCCTCCAAGAGAGGGTCGTCGGGATCGTTCTGACGTCCGTGCTCCAGGGCCCGCTCCAGGTTGTCCACGTGGGGCAAAAGCTCCTTGATGAGGCTCTCTTGGGCGTATTTTCTGAAGCCGGCCACCTCCCGCTCGGTTCGCTTGCGGTAGTTGTCGAACTCGGCGTGGAGTCTCAAAACCTGGTCCTCCAGGGAAGCGATGACCGCCTGGGGATCTGGCTCCTTGGGCTCGGCGGCCTCCTTTGCGCTCGAATCGTCCGCCGCGGCCGCCCGATGGTCGTTCTCTTCCTCGACGAGCAGTTCTATTTCGCGCTCACTCACTCAAGGCTCCTCCTCCGCCCCTCGGGGGCGACGATCGCAGACAAGCTAGGCACGCCCTCCAGCCTTGTCAAGACGAGCGCTGGCTTGAGGTCCAATAAAAGCGCCGGCCGCCGGCTTGCCCTTGAGCCGCCTCCCGGCCTCTGCTAACATGAGACGGCGGCGAAACGGCCCTTTTGCCCCGCTGGCGGCGTTGTTTGGTCCTCGAAACAAAATGTGGCTTCGCCACAGTCTAAAGTTAATGTTTTGTTTTTTAAGTGGTTTAAATAAGAGGGCGGGGCGGTGGCCTGCTGGTCGAGCGAGCATCGGAGCCAGCCGCCCCTAGCATCGCCCATGCGGCCGAAAAAAGCAAGGTGGCTGAAGGGCCGAGGGCTTAACGGAGAGCGCAAGGCGGCTAAAGAGGGCGACTTGTGAGCCGCCAGCAGGCCACCGTCCTGCCCGAGCGACCACATTGACCTGTAATCCTTGCTTCGGAGACGCGACACCAGCCTCAGTTTATTAAATTCAGCCTCAAGGAGGCCTAATCCCATGGAGCTTTACCTCATGCAGCACGGTCTTTCGCTGGCCAAGGAGCAGGATCTCGACCAGCCTCTGAGCCCCCAGGGCCGGGTTCAGGTGGAGGCCGCGGCCCGGGCGGCCCAAAGACTGGGCCTCAAGTTCGACAAGATCTTTCACTCCGCCAAGGAGCGCTCCCGACTCACGGCCCAGATTCTGGCCCAAGGGCTGGGCTTAGGCCCTGAGGTCATGGTCGAGACCGACCTGGTCAAGCCCATGACCCCGGCCGCGGAGACCGTCGTCTTTCTGCAAGGCTTCAGGGACATCAAGAGCGCCTGCATCGCCGGACACCTGCCCTCCCTGGCCGCGGTGGCCTCTTTTCTGCTGGGCCGGGGGGCAATGGTGCCCATCCGCTTCGAAAACGCCGGCCTGATGTGCCTCGACTGCCCTGATTTGATCCCTGGCGGCGGGGAGCTGCAGTGGTATCTTCGGCCCAGCCAGCTCGCCCTCCTGGCCGCGGGCTGATTGAGCCTGAGCTGAAGACCCCTTTGACTCTCCGGCCTTCTTTTGGGCTTGACAGGCCATTATGGGTTGGACTACGGCTGGAGGGCAGATGTTTCCTTAGCCATGACACCACCATTGGCTAACCATCACGTCAGCTTCAGCGGGAGGGGGCCATGCACGACATTCTCGCCAACGCGCCAGGCCAGAAAATGCTCCTTCTGGGCAATGAGGCCATTGCCCGCGGGGCCATCGAAGCTGGAATGGCCTTTGCCAGCTCCTATCCGGGCACGCCTTCCTCGGAGGTGCCGGACACCTTCTTCGTCATCAGGGACGAGGCCGGCTTCTACTTTGAATACGCCACCAACGAGAAGGTCGCCCTGGAGGCCTGCGCCGGGGCCGCGGTGGCCGGCTTGAGGTCCATGACCACTTTAAAGCACGTCGGCCTCAACGTGGCCGCTGACCCGCTCATGACCCTGGCTTACGTCGGCGTCAAGGGCGGCATGGTCGTCTACAACGCCGACGACCCCTTCCTTTTCTCCAGCCAAAACGAGCAGGACAACCGCTACTACGCCAAGCTCTCCGGCCTGCCCATGCTCGAGCCGACCGACGCCCAGGAGATGAAGGACCTCACCGTCTACGCCTTTGACCTCTCCGAGGAGCTGAACCTGCCCGTCATCCTGCGCTCGACCACCCGCCTGGCCCACACCCGCGGCGCGGTCAAGCTGGGGCCCAAGCGGCGGCTGAAAAAGAAAGGCCAGTTCAAGAAGTCGCCCTTCACCCTGGTCAC
>CAYXRH010000469.1:0-3033 GCA_964466355.1 uncultured Thermodesulfobacteriota bacterium
ATCAAGTACCTTGACAGCGTCAGCAACGTCATGGGAGCGATCTCCGCCTGGCTGGTGATCCCCCTCATGCTGGTGGTGATGAATGAAGTTATCATGAGGCACTTCTTTAACAATCCGACCGCCTGGGGCTATGACACCTGCTGGATGCTCTTCGCGGCCCAGTTCCTGCTAGGCGGCGGTTTCACCCTGCTCAAGAAGGGCCACATCCGCATCGACATCGTCTACGGCCTCCTTTCGCCGCGAGCCAAGCTGATCTTCGACACCATCCTCTATCTGATCGTCATCCTGCCGGTCATGGCCCTTCTGACCGGGGCCGGGGTCAAGTTCGCCGCCGAGGCCTGGGTCACGGGGGAGAAGCTGTCCACGACCAACTGGTTTTTCCCGGCTGGCCCGCCCAAGGCGCTGATTCCGATCGGCTTCTTTTTCCTCGGCCTGCAGTGCCTGGCCGAGATCGCTCGCAATTTTATTGCGCTGAGGAAAGGAAAGGCCCCATGAGCCCGGATCAGCTTGCCGCCATTGTGATGATGGGCCTTCTCCTGGTCATGGTCATCGGTGGAATCCACTTGGCCTTCGGCCTGTTGTTCCTGGCCGTGGTCTTCGGATTAGTCTACCAGGGCATGTCCATTTTCCCGATGTCCATGCTCACCTTCTTCGGAACCATGGAGAGCGAGGAGCTGATCGCCGTGCCACTCTTCGTCTTCATGGGCACCATCTTAGAAAAGACCGAGGTGGCCGAGGGCGTCTTCCAGAGCCTCTACGAGCTGTTCGGGCCGGTCAGAGGCGGGCTGGCCTTCGCCACGGTCCTCACCTGCACCATTTTCGCGGCTTGCACCGGGGTCATCGCCGCCACGGTGACGACCATGACCCTCCTGGCCGTGCCGTCCATGCTCAAGCGGAAGTACGACAAAGGTCTGGCCACCGGGGTGGTCTGCGCCGGCGGCTCCTTGGGCATCCTGATTCCGCCCAGCGTCATGCTGGTCATGTACGGACCCATGGCCAACCAATCCGTGGCCAAGCTTTTCGCCGCCGCCCTGTTCCCTGGCTTGCTTCTGGCCGCACTCTACATCGCCTACATCGGCATCGGCTGCTGGATCAAGCCCAGTCTGGCTCCAGCCATCAGCGCCGAGGAAAGGGCCGCCACCGGCAAGGCGCTCCTGTGGAACACCCTCAAGCGCATGATGCCCACCTTCTTCCTGATCGTGGCCGTGTTGGGCTCGATTCTGGCCGGCGTGGCCTCGCCGACCGAGGCCTCGGGCGTGGGCGCCTTCTGCGCCCTGGTGCTGGCCGGCGCCTACCGCAAGCTGAGCCTGGCCAGCCTCAAGGACGCGGCCTACACCACCCTGGTGGTTACGGCCATGGTCTTCTTCATCATCATCGGGGCTGGCGTCTTCAATGGAGTATTTCTCTACCTGGGCGGCGGGGTGCTGATCAGGGACCTGCTGATGGGCCTGCCCTTTGGCAAGTGGTTCATTCTGTTCGTGATGATGTTCATCCTCTTCATCATGGGCTTTTTTATATCCTGGCAGGGGCTCTTGTACGTGGTCGTGCCCATCTTCCTGCCGGTGGCGGTGACGCTGGGCTTCAACCCTCTCTGGTTCGGCCTTCTGGTCTGCCTCAACCTCCAGATGTCGTTCCTGACGCCGCCGTTCGCCTACGCCATCTTCTTCGTCAGAGGGGCCTCGCCTCCGGAGATCGCCACCTGGGACATCTACCGGGGCGTGACCCCGTTTGTCCTTCTCCAGGCCGTGGGCCTGTTCATCTGCATCGTCTTTCCGGAGATCGTCCTCTGGCTGCCGCGGGTGACCCTCAGCGGCGGCTGAGGCTTGGGCCAGGGCGGGGGAGAGCCGGGGATCGTCCGCCGCTGGGAAGAGAATCAACTGAGCCGATCCACGAGATGCCCCTTGAGGCTGCCCGTCGGCCGGGCGGCGTAAGCGCCGGCCGCCTCTCGTGATCTGCTCCGGCGGCGGGGCCTGGGGGCCGACAGGGGGAGGGTGGCGGGGACCGGGTATGTCAGGCGGTTGGTTCTCATGCTTTGATCCTTTCCTCACGCCTCAGGCGGCCAGCCTGACCGGCTGAAGCTCCACAAACAGATCCCCCCGGCGGCCGCTGCGGGCCTCCAGCTTGCCGTGGCCGGCCACTCTGAGGCGAGTTTTTTCCCGGAGCCTGGCCGGCAGCCTCACCGCCAGGGGCTTGACCCGTTCGATCAATCCGCTGCCGTGGCAGCGGGGACAGGAGATCGTCTCCCAGCCGAAGCGGCTCCAGGACCATCTCCGGCTCTCGCCTCGGCCGCGGCACTGGGGGCAGGCCTGGTCGTGGCGGTGGGGCAGGGTGGCCTGGGCCTGGCCAGGGGCCTGGTCCACCTCCAGATAATAGATCACGTCGAGGCCCTCGGCCTCCACGCCGGCGATGCGCCACGAGACCTCGGGGCCAAAGGGACGGCCGGCCGGCGCGGGGTCGGAGGCGGGGGAGGATTCACTTTTGAGCTCTCTCAGCCTGGCCAGGGTCAGGGCCCGCTCATAGGCGTCCTTGAGTTCAACGAACCGGGCCGCGGCCTGGGCCTTGTCCGGCCACAGGTCAGGGTGCCATTTCTTGGCCAGGCGGCGAAAGGCCTTTTTAATCTCGGCCGAGCTGGCCCGGGCCTCGACGCCCAGCAGACGGTGGGCCTGTTCAAGACTGTGAGCCATCTCTGTCCCCTTTCTTCACCCTTTATTCAAGTTCCACTTTAGGTTTTAGCAAGGGGCGTGCCAAAGATATAACATAATGAAATAATGGCGATATCAGCAAAATATACTCCTTGAGGATTGCGAAAGGCCTTGCTCAAGGGCGAGGTGGGGGCGCTTTTTTAAATTGGATTTACGTTGTAGATTCAGCTTTTTGACCCAGAAGTGCGCAACTCGCTGCGCAGTCCCGCCGCCTCTTTGCGCGGCGGGCGCTCTTCATATCAATCAGCCATCATTCAAGCAAGGTAGTATTTTGGTTTGGTTGTTCGAACGAATTTGAGGGTGAGGGTCACAGGTCTTGGCGAGCGGAAGG
>CAYXRH010000470.1:0-2997 GCA_964466355.1 uncultured Thermodesulfobacteriota bacterium
CCGAGATAATCCGCTCCGGGATCATCCCCAGCGTTCTGGAGATTCTGGATCAGAACACGGTCAGGGTTTTACGGCAGGAGGGCGGTTTTGACCTGCCCGACGTGAGAGCCATCATCCTCATCGAGACGGACGGCCACACCCAGGTTGAAGCCTCTTTTCAGATGACCAAGGCCGTGGAGGTCTTTGAGCGAAACCAGGCCCTCAACGTCCAGATGAGCGACTCGCCCGTGGAAGCCCAAGAGCTGTGGCGGGTGCGCAAGTCCATCAGCCCCACTGCGGCCCAGCTCAGGCCCAACAACGTCTCCGAGGACGTGACCGTGCCCATATCCCAGGTGCCGGCTTTGCTCACCGGGATCTCGGCCATCGTCAGCAAGCACGGCCTGCCCTTTGTCATCTTCGGCCACGCCGGCGACGGAAACCTGCACCCCAAGATCATGTTCGACCGCACCGATCCGGATCAGACGGCCCGCCTCCACCGCGCCGTGGACGAGATATTCGAGCTGGCCTGCGCCCTGGGCGGCACCCTCACCGGGGAGCACGGCATCGGCCTGGCCAAGGCGCCGTACATGCCCCTGGAGCACGACGCCGTCGCCTTGGAGGTGATGCGCTCCCTCAAAAAGCTTTTTGATCCCCACGATATTCTGAATCCGGGCAAGATCTTTGTCGATGAAGATGGCCGTGGAGCCTGAGTGCGTTCGCTGCGGCCGCTGCCTGGCCGTGTGCCCCATCTATCAGGTCAGCGGCGACGAAAAGCTCTCCGCTCGGGGCCTTCTGGCCCTGATCAAGGCCCGACAGGAAGGCCGCCTGGACGAGGACGAGGTCTACGCCCGGAGTCTGGGGACCTGTCTTTTGTGCGGCGCCTGCGAACGGGTCTGCACCAACGGCGTGCCGGCGCGCCAATCGATCCTCGGCGGCCGGGGCGAGCTGAAGGGCGGCCTCAAGGGGATGCTCCGAGGGGCCGCGGCTGATTTGAAGCGGCTCGAAGGCCTGGTCAGAGAAGGCCGGCGCCAAGAGGAGTGGCTGGCCCTCGAGCCTGAGAGCGGCCTTCATTTCCTCTACTTTGACCCGGCCGCAAACGCGCCCGCCCTGGCCCCTTGGTCCTTGAGCCGCCTTTATCCCCAGCCCGTCGGGCCCGCCGGGGGCGAACGGCTGCTTTTATTTCCGGGCTGCCTCGGCGACCACCTCTTGGTCGACATGGCGCGGCAATCCCTGGACGTCCTCGCTGCGGCCGGGAAGCGGATTTTAATCCCCTCCGGGATCGGCTGTTGCGGCCTGCCGGCTCTGGCGGCCGGAATCGCGGACGCGGCCGAGGAGCGGATGAGTGAGGCGGCCCAGGCTTTGAAACGGGCCGCGGCCGAGTTTTCAGGCGTGGAGGCCGTCGTGTTCCTCTGCGCTGCCTGCGGCCGGCGCCTCAAGGAGGGGCTGCCCCGCCTTTGGCCCCAAGCGCCGCCGCTCCTCGATGTGGCCCAGGCCATCGCGGGCTCGAATCTGAAACTGAGGCGCCGGGAGGAGAAGGTCGCCTTTTTTGATCCCTGCCACAGCCTCGACCCCGGCTCCGGCCTGCCCGAGGCGGCGCGGGCTTTAATCAGCCGGCTGGAAGGGGTGCGCCTGGTCGACTTCGAGGCTCAGCCGGCCTGCTGCGGCGCGGGTGGGCTTTCGAGCTTGGCTAATAAAAGGCTCTCCGAGCAGATCGGCCGCCGCCTGGCCGAGGCCCTGGCCTCCAGCGGGGCCGAGACAGTGGCGACCACTTGTCTGACTTGTTTGCTGCGCCTTGAGGAGCTGAGCCCTGTCTCGGGCCTGAGGGCCGTTCATTTGGCCCAGCTCGCGGCGGCGAGACTGGCCCCTTGACCGGCGCCGCGATGGTCATCCGCCGAGCTGAACGATTGTTCAAATACCTCGACTTCTCGACCATTGGGAGCCCATATGGGATTGAAAGAGGAGTCCTTTTTCTCCTTGACAAGCCCATCCAAGGCGGGTAATAAAATGTTCTTTGGATTTCATGTCTTCACAGCGCAAGTTAGTCTATCTGGCTGGGATGCCTAAATCAAGGAGGTCACAGAGATATGCCGACGGTTGAGCACAAGGGCAAAACTTTTGAGGTCGACGAGGACGGGTTCCTTCAGAGTTTTGACCAATGGTCTCCAGAATGGGTCGATTACGTCAAAGAGTCTGAGGGCATTCAGGAGCTGTCCGACGAGCACTGGAAGGTCATCAACATGCTCCAGGACTACTATCACAAGAACGGAATCGCTCCCATGGTCCGAATCCTGTCCAAGGTGACCGGCTTCAAGCTGAAGTACATCTACGAGCTTTTTCCGTCCGGACCGGGCAAAGGCGCCTGCAAGATGGCTGGTCTGGCCAAGCCGACCGGCTGCGTCTGATCGAAGTCGACGCCTCGTGGCCGTCCGCCAGGCTGAGACCGGGCGGGCGGTTTTGTTTGTCAAGTTGAGGGGCTTGAATGTCTTCCGGGATCGTTTTGAGCGACGTGCGCAAGGGCTACACTCTTGACCAGGACAAGGTCTGCCCCCCTGAAGAGACCAAGGCCATGGTCAGGGAGCGCCTGGCCGCGCTGGATTTGAACATCCTCCTCAAAACCATGCGCATTGACAGGGGGCGGCTGGGCATCCCGGTCTACATCAGCCTCCTGGGCCCGGACGCCGTGGCCCTGACAGGCACCCAGAAGCAGATGGGCAAGGGGCTCACTCCGGCTCAGGCAGAGGTCAGCGCCCTGATGGAGCTGGTCGAGCGCTTCAGCTTCTTCAGCTACGTCAACAACCCGCCCGCCCGACGGGCCCCTTACGCCGAGGTGGCCGGGCAGGCCCTGCCCCTCGAGCTGCTCTTCACCTCCCTGCACGACGATTCCCTGGAGCGCGAGCTGGTGCAGAGCCTGCTCGAGCGCCTGCCCCTTTCCTGGGTCTGGGCCCGCAACCTGAGTGATGATCAGGATGAGCTGATTCCCCTGGATTGGTTTTATCTGATCAACGAGTACAACGGCCC
>CAYXRH010000471.1:0-2968 GCA_964466355.1 uncultured Thermodesulfobacteriota bacterium
CACCCAAGGAGGTACCCCCTCCCTCTCCCCTGACACAAGACTTGATACGCTACCCCGCGGCCAGGGAGCTTGTTTCGCTTGGAAACGGATGCTATGCTTCAATTCTTGGTCATGGAGCCAGCCCTTTACATCAAGCCGGCCGGGATCAAGCCTCTCAGAAGAGGCCATCCCTGGGTCTTTTCCGGGGCCGTGGTCAAGGTCGTCGGACGCCCCGAGCCAGGGGAGATGGTCCGCCTTCTGGACCGCGAGGGCCGCTTCGTGGCCTGGGCCTGGTACTCTCCGGCCAGCCGCCTCCGGGCTCGGGTGGTCGACCGCCGGGAGGGGGTGGTCATCGACCGGGCCTGGCTGACCGAACGGCTGAAGCTCTGCCTCGCCGGCCGCCAAAGGTTGCTGGCCCAGGGTGCGGAGGCCCTCAGATTGGTCAACAGCGAGGCCGACGGGCTGCCCGGTCTGGTGGTCGATCGCTACGGCGAGGGCCTGGTGGTTCAGTTCTCCTGCCCCGGCGCGGAACGGCTCAAGGACGAAATCGTCGCCCGACTCCAGGAGCAGCACCGGCCGGTCTGGGTCTACGAGCGCAGCGACGTGGCCGCGAGGCGTCTGGAAGGCCTGACCCCGTCCCAGGGGCCGCTCATGGGCGCCGCGCCTCAAGGCCTTGTCAAGATCCAAGATGGCGGTCTTTTTTTCTTCGTCGATCCCTTAGAAGGGCAAAAGACCGGCTTCTACCTCGATCAGGGCCAAAACCGACTCGCCGTGGCCGCCCACGCCGGCGCCCGCAGGGTCCTCGATTGCTTCGCCTATTCGGGCGGGTTCGCGATCCACGCCCTGGCCGCCGGGGCAGCTTCGGCGGTCGTGGTCGACTCCTCGGCCAGGGCCCTCAAACTGGCCAGGGAGAACCTGACTCTGAATGGCCTTCTGGGCAAGGCCGACCTGGTCCAGGGCAACGTCTTCGAGGTTCTGCGCCAATATCGGGACGCCAGGCGGCGCTTCGACCTCATCGTGCTCGATCCGCCCAATTTGGCCCCGACCAAGGCCCAGGCCTCCAAGGCGGCCCGGGCCTACAAGGACCTCAATCTTTTGGCTTTGAAGCTCCTGACCGCCGAGGGCGTGTTGGCCACCTTTTCCTGTTCGGCCGGGATCGAACCCCGGTTCTTTGAGGAGGTGCTTCACTGGGCGGCCCAGGACGCGGGGGTGAGCCTGCACATATTGGCCCGATTGGGCCAAAGGGAAGACCACCCCGTCCTGGCCGGCTTTCCAGAATCAGAGTATCTCAAGGGCATGATCTGCCGCCCCGTGCCGTTTTAGTTGTTGGCTGGCGATTAAAAAACAGACGCCGCAAAGCGGATTCGGAAAGAGCGCCGAGCATTTGTCCCTAAACAAGGATGAGTTCAGAATAAAAGATACAGCTTTCAAATCCGCCCCAGATGGTAAAATCGAGCGCCCGATCAGCGGTCTTATCGAACGGCCCCGGAGGCGCAGGTGAAAGTCTACGTAGCCCGGCAGCCCATCTTCAACCAACGACAGCAGGTCTACGCTTACGAACTCCTGTTCCGCTCTGGACTGGACAACGTCTTCGCTCATTCCGACGGCGACGAGGCCACTTCCCGGGTCATCGCCGACAGTTTTCTTCTCCTGGGCCTGGCCAGGATAACCGGCGGTCATAAGGCCTTCATCAATTTCACCCGGGATCTGCTAGTCAATGACTACGCCACCCTCCTGCCCAAGGAATCGGTGGTCATCGAGATACTGGAGAGCGTCGAGCCGGATGAAAGCGTTTTAGAAGCGGCCAAGAGGGCCAAGGATCAAGGCTACTTATTAGCTCTGGACGATTTCGTCTACGGCCCCAAATACGACCCCCTCTTAAAGCTGACCGACATCGTCAAGGTCGATTTCACCGTCAGCGGGCCTAAGGAGCGCCGGTCCTTGGCCGAGAGGGGTTCGCGGTTGGGCATCAAGCTCCTGGCTGAAAAGGTGGAGACGAGAGAGGAATTCGAAGAGGCGGTCAGGATGGGTTATAAGTACTTCCAGGGCTACTTCTTCGCCAAGCCGAACATCGTCTCCGGCAAAGGCATACCGGGCTTCAAGCTAAATTATCTCCAGCTTCTCAACCAGATTCACCAGCCCGGTCTGGACTACGACGATTTGGATAAGATCATCCGGCGCGAGGTCTCGCTGTCGTTCAAGCTTCTGCGCTACATCAATTCGGCCGCCTTCGGCCTGATGAACAAGATACACTCCATCAAACAGGCCCTGGCCCTTTTGGGCGAATTAAACGTCAAGAAGTGGGCCTCCCTGGTCACCTTGGCCGGCATGGGCCAGGACAAGCCGGACGCCCTTCTGGTCAACTCCCTCACCAGGGCCGTTTATTGCGAATCCCTGGCCGGTCCGGTGGGCATCAAGGACCGGGCTTCGGATCTCTTTTTGCTGGGCCTTTTCTCCCACATTGAGGCCCTGATCGACCAGCCCATGGCCGAAATCATGACCGCCCTGCCGGTGGCTGACGACATCAAGAAGGCCCTTCAAGGCCAAGAGAATCAGCTGCGGACGGTTTTTGATCTGGTTCTGGCCCACGAGGCTGGCCGGTGGGACGAGGTCTTCCGCACGGCGGCCGCCTTGGGCCTCAGCGAAGATGAGCTGCCCGAGCTTTACCTCAAGGCCGTGGAGTTGGCCGAAAAGATCTTCTACGATCAGAGTTAAACGACGGACGACAAAGGCCGGCCTTGGCCAAGGCTTCGCCGCCGCATCTGATGTTCTCGCCTCAGATTCTGATTTACGCTTAAAAGTGTATTTTTGATTGATTGCTCTCATCCAAGACGCGGCGAATGGCCGCGGCCAGCTCCCGGTTCGGCGGCGGTTTCGATTGACAAAAAGCCGGCCTTTGGCCAAAGTTCTGGCCTCATCCGGCTTCGAGAGGAGCGAGGAATGGACTCTGACCGCCGTGACTGCTTCAAGAGGGGCCTCACTCTGGGCC
>CAYXRH010000472.1:0-2963 GCA_964466355.1 uncultured Thermodesulfobacteriota bacterium
CGGATGGCCAGGCCCGGACCAGGAAAGGGCTGCCGGGTGACGATCTCCTCGGAAAGCCCCAGCTCGCGGCCCACGGCTCTGACCTCGTCCTTAAAAAGCTCCCGCAGCGGTTCGATCAGCTTCAGGTTCATTCTCTCGGGCAGGCCGCCGACGTTGTGGTGGGTCTTGATGGTCGCCGAAGGACCCTTGAAGGAGACCGACTCGATGACGTCCGGATAGAGGGTCCCCTGGGCCAGGTAGCGGACCCGGCCCAGTTTACGGGCCTCGGCCTCGAAGATTTCGATGAACAGGTTGCCGATTATCTTCCTCTTTTGCTCCGGATCTTCCACGCCGTCGAGGCGTTTAAAAAATTCTTCTGCGGCCTGGACAAAGACGAGGTTCAGCCCCAAGCGCTCTCGAAAGAGCGAGACCACCTCCTCGGCCTCCCGGTGGCGCAGCAGGCCGTTGTCCACGAAGACGGCGACCAGTTGCCGGCCCACGGCCCGGTGAAGGAGCATGGCCACCACGGCCGAGTCCACCCCGCCGGACAGGGCGCAGATGACCTGCTCGGCGCCAATTTTGTCCTTCAGGTGGGTCAGGGTGGTCTGGATGAAGCTCTCCATGGACCACAGCCCCTTGAGGCCGCAGATGTCGAAAAGGAAGCTGCCCAGCATCCGCCTCCCCTCCGGGGTGTGGACCACCTCGGGGTGAAACTGCACGCCGTAGAGCCGCCGCTTCAGATCAGCCATGGCCGCCAGGGGGGCGTTGTCGCTGGCGGCGATGACCTCGAAGTGGGGGGGCGTCTCTTCGATCCTGTCGCCGTGGCTCATCCAGACGATGTACTCCTCGTCCAGGCTCAAGTCCTTGAAGAGAGGGGCCGGCCGGCCGGCCATCGGCGTGAGCCTCAAAATCACCCGGCCATACTCCCTTTTGTCCGGGGCGCTCACCCGGCCGCCCAAGAGGTGGGCCATGAGCTGCATGCCGTAACAGATGCCCAGCACCGGGCAGCCCAGATCAAAGATCTCGGGGGCGATGGTCGGCGCGCCGTCCCAGTAGACCGAGGCCGGACCGCCGGAGAGGATGATTCCGGCCGGGGCAAAGGCGGCTATTTCGCTCAAGGGCCAGTTGAAGGGATGAATCTCGCAGTAGACCTTCAGCTCCCTGACCCGCCGGGCGATGAGCTGGGTGTACTGGGATCCGAAATCGAGGATCAAAATCTTCTCGGTCGCGTCAGGCACCAGGCGTTGTCCTGAAAATAGGTCGCCTAAAATAAAAAACGTACAGCATTCAAGAGACGCGGCGCTAGAGGTTCTCCAGACGGTAGTTGGGCGCCTCCTTGGTGATGATCACGTCGTGGACGTGGCTCTCTTTGAGCCCCGCGGCGGTGATCTTGAGGAACCTGGCCTTGGACCGCAGCTCCCCCACGCTGACCGCGCCGACGTAGCCCATGCCGGCCCGCAGCCCCCCGACGAGCTGGAAGACGTTGTCGGCCAGGAGCCCGCGGTAGGGCACCCGGCCGACGATGCCTTCGGGCACGAGCTTGCTCTCGCCCCTCTGGGCGTAGCGGTCGACGGAGCCGGCCTTCATGGCCTCGATGGAGCCCATGCCGCGGTAGACCTTGTAGGAACGACCCTGGAAGAGAACCGTCTCGCCAGGGGATTCCTCGGTCCCGGCGAAAAGGGCGCCGATCATGACCGTGGACGCCCCAGCGGCCAGGGCCTTGGTCACGTCGCCCGAGAACTTGATGCCGCCGTCGGAGATGAGCGGCACGCCCGCTTTCCTGGCCACCTCGGCGCAGGACAAGATGGCCGTCATCTGCGGCACCCCCACCCCGGCCACGACCCGGGTGGTGCAGATGGAGCCCGGCCCGACGCCGACCTTGATGGTGGAGGCCCCGGCGGCGATGAGATCCTGACAGCCTTGAGCCGTGGCCACGTTGCCGGCGGCCACGGGCAGGTCGGGGTAATTTCGGCGGATGGCCTTGAGGGCGTTGATGACGTTCTCGGAATGGCCGTGGGCCGCGTCGATGCAGATTATGTCCACCCCGGCCCTGACCAGAAACTCCAGCCGCTCCTCCCAGTCGCCCACGCCCACGGCCGCCCCGACCCGCAAGCGACCGAACTCGTCCTTGCAGGCGTGGGGGTATTTCTTTATCTTCTCGATGTCCTTGATGGTGATGAGGCCCTTGAGGCGGTCTTGTTTATCGACCACCAGAAGCTTCTCGATCCTGTGCTCGTGGAGCTTGGTCTTGCACTCCTCGAGGCTGATGCCCTCGGGCACGGTGATGAGCTTGTCCTTGGGCGTCATCAGCTCAACCACTTTGCGGGCCGGGTTGGTCTCGAAGCGCAGGTCCCGGTTGGTGACGATGCCGACCAACTCCCCGCGATCCACCACCGGGAAGCCGGAGATGCGGTAGCTCTCGGCCAGCTCGTTGACCTCGCCGATGCTCGTCTCGGGCGAGACCGTGACCGGATCAACGATCATGCCCGACTCTGATTTCTTGACCCGCTCCACCTCGGTCGTCTGGGCGGTCGGGCTCATGTTCTTGTGGATGAAGCCGACGCCGCCCTGCCGGGCCAGGGAGATGGCCGTCTCTGACTCGGTGACCGTGTCCATGGCCGCCGAGACGATGGGAATGTTGAGGCGAATGTCCGCGGTCAGGGACGTGGACACGTCCACCTCTGCCGGCAGCACGGCCGAGTGGCCGGGCAGAAGCAGAAGGTCGTCAAAGGTCAGGCCAACTTCGATCGGCACAAAATCCATACCCCACCTTGCTAAATCGTCCGGGCGCCGAAGCCCAGACCGTCGATGATCAATCCTTCCAATAGGCCGGCGTCCACGCAGACCATCCCTGCAAGACCATACACCTCCATGAGGCCCAAGACCAGCACCAAACCGGACAGGATGACGTCCTCCCGGCCCGGCTCCAAGCCTAAAAGACCCCGGCGCTGGGCTAGTGGCAGGGTCTTGAGGCGGCTCAGGAG
>CAYXRH010000473.1:0-2901 GCA_964466355.1 uncultured Thermodesulfobacteriota bacterium
CAAAAAAATATTACAAAACAACACCAAGGGGGATACGATGTTATTCCCTATCCCTTTTTTGTAAAAACCTTCCCCGGTTTTGGCTCTTCCACTTCCCGCATTCCAATTTGATCTCTGCCCTGAATGCTCCTCCATGGATCCTCAGAAATTATGGGGAAAATCCTCGTCTCGCGTCCTTGAAGCTAATGTCGCGTCCCTGAAGTGAGTTACCGAGCAGCCACACTGACTTATGATTCTTACTTCAGGGGCGCAACACTCGGTCCTTGCCTCTGAGAAGCCGGCGATGGTAAGCTTCAACAAAGCTGGTGCGCGGCCGAGGGCCCTCGCCGGCCCCACTCTGGCCCGCTAGAGTGCTTTAAGCCCTTTCACTGATCACGACATCTCGGCGGCGGGGAGGTTTGACCATGAAGTTAAAGTTCGTCGCGGCGACGCTCATAAGCGCGGTCTTGATGGCCTGCTCTCTGGGCCTGGCCCGGGCCGAGACCCAGGCCCCTGACCAGGTCGAGGCCTTCGTCGCTTTGTCCGGCATGCAGTCTCAGCTCCTGGAGGCGGCTCTGGCCCTGACCCTGCTGGCCGAACCGGGCCAGGTGGACGCCTTCAGCCAGGCCCTGGTGGCCTATGACCTCCACGCCGCCAGGTTCGAAAGATTAGCCCCCATCGGCAAGCCCGGCCACGAGCAATTGACGAAATATTTCAATATGCTGGCCGAAAGAAGAACCCAGGTCGAGGCCATCGTCACCGCCCTGCTCAAAAAGGTCGAGCAGACCGGTCAGGGCAGCGATTACCTCGTCCGCAGCCTCAACATCGCCTTCAGCCGGCTCGGCTACGCCCTGAAGCGGACGATGCAGCATCTGGCCAAGGATCTGGCCGCCGGCTCAGGGGCCAGAAACCAGCGCTTCTCCGAGGCCCTGGCGATCATGGGCATGAACGGCAGCTTCTTCGGGGCGGTGAGCGATTGCTTCACCCAGGCGGCCCAGAGGGAGTACATCGTCGAGGTCTCCTTCTGGAATTCGCTGGCCGATTACCAGCTCTACGCCTCCATCTACCGCCTCATGGCCGGCCTGAGCCGGCCGGAAAACAAGGCCAAGGCCGAGGTCTTCAACCAGATAACCGCTTTGTACCACAGAGTCCTTTCGGACGGCGAGAAGCTCATCGACTCGGCCAAGAGCGGCCCCGCCCCAGACCTGGCCGCGGCCCGGGCGGTCAGGGAGGCGGCCCTGGAGGTCAGCCCGCTGTTCTATCGGCTGATGGCCCTGACGGTCAAGTAGGGCCGGTGGCTTAAAAAAACCCTATTCAATGACGATGCTCATCTCGTCGGCCCCGCCTTTGGGGACGGCGGCGATGACCGTGTGGCGGCCCGGGGTGAGGGTCAGGGCGGCCCGGTAGGGCGGGCCGGTGGCCGTGCGCTCGAGGCCGTCGACGAACCAGAGCAAGCGCCTCACCGGAGAGCGGCACTGCGCCTGGAAGACGACTCGTTCAGCCGCCTTGAGGCCGCTGAGCCGCCGCTCTCCATCCAAGGGGCTGATGATCCTCACCGTCGGCTCCGGGTCGGGGCGTCCGCCTTGATCGTCCATCTCCCGGCCCAGAGTGACGCGCTCGCCGGCGGCCAGAAGCGGCGCGGCGTCGGCTTTTAATGGCGGGGCGAAGAGGTCGTCCAGGTCGGCCTCAAACCCGGCCAGCCGGTAGCGCCCGGCGCTTTGGCGGCGGTGCTTGGCCTGGAGCCAGGCGGCGAAGGGCGTCGGCAGGCGGTGCCAGACCTCCACCGGGCGGTGATAGGTGCACTCGGCCGTGGGCTCGGTGCCGGCGATGAATAGCTCCGCCTTGAGGTGGCGGCAGCCCGGACCGGGCCGCAGGCCCGAAAGGGCGCAGACGTCCCTCGAAATCACGCCCGGCGGCGCCTCAAAGGCCGCCGGGGCGGCCAGACGATAAAGATGCTCCATGATCTCGACCAGGATCGGCGCCGCCGCCGAAGCGCCGCTCAAGCTCCAGGTCGGCCGGCCGTCGAAGTTGCCGACCCAGACGCCGACGGTGTATCGGGGCGTGTAGCCGAAGGTCCAGCAGTCCCGATAGCCGGTGCTGGTGCCGGTCTTGAGGGCCGTCCGGCAGGGGCGGTTGAGGGCCCAGGAGCCGGCGAAGGCGAGCTGCCGGGCCGTCGGATCAGACAGGATGTCGGTGACGATGAAGGCCGCCTCTGGGGAGAAGACGCGGCGGGCTGGGGGCGGCTCACGGCCCAGAAGAAGGCGGGCCGGGCGGTGGAGGCCGTTGTTGGCCAGGCAGGCGTAAGCGGCCGCGAGCTGGAGGAGGCTCACCTCCGGGTTGCCCACGACCAGGCCGAGGCCGTAGTGGTCAGGGCCGCGTTGGGGGTAATTGATCAAGTCGAGGCTTTGCAAGGTCTCGTAAAAGGAGCGGCCGCCGATCTCGTTGAGGAGGTTCACCGCGGCCAGATTGAGGGAGCTGCCCAAGGCCTGGCGCATGGACACCGGGCCGTAGGCGCGGCGGTCGAAGTTGGCCGGGACGTACTCACCGCCGGGGGAGGGAAAAGGCCGGCCGACATCCTCGATGACCGCCGCCGCGGTGTGGCCCAGATCGAGGGCCAGGGCGTAGAGAAAAGGCTTGAGGGTCGAACCGGGCGAGCGCAGGGCGGTGGTGCCGTTATTGAAGCCCTCGTCCCGGGGGCCGTACCTCAGGGAGCCGACCAGGGCCAAGACCTCGGCCGTGGCGTTGTCCAGGACCACCGCCGCCGCCTGGCTGGCCCCGCGATAGGCCAACCTGAGGCGATGGGCGGCCAAAATCTCCTCCACCCGGCCCTGGAGGGCCAGGTCGATGGTCGTCTTGATCAGACCGGCCCCGGCCTCGGCCGGCTCGGCCAGGAGCATGTCCACGGCGTGAGAGGCCTTCAAG
>CAYXRH010000474.1:0-2890 GCA_964466355.1 uncultured Thermodesulfobacteriota bacterium
GACCTTCAAGGATATGGTCGACGATCCCCTCAAGGCGGCCGAAGTCTTCATCAAGGCCTACCACAGATTCGGACACGATCTGATGTGGAGCGGCTCGGGGCTGATCAATTATCCGACCCATTTTTTAGGCTGCCCCATCAAGGACGATTCTTCCGACGCGCCCAGCCTGGAGGGCGCGGTCATCCCCAGCCTCGAGGCCATTGACCGCCTGGACGAGGAGGCGGTCCTCAACCACCCCTTGATGGACAACATCATCCGCGCCCATCATCTGCTGGCGGATGAAATCGGGGACCAGACCCTCCTCCTGCCGACCAGCTGGGGGCCCTTCACCTCCGCCGCCCGCATCGTGGGCCCCCAGACCCTGATGCTGGCCACCCTCGAGGCCCCGGACAAGGTCACGGCCCTGGTCAGATTCGCCGCCGAGCTGGTGTGGAACATAAACGAGAGGATCATGGAGCATCCCCACATCGCCGGCTTGAACCTGGCCGAGCCCATGGCCTCGGGGGACATGATCCCGCCGGCCGCCTTCAAAAGCTTCGTCGCCCCTTTTTTAAAGGAGTTCGTCCAACGCGCCCAAAAAAAGGGCAAGTACACGATGCTTCATGTCTGCGGTGACAGCACGCCCATCCTGGCGGAAGTTTTGGACGTCAAGCCGACCTGCTTCAGCCTGGAGGCCAAGGTGGACCTCAAGGCGGCCAAAGAGGTCTTGGGCGGTCGGGTCTGCGTGGCCGGAAACGTCTCGCCCACCGGGGTCTTCCTCTCCGGCTCGCCGCAAGAGGTCAAAAGGGAAGCCGCGGAATGCCTCAAGGCCTGGGGTGATGACGGCGGGTTTCTACTGACCCTCGGCTGCGACTTCCCCAAGGAGGTCCCTGAGGAGAACATCGCGGCCTTGATGTCCCTGAAGCAGTCCTAGCCTCGCGCCCTTGAGTGGTTTAAAAGAGGGCGGGCTTTTATCCCAGCCCTCAACGCGTAACGAATTTTATAAAAAGACTTATTTGATCGGCCCACTCCGTGAGGTCGTGGATCCGCCGGGGCTGAACTTGATGGCCCGATCAAACACGATCTCGTTGTAGGCCGGGCCGACCATGCGGCCGGGCTCGAGGTAGGCCCGCGCCACGAGGTACATCACCTCCAGCCTGATCCGGTCGCAGAGTCCGGAGGGGACTTCAAGGCACGGTCGTTCGCCGTTGCACTGGCGGGCGACCTTGCAGACGTAGAGTTTGTGAGCCTCGGGGTTGTCTGGGATGTAGGCCTGGGCCGTTCCGGCCAGATCCTCGACGCTGTTGGCGCTGGCCACGCTGATGTCGGTGGCGAAGCCGTTATCTAAAAGCGTGCCGTCGTAGAGATTCAGGTTGGTGTAGGTCGCCTTGCCGGTCTGGTCGTGCAGGACGCCGTAGATCATGATGAACTCGTCGTCGCTCAAGGTGAACTGATCGGTGACGATGTAGGTCGTGTCCCGGATCTCGCCGAGCACATCGATCCCGCGCTGAATGGCCTCGAAGCCTTCGACCAGCCATTGCCGGGCGTCCAGTTCCTCGGCCTGGTCATCCGCGAATTGGGCCAGGATGGCCCGTCTGAGCTCAACCATGTCGTCCATGAGGCTGAACTCGGTCGTTCCGGTGCCGCGCACCCGCTGAGCTTGAACCGGATAGGGGTTCAGAGTGACCTGGCCAGTGGGCGTGACCCGAAAGACGCCCGCGTTGGCCAGGCTTTCAAAGTAGGGGGTCTCCTGGCTCGGGTCGTCGAAAAAGGCGGTCCGAAACAGAAAAGAGAACTCATCGCTGGCCTGGTCCACCCCCAAGGCCACGGTATCAGTGGGTATGACCAGGATGTTGATTATGCCCGGATCATATCCGGCCGCCTCGGCCGCGGCCTTAATTCGGGCTTGGATGCCTTGGTCAGCGGTGACGATGATGATGGTCAGCTGATCGTAAACTTCTCCGGCGCCGCCGTTGGAGTTGCCCGCGGTGAAGATGGACTCATTGTTCACCGCATCGCCCAGGCTGGCGTAAACCTGACGCTGCGCGCCCTGGGACTCGGACCATTGCCGCATCAAGTAGTTCTGGCAGCTGAAGTACTTCACCCGTGGCGGGGTTTTGAACACGTAGACGATGGCTTCGTCCGGGCGCAGCCGAAAGGTGAAGGACAAATAGTTGTCCACCACCTGGTCGGGGGCCTTGGGCAGAACGGACACGGAGTAGGGCGAGGCCATGTTAAAGCCGAATCCGCTCGGGACGGCGCCGTTGCAGAAAGCGGTGTACGTGTCGGCCGTGGTCAGCCGGCCCTCCTGGACCAGGAATTCGTCCGCCTCCAGGGCCTGTTTGAAGGCGGCCAGCTGGTCGGCGTCCTGGGCGTGAAGCCAGGTCGGGAGGATCAGAATAAGGACCAGGGCGATTTGCAGCGCAGCTGACAATACTCTCTTTTTTGTCATGAATGACCTTCCTTTGCCGCGGACTGGGAACCCCAGGAGCGGTTCGGCACGGCTTTTGCATCTGGGCCAAGGCCCGTGCGCGGCTCTGGTTTCTTGTATTGACGCGACCCAAATGAGACCGCTTGGTGGACCGCGCCCCACCCGCGGTGGGAAGCGTCTTTGAACGCTCGCCGAATGGCTAAAAGTTGAATATAATACGAGCATTGATAAAAGACAATGGCCAAGGGCTCAGGCGAGGCCTGAGCGACCGGCCCGTTGATTCCCTCGGGCTTTGCCGAGAGTCTTGACCCAGGCTTGAGCTGACCAGTAAACGCCGGGGAGGCTTTTATACCATTTTTCCATTGAAATGAAACAAACAAGCCTTAGTCTGCCCTAGGCTCAAGCCTTTTTCGGTCGGGCCTGAAGGCCTTTTTCGGCTGCGCGTCTCGGCCGGCTGCTCCGGTGCTTCGCAAGTCGCTG
>CAYXRH010000475.1:0-2879 GCA_964466355.1 uncultured Thermodesulfobacteriota bacterium
GAGCTGTGGTTCAGGCAGGCCGACCTGGCCGCGGTCGGCCTCGACGTCTCTGCCACCGGCCGCCTCAAAGTGGACCGCTCTTTCGGCCAGAGCCTCGAAAGAGATCTGCCTCTGGTCCGGGAAAGGCTAAAGGGCGATAATGGGCTATTAACCATTATTGGTCGGGAGATGCAATCCGCCCTAAAAACCGGCTTTGATCAATACCGCGTCCGCCGGCCGGGGCGGGTCTTCAACTCCGCGGCCATGACAGAAGTGGGTTTTGACCCATTTTCAGTCGGAGATCTGTCTACGTATTGGTCAAAGACAATGTCTGGAGAGAAGTCACGAAGAAACAACTACTTAGATCTCTTCATCTGAAGAGGATTCAGGAGGGTGAGGCATGATGCGCGTCGAACAATCAATGTTCGTTCGAGGGGATTTGTTGACCCAGATGAAAAGGGCGGCCCGGACAAAGGCCGCGGACGTGGCCCTGGCCGAAGAACTGGCCGCCCAGGTGGCCTTTCGGTTGAGGGACACCCGGCCTGAGGCGGCCGTCAGGGTTCACGATCTCGACGCCCGCGGGGTGGCCAGGCTGCTGAAGGACCAAAGGCTGTGAGCGAGATCGTCAGCGTTAGCTCTCTTCAGAACCGGGCCGAGGAGGCCGAGCGGGAGGCCCAGGAGAGGCGTCAGGCCCACGCGCAGCAAGAGGCCGAACGCCAGGCCCGCAAGGAGACCGCCCAAGCCCAACTGAACCGCGCCCGGGCCCGCCGGGCCTTTTATGAGACCCTGCGCCGTCGGGCCGAAGCCCGCCGTCAGACAACCCGGGCTCTGAAAGCGGGGGCGGTGGTGGCCAAGGTGGTCTGAGAGGCTTGGATGTGATAGAATTTAATTAAAGGGGGCCAGACGATGGTCGACGAAAACAGCGTCGCCCAGGCCGGAACAGAGATCTACCGGCAGCCGGTGGAGGCCGAGTCTCAGCGTCGGCGGGCCGAGGAAGCCGCCTCTGAAGAGGCGCGAGCCGAGGAAGCCCGACAGGCCCAGGCCAGCGAAGAGGCGCGTCAAGCCCAAGAGGCCGAGGAGCAAGCCGAGGAGGAGGAGGCCAGCGCCAGCGTGCCCCCCGAACTGATGCCCGGCCGCGGGACCGTGGTTGACGAGATCGTCTAGCCCGCTTCAGCGCCGCGCGAGGGATGGAGCGTGACTTCGGTCTTTGACGTCTCACTCTCAGGGCTGAGGGCCTTTGCCCGCAAGCTCGAGGCCAGCGCCCACAACGTGGCCAACGTCAGCACCGACGGCTTCAAGAGACTTGAGGTCACGGCCGCGGACCAGCCCGACGGCGGGGTGAGGACCACCGTGGAGGAGGTCGCGGCGCCCGGGCTTGAGGTCGTCGCCCCGGAGACGGGCGAGGTCAAAGAGCTGTCCAACGTGGATCTGTCCGATGAAATGATAAACATGATCATCGCCCAGCGCGGCTTCGAGGCCAACCTCCAGGTCATCAGGGCCGAGAACGAGATGGTCGGGCGGCTCATCGACACCGTCGTCTGAAGCGTGCGGCCACCTTCTTAGCCGATAAACCCCCACCAAAAGAGATGGATGAATCCAGGAAGACGAATAGTTTAAGGCTCCAGCCGTCCCTCTTCCTTGTCCGTTCAAAGAAAGTGTGATACTCGCTCGGATGAAAGGCTTGCCGCTTCAACCACTTGAGGAGGGCTCTTGGCCAAGCGACGACCGCCGTGCCTACAGGTGACCGCCTCGGCGCCGTGCCGCCTCGACTGCGGCGGCACCCTGGACATATCGCCTCTGGCTTTGTCCTTGAATCAGCTCGCTCCGGCGACGCTGAACATCGCCTTGGCTCTGCGCACCGAGGTGACGGCGCGGCCCCATGAAAAGGGCGGCTTCAGGGTCGAGTCCCTCGGCTTCGCCGCCCAAGAGGCCCAATCAGACCAGGACTACGACACCCCTCTGGGCTTCTTTTTTCTGGCCGGGGATTACTTCGGCCTCCGGGACGTCCTTCTCACCGTCCGCTCGGCCTCGCCCCCCCGCGCCGCCCTGGGCGGCTCCTCGGCGGCGATGGTGGCCGCCGTGGCCGCCTTGTCCCGGCTGAGAGGGCGAAGGATGGCCCGTCATGAGGTCGTCGCCCTGGCCTTTCTCTTGGAACAGGCCCTCTTCAGCGTGCCCTGCGGCCGCCAGGACCATCTCGCCGCGGCCTACGGCGGGGTCCACCACTGGACCTGGACGCTGGGCTTCAAGCGGGGCTACAAGGGCCGCCAGCTCATCAAGGGAAGCGCCTACAAAGCCCTCGAAGACCGGCTGGCCGTGGCCTATCCGGGCCAGACCCACTCCTCGGCCGACATCAACGGCCAGTGGATCCGCGGCTTTACCAGCGGTCGGGAGAGGGACCGCTGGCGGCGGATCCTGACGGCGACCCATGGCCTCGGCGAGGCTTTGGCGCGGCGTCGCTGGGCCGAGGCCGGTCAAAGGCTCGCCAGCGAGACCAGACTCCGCCTCGAGCTGACCCCAGAGGTGCTCACCGAAACAGGGCGAAGGCTTTTCGAGACGGCGGTCGGTTTGGGCGTGGGGGCCCGCTTCACCGGCGCCGGGGGTGGCGGCTGCCTGTGGGCCCTGGGACCGAAGGGTCGAATCGCCCGCCTCAAGGAGGTCTGGGCCGAGGTTCTGGCCCCCATCCCAAAAGCTGGGCTATTGCCCAACAAAATCGACCGCCAGGGCCTGATCGTAGCCGTCAACTGAGCGACCGACCACTGTCGCCTCCCTGAAGTGATTTATGCCGTTTTCTCATTGAAATGAAACAAACAAGCCTTAGATCCGGCCAGGGCGGGGTCTTTTTCGCTCGGGCCTGAAGGCCTTCTCCGGCTGCGCGTCTCGGCCGGCTGCTCCGGTGCTTC
>CAYXRH010000476.1:0-1518 GCA_964466355.1 uncultured Thermodesulfobacteriota bacterium
TTGGTTGTTCGAACGAATTTGAGGGTGAGGCTCACAGGCCTTGGCGAGCGGAAGGGAAAGCGGCCTCGCCTAAAGAAGAATTCGACTCGGGGCCGCGAGTAAGCGAGCCTTAGTCCTGTCCGAACCCTCGACCTGAAGTGAGAACAACCAACCAAAATTACACCTTTGAATGCAACTTGGTCTCAGTTGAGCCGCTCGAGGGAGACCTGATCCCCAAAGGCGGCCGCCAAATCCGCGACCAGAACCTCGAAATCGGCTTCGGCCTCGCACTCCACGACCAGCTCCCTCTCGTCCAAGAGCTTGAGGCGGCCCTTGGCCGCCAGCACCCGGGCCACCTCAAAGACGTCGACGGTGACCCAGCCCTTCATGCGGGCCAAGAGCTCCTCGCCCTTGAAGGGGCGCTCGATGGTCAGGTCCACTTGGCGGCGCTGGGCCTGCCACCCGATCTCGGCCGGGCGGAGAAGAACGGGGGACACCGGATCATGGACCGCGGCGCAGATGAGCCAGACTCGGGCCCGAACCACCAGACAACCCTCAGGCGCGCCGGGTCAAAAAAGGCTCCACTTGGCTCAAGATGGCCCGGTAGATCTGTTCATCCGAGCCGAAGACGTCGACCACCGAAGGGTGGTTGATCAGCCTCTCGACGACGAAGACGGTCACGTACACGGCCACCAGATTGGGGTTGGGGACCACCTCGCGGTAAGGCGCGATGAAATAATTGATGTCAAACTCCTCGCTTTCGAGGAGTTTTTCGAGGCAGCCGGCGATCTGGTCTTCGACGTCCCGCTTGGAGGTGGTCTCGATGAGCCGGTCCTCGATGAGCTTCATGGAGACCTTCTGGGCCACTTCGGGCAGGTTCTCCCGGACACGGTGAAACATCTCCATCCGCGCCCTCTCCCGGGAGCGGTCCAGGCGCGAGGCAATGCTGCGCTCCATCCTGTCGTCGTGCGCCCATCGGGCCATGTTATCGCCCCTTTCCCGGCCTCGCCTCGACCGCTTAAAGGCTCAAGAATCAGTGTGTAACTTACACCGGCGGGGTGGGGTTGGCAACAAAAATGCGGCCCTAATTTCAAGCGGCGGGCAAGATTCTTTGAGCGGGCAGGAGGCCCGAAACTCTCAGCCAGGCGAGGGTCTCTTGAAGGGCCGTCTCGAGGGCGCCCGGCACAGACAGGCGGTGGTCGGCGCCGTGAATGACGACCAACCGGCTTAGAGGGCCCAGGCGCGAGAGAAGAAGGTGGGCCTGGGCCACGGGCACGACCTCATCCTCCTCACCGTGCACCAGGAGGACCGGGGCCAAGCCGGCCACCGTGGCGGCCAGGTCGACCCGGCTCAGGTCGTCAAAAAAGACCGGATCCATGTCCCGCTCTCCGGCCTCCTCCCACTTCTGAGCCAGGGCGGCGAAATCGCCCGGCGTTGACCAGACCACGGCCGCGGCCGCCTCGCCCTCCCTGGCCCAATAAAGCAGCGAAGCGGCGCCGCCAAAGGAGGAGCCCATCAGGATCAACGGCCCCTCGAGAC
>CAYXRH010000476.1:1528-2871 GCA_964466355.1 uncultured Thermodesulfobacteriota bacterium
CCAGATGCTCCCTCACGGCGGCGATCTCGGCGGCCCGATTGGTCAGGGTCGTTTGGGCGACGTCGCCGCCGCTCAAGCCGCAGCCGAGACAGTCAAACCGGGCCGCGGCCAACCCTGAACCGGCCAGGAGGCGGGCCAGGCGGGTCAGCTTGGGGCTGGCCATGGAGGAGAAGAGGCCGTGGGTGATGATGACCAGGCCGCCGGGCGGGCGGCTTTGATCGAGATGAAGCACGCCGGCCAGGTCGTAGCCTTCCCGGGCCACCTTGAAGGGCTTTTCGATCACGCTCTTTTCTCCGGCTGGCAGCAAGGGCAGATGTAGGAGGCGCTGGTGTGGGCCTTGATCTTCAAGATGGCCTGGCCGCAGGCCGGACAGGGCTGGCCGGTCTTGTATCCGACCAGGAAAGCCTCGCGCCCCCACTCCCCCTTTGAGCCCCAGAAGTCGAACTCGAAATAATTAATCCCTCGTTCGAGGGCCGCGGTGAGGGTCTCCTCCACGGCGTCGAAGAGGCCCCGGCGCTGTTTTCGACTCAGCGCCCCCAGCTTGGTCAGGGGGTGGGCCTTGAGGCGGAAGCAGATGTCTTGGACGTAGACGTTGCCGATGCCGGCGATGTTTTTCTGGTCGGTCAGGAAGGACTTGAGGCTCGTCCGCGGCTTGCTCTCCATCAGCCGCTCGAGCGCCTGGGGCGTGAACTGAGGGCTCAAGGGGGCCGGCCCGAGGCCGCCGGCGGCCTCCAATTCCCGACCCGAATCGGCGAGACGGAGATGGCCGAACCACCAGAACCGCAGCCAAAACCCCCGCCCGGCCTCAAACTCAAAGACGAACTGGGGCTTAAGGGGCGGCTTCACGCTCGAGGCCAAAAGATCCATGCCCATGCCCGGATGAATCAGCAGATTCGGCCCCGGAGGCTCAAACTCTAAGATGAGCCACTTGCCGTGACCGCGCGCTTTCAAGAGGCGGCGGCCGCTCAGGTTTTCATAATCCTGGGCGGGGCGGTTCAGGGATTTTTTTTGGCCGAGGCTGAAGCTTATGAGCTTGAAGCCGCCGAGGTGCTCGCTCATCTGGCGGGCGAGAAGCGTGATCTCCGGCAATTCGGCCATGGGACCGGTTATACCGATTCCTCCGGCCCCTGACAAGCCCGCCGTTCTCCCTCTCTCATATTAATTTGACGACAGATATGGAGTAATCATCAAGGGTGGCCCGAGCCACGCTCGCTGGTTCGCAAGTCGCGCCGCTCGGTGGCATCGGGCCACCCCTTTCTCTTTGCCGCTTAAACTCTATGTTTGATATCCAATCACTGACCACCGGCATAGCCGGTGGTCTGAGGAAGGCCCCTAAAAGGGGC
>CAYXRH010000477.1:0-2862 GCA_964466355.1 uncultured Thermodesulfobacteriota bacterium
TGCGATGATCTGAAAGAAAAGCTTGCACCCGTTCCAGCATGTCGGGCTGGGGCTGGCTGCCCTTTAATTCCCATCTTGCAACAGTGCACTCATTTACGCCAAGCTCTTAATTTGGTTTAAGACCCCTGTTCCCCTCTCGCTCCTCCAACCGCGCCCGAGCCTCCTGGGGCCAGCTCTCTCTCGAGCTGGGCGATGCGCTCCTCCAGCTCCTCGATCCGCAAAAGATGAGCCGGCTTGAGCCCGTGGGCCGGCAGGGCTTTTTCGAGCTGCTCCAGCTCCTCCTTGAGCCTGGCCAGCTCCGCTTCCAGGGGCCTCACCGCTCCTCCAAAAAGGTCCGCAGCTTGAGAACTCGCATCCTCTCCCCGGCCAAAGAAAACACTAGTCTGACCACCTCGTCCGCCCGCGGAATGGGACCCTCGGCCGTTGCGGCGAGGCGGACCTCCACCTCGCCGGGGTGGACGACCTGCAGCTCCTCCACCGCCGGGCGGAGATCAAAGCGCTGGATCTTGCCCGGCCGGCGGCGCTCGAAGGGGATCTCGGGGGCGGCCAGAAACGCGGCCGCCTTGGCTTCGTCCAGGGGGATGGCCGGATCAAAGCTGACCCGGTAGAGGGCCGCCTTGGAGCGGAGCTTTTTTGAGCGGGGCGTGACGAGGGTGATCTTGAGCCCCTCGGGGAGCTGGGCGTTTATGGCCTTTAATATCTGGTCAGAAGCGCGGGGATCGATCAGCTCCACCTCGGCCCATTCGTCCAGAGACTCCGCGCCCACGGCCAAGGCGTCGAAGAAGGAGAAGCGGGGCTGGGGGTGAAAGCCCTCGGAGTAGCCGACCCGCACCCCGGCGCGGCGAAAGGCGCGGTAGAAGACCTGGACCATCTCCAGATGCCCCAGCAAGCGGGCCGGACCGAGCTTGTGAAAGGCGAAGAGCACCCGGGCCAGCCGGGCCTTTAAGGGCGGCGGCGCGGCCGGCCTGAGGGCCTGTCGGGGAAAGATGAGGGGTTTGAGCGCCTCGAGATCGCACACACCGCAGCCCTGACAACCGGCCTGGCGGCAGTCGGGGGTGGCCTCCAGGGCGTAGGCCTTGGCCCGTTCGGCCAGGAGGAAGCCCTTGTCCGCCACCTGAAGATGGTCCCAGGGCAGAGGCGAGGCCTCGTCCCTGGCCGAGAGATAATCCTCCACCGAGAGGCCCTCCTGGGCCAGGGCCTCCTCCCAGAAGGCCCAGTTGAAATGATCCGTCCAGGCGTCGAAGCGCGCTCCGGCCCGCCAGGCCTTGAGGATCACGGGGCCGAGGAGCCGGTCGCCCCGGCTGAGGAGGCCCTCCAACTGGGCCACTCGGACGCTGTTCCACTTGGGCCTGACGCCCTTGATTCTCTTGAGGCCTTTTTTAACCAAATCCAGGCGGCGCCTCGCCTCGGCCTCATTCAGCTGCCCCTCCCACTGAAAGGGCGTGTGCGGCTTGGGCACGAAAAGGGACAGGGAGGCGTGGAGGCGCAGGGAGGGGGCCTTTTGGGTCACCGTGGCCACCAGCCGCCCGATGGCCTCGAGATCCTCGTCGGTCTCGGTGGGCAGGCCGAACATGAAGTAGAGCTTGAGCAGCCGCCAGCCCGAGCGGGCCGCCCGGAGGGCCGCCTCGATGATCTCCTCCTCGGAGAGGTCCTTGTTGATGGCCGCCCGCAAACGGGCCGAACCGGCCTCCGGGGCCAGGGTGAAGCCGGTCATCCGCACCCGCCGGATCAATTCGGCCGCGTCCTGGGTGAGGGTGTCGGCCCTCAGGGACGGCAGTGAAACGGCCACTCGCTCCGCCTCCAGACGAGCCATGAGGGCACGTAAAAGCGGCGTGAGGCCGTGGTAGTCTCCGGCGGAGAGGGAGAGGAGCGAGATTTCATCGTAGCCGGTTTTTTTGAGGCTTTTGAGGGCCAGGTCATAGACCGCCTGGGGGGCGCGCTCCCTGACGGGGCGGTAGATCACGCCGGCCTGGCAGAACCGGCAGCCCCGGCTGCAGCCTCTGGCCAGCTCCAGGGTCAGACGATCGTGGACCGGCCGGCCGAAGGGGATTATGGGCGCTTGGGGCAGGAAGGCTCGGTTGAGGTCAGGAATAATCCGTCTGGAGATCAAATCCGGTCCCGGACCGAGGTTTTTTAGGCCCACCAGCCGGCCGGCCTGGTAATGCGGCTCGAAGAAGGCGGGCACGTAGACGCTGTCGAGGGCGGACAATCGGGCCAGGATCTCCGCGCGGGGCAGACCTCGCCGCCTGGCCCGGCCGATGAGGCGCACCATTTCGACGGCCCCCTCCTCGCCGTCTCCCAGAAAAACGGCGTCCAGGAGAGGAGCCAACGGCTCGGGGTTGAAGGCGGCCGGCCCGCCGGCGACGATCAGGGGCTCCTCCTCGCCGCGTTCGGCGGCCAAGAGGGTCACGCCGGCCAGATCGAGCAGGGTCAGCAGATTGGTGGCCGCGAGTTCGTGAGCCAAAGACACTCCCAGGACATCGAACTGGTTCAGGGGGCGCCTGCTTTCGAGGCTTTTGAGCCTCTGCCCCTGGGCGCGCATCAGGGCTTCCAGGGCCGGATCAGGGCAGAAGGCCCGCTCGCAGACGACCTCCGCGGCGGCGTTCAAGGCGTGGTAGATGATCTTGTAGCCCAGGTGAGACATGCCCAGGTCATAGACGTCGGCGAAGAGCAGAGCCGCCCGGGCGCCGGCCTGGTCCCAGCTCTTGTGCGCGGCGTTGACTTCGAGGCCGAGAAAACGGCTCGGACCCTGTACGCTTTCCCAGAAATCGGCGGACATGGTTTTATACCAGGTCACTTTCAAAGGCGTAATTTTGGTTGGTTGTTCTCACTTCAGGTCGAGGGTTCGGACAGGACTAAGGC
>CAYXRH010000478.1:0-2848 GCA_964466355.1 uncultured Thermodesulfobacteriota bacterium
GAGCAGCCGGCCGAGACGCGCAGCCGAAAAAGGCCTTCAGGCCCGAGCGAAAAAGACCCAGGCCCGAGCAGATTAGAGCATGTTTGTTTCATTTCAATGGAAAAATAGCATTATATAAATCAGCTAAGGGACACAACACCAGCCCCTTGTCTGACAACAAATAAGGGGCGGCCAAAAGGCGGCTAGCCCTCCTCTGGGCGCAGCCGGCAGAGCAAGTCAGCGTGGGCCTTGCCCCTGGCCGAGAGCACCGAAACAGGCGAGTGGCGGTGGATCTTTTCGGCCGTGGAGCCGAAGAGGGTGCGGCTGAGATTGGTCCGGCCCTTGGTGCCGGCGATGACCAGATCAACCCCCTCCTCGCCGATGGTCTTGACGATCTCCTCCCAGGGCACGCCAACGCGCACCAGGGTGGCCACCTTGGGGCCGGGGCAGTCAGCCTCCTTGACCAAATCGGCCAGCCTCTGAGCGCGCTCCTTCTGCTGGGCTTGGACGAACGCGGCCGCGCTGAGCTGACCGGTGCTCTGTTCAACGTACTTCACCGCGTCGACGTCGCGCTGATTCAAGACATTGACCACGACCACCACGGCCTTCAGGGACCAGGCCAGCGTCAGGCCGTAGCGGAGCGTGTCTCGAGATTGATCCGAAAAATCCACGGCGATCAAAATCTTGTTGATCGGCTCCATGTCCCGCCTCCGTCAAAATCGCCGAGCCCCAGCCAGAGCCAAGGCCCCTCAAGCCAAAAAACGCCTCACCGCCTCGGTGAAGATTCTGACGCCGAGCCAGAGGACCTCTTCGTCAATGTCGAAATAAGGGGAGTGAAGCGGATGGGTCAACCCCTCTTCGGCGTTGCCGCTGCCCAGACGCATGATGGCGCTGGGCCTTTCCAGGGCATAGTAGGCGAAGTCCTCGGCGCCGGTGGTCGGATTCAAGTGAGCCACTTTTTCGGGGCCGACCACCGCGTTTAAGACCTCCTCAAGAAAGGCCACCACCTGCTCATCATTGTAACAGGGCGGATAGCCTTCCCTAATCTTCAAATCGCACTCAACCTCGAACGCCTCGGCGATGCTCTGGCTGATTCCCTGAACGCGGCGCCAGATCTCCTCCCTCACCGGTCGGTTCAAGGCCCGGATCGTCCCCCGCAGCTCGGCGCTCTGGGGAATGACGTTGTGCGTCTGACCGGCCGAGAACCGGCCCACCGTGACCACGCCGGCCTCGAGGGGATCGAGGTTGCGCCCGACGATGGATTGAAGGGCGACCACCACGTGGGCCCCGGCGACGATGGGGTCGCGGCCCTGATGCGGCCGGCCGCCGTGGGCCCCCCGGCCCCGAATGATCAGCTCGAACTGATCGGCCGAGGCGTGGCTCTGGGCCCGATACAGGCCCACGCCGCCGATTTCTATCTCCGGGCTCATATGCGCGCCGACGACCCAGTCCACGCGCGGGTTTTCCAGAGCGCCGCGCTCGATCATCTTCTTCGCCCCGCCGCCGCCCTCCTCGGCCGGCTGAAAGATGAACTTAACCTGGCCTTGGATCTCCCGGCTCAGACCCGATTCGACCAGCCACTTGGCCACGCCGAGCATTATGGTCGCGTTGGCGTCGTGGCCGCAGGCGTGCATCCGGCCGTCGTGACGCGACTTGTAGGGGGTCTCATTCAACTCTTGGATGGGCAAGGCGTCGATGTCGGCCCTGAGCCCGATGACTCTCTGGCCGGGCCGGCCCTTGAGAAGGGCCACGGTGCCGGTGAGGTCCTCGTACTCCACCACCTCCAGGCCCAGCTCCTCTAAGACGGCCTTTATCTGGGCCGTGGTCCAGACCTCCTCATAGCCGGTCTCGGGGTGCATGTGGAGGTCGCGGCGAAACTCGACGAGCCACTCTTTGAATCTCTCTTCAGGGGAAGACATCTCGACCTCGCTTCATTTTTGAGGCCTCATCGGCCCAAAAGACCTTGCCGGGCGCCCACTCCCTTGGTTCATTCGACCTCTTCCTCAGTCTGCGACACGCCGCGCCCCGAGTCAATGACATCCTAAATCATCCCCGGCCTCGGCGATCTCCAGATTTGCTCCGGCCGCGATTTGTGAGCCCCGCAAAAACTACGCTTTCTGTGAGGCGTGGCTGAAAAAGGCCTGGATGGCCTTTTTCGACAGTCTCAGATTGTGCTTGCTTCAATCCCCCAAGATTGGTACACAGAACTGGGGTTGACCAGACGCACTATTCTGGCCACGGTCGAGAGGCCAAGTGGGTTGGTGTTCTTTTTCGCCCTCTCGGCCAGGGGCATCAACTTGCCAATTAAATTAAATTGACCTATGCCGCTGATCGACCGCATTGAACTGGCCGAGGGGGCGGCCCTGGAGCCGAGGTCTTCCGGGGCCGCCGGGCCGTCGTCTTCGCTTCCCCCCCGCTTCCGCTTCGGCCGTTTCGGGCTCACCTTCATCATCATGCTGGGCTTGTGGTTCGTCCTCTCGGGCCGTCTCGACCTGTTGCACCTCGGCATGGGCATCGTCTGCAGCGCGATCGTGGCCTTGTTTTCGGCTGATCTGCTCTTCGAATCGCTGGATCTGAAGCGACTGGCCGTCATCTTTCCCCGCTGGCTGGCTTACCTCCCCTGGTTGGTCTATCAGATCTTCAAGGCCAACCTCCACGTCCTCTACCTGGTCAGCCATCCCCGCATGAAAGAGCTGATTGATCCTCATCTGATCAAGCTCGACAGTTGTCTCAAGAGCGATCTGGCCCGGGTGACCTTGGCCCAGTCGATCACCCTCACGCCGGGAACGATCACGGCCTACGTCTCCGTGGACAATCAGTTCACCATCCACGCCTTGGACAGGAAACTTGGCGATCCAAAGTCCCTGCG
>CAYXRH010000479.1:0-2835 GCA_964466355.1 uncultured Thermodesulfobacteriota bacterium
GCCTGGTTCTGTTCAGCGACGATGAGGGGCAGGGGCTTGTCCGGCTTCCGGCCCTTGATGGCCAAAACCCGCGCCACGGCCGCCGCCTCGTCGGCCCGGCCGCCGAGGCCGTAAAAGGTCTCGGTCGGGTAGGCCACCACCCCGCCCGCGGCCAAGACGGCCGTTGCCTCATCAAGCCCCTCGCCGTCGGCCGGGAGGATGATCCCTCGGCTCAAGCCCTTATCCTCGCCTCCCCGGCCTTGACCTTGGCCTTTAGTTTGGCCTTTTCGTCTTCGAGCCGCGCGGCCAAGGCGGGCTCGGTCGAGGACAGAATCTGAACGGCCAGGACGGCGGCGTTGACGGCGCCCCACTTGTCCAGGCCCACCGTGGCCACCGGCACGCCGGGCGGCATCTGGACCGTGGCCAGGAGGGCGTCGAGGCCGTTCAAGCTAGTGGCGGTCAGGGGAATCCCGATGACCGGCAGGGTCGTCTGGGCGGCCAGAACCCCGGCCAGATGGGCCGCCCCGCCGGCGGCGGCGATGAGGACCTTCAGGCCCCGGGCCCGGGCGGTCTTGGCGTACTCGGCCGCCTGGTCAGGGGTGCGGTGGGCCGAGATGACCCTCAGCTCAAAGGCCACGCCCAAGTTCCTGAGCTTGTCGGCGCAGGGTTTGACCGTGTCCCAATCCGAGTCCGAGCCCAAAATGAGCCCCACCTGGGGCCGATTGAGGGCCTTGCGGCCGATGTCGCGCCGGAAGTGTACCTTGTCCCAGCTTATTCTGGCCACGCCCTCGTAGGCCCGCTCGATGGCCGCCTCGATGTTCTCGCCCAGGGCGCACACGCCCAGGACGCGCCCCCCGGCGGTGACAAAGCCATCCCCCTCCCTTTTGGTGCCGGCGTGGAGGACCACCACGTCCTCCAGGGCCTCTGCCTCCTCGATCCCCTTGATCTTGTAGCCCTTTTCGTAAGATTCCGGGTAGCCGCCCGCGGCCATGACCACGCAGATGGAGGCCCGCTCGTCCCAGATGGGTTGCACCTCATCGAGCCGGTCGTCCAGGGCGGCGATGATGATGTCTGAAAAATCAGACTTGAGGCGCAGCAGAAGCGGCTGGGCTTCGGGGTCGCCCAGGCGGCAGTTGAACTCCAAAACCTGGGGCCCCTGAGGGGTGATCATCAGGCCGGCGTAAAGGAAGCCCTTGTAGGGGCGGCCCTCGGCGGCCAGGCCGGCGATGGCCGGCCGCATGACCCGGCTCATTATCTGGTCGTGAAGGGCCTCATCGATCACCGGCGCCGGGGAGTAGGCCCCCATGCCGCCGGTGTTGGGCCCTTTGTCCCCCTCATAGAAGGCCATGTGGTCTTGAGAGGTGGGCAGGGGCAGGATGGTCCGGCCGTCGGTGACGACGATGAAGGAGGCCTCCTCGCCCCAGAGCCTCTCCTCGATGAGGACCCTCGCCCCGGCGGCGCCGAAGGCCTTTTGGACCATGATCGTCTCCAGGGCCTCCTCGGCCTCCTTGGTCTCGGCGCAGACAAAGACCCCCTTGCCCGCGGCCAGGCCGTCGGCCTTGAGCACCACTGGGCCGGGGTGAACCTTGAGGTAGAGCCTGGCCTTCTCGAGGTCGTCAAAGACGACGAAGCCGGCCGTGGGGATGGCGTGGCGGGCCATGAACTCCTTGGCGAAGACCTTGGAGCCCTCCAGCTCGGCCGCGGCTTGGGAGGGGCCGAAGACCTTCAAGCCGGCCGCCTCGAACCGGTCCACCAGACCAAGGCACAGCGCCGCCTCGGGACCGACCACGCTCAGATCGACCTTCTCCTTCTGGGCCAGAGCCAAAAGCCCGTCCACGTCCTCGGCGCCCACGGCCGCGCAGCGGGCCAGGGCCGAGATGCCGCCGTTGCCCGGGGCGCAGATGATCTCGTCCACCCTTGAGGATTGGGCCAGCTTCCACACCACGGCGTGCTCTCGACCGCCGCCGCCGATGACCAGAACCTTCATCCCTGCCTCCCTAGAAATCGACCCGGCTCAGATAGGCGCTGATGGCCTCGTCGTAGGCCGCGGTCAGCGCAAAGGCCTTTTGGGCCAGCCAAAAGCGGGTCGGCCGGCTGATGGAGCCGCCGGTGGCCTTCATCTCGTCGAGCAGGCTCTTGTAATCGGCCGGATCAGTGACCACGGCCACGCCCTCGAAGTTCTTGGCCGCGGCCCGGATGAGACAGGGGCCGCCGATGTCGATGTTCTCCACGGCCTGGGCCAGGGTGCACTTTGGGTCAGCGACCGCCTTTTGGAACTGATAGAGGTTGACCACCACCAGGTCGATGGGCTCGATGTCGTTTCGGGCCAACTGGGCCACATGGTCGGCCGCGTCGCGCCGGGCCAGAATGCCGCCGTGGATCTTGGGATGGAGGGTCTTGACCCGACCGTCCAACATCTCGGGAAAGCCGGTCACCTGGGATACGTCGACGACCGCGATCTCGCCCGCCTCGATCGCGCGGGCCGTGCCGCCGGTGGAGATTATCTCCACGCCAAAGGAGGCCAGATCCCGGGCCAGTTCGACCAGTCCGCTCTTGTCGGTCACGCTCAAAAGAGCCCGCCTGATCTTGATCATCACTCCTCTCCTTTTCGCGCCATGGGGAAGGTCGAGCCATCCTATCAGCTTCGATGGAAGAGGGTCAATAAAAGGCGCGGCGATGCTTGGCCGGGGAGGGGTTCACGGCGCCAGGGCCGCGGCCTTGGCGCCACCCATCTCTTTGTCTTGGGTGGCCTGGACAACTTGTTGTCCAGGTCGCAAAGCGACAAGCGGTCCGCGCCAACGCCTTGCTGGCGATCACATCGGTTAACTATCACTTGAACAGAAAACCGCTCGCGCC
>CAYXRH010000480.1:0-2834 GCA_964466355.1 uncultured Thermodesulfobacteriota bacterium
TATAAGGGACTATGGCTGCTTCGCCAACCTCCTTCGTGAAATATCCGGGCTAGCCCTTGTAATACTCCAATGCCTCCGGGATCAGCTCCTTGATGTTGTTGATCCGTTTTTCCGGGGCGGGGTGGGTCGAGAGAAACTCGGGCGGCCTCTGGCCCTTGCCTTTTTCAGCCATTCGCTCCCAGAACGGCACCGCCGCCCGGGGATCGTAGCCGGCCCGGGCCATGAGCATGAGCCCAATGCGGTCAGCCTCGTTTTCGTGGAGCCGGGAGTAGGGCAGCAAAATGCCTATCTGGGCCCCGACCCCAAAAGCGGCCAGGAAGATCTGTCTCGTCTGGGAAGGCTTGTCCCTGAGAGCCACGGCCAGGGCGACCGTGCCCATGAGGGCCAGAAGCTGCTGGCTCATGCGCTCGTTGCCGTGTTGGGCCAGAGCATGGGCCACCTCGTGGCCCATGACCACGGCCAGCCCGGTCTCGTCTTGGGTCAAGGGCAGGATGCCGGTGTAGACGGCCACCTTGCCGCCGGGCATGCACCAGGCGTTTATGACCTTGTCGTCCTCGATGAGGTTGAACTCCCACTGGTACTGACTTTTCTCGTAGCCGCGGCCGGTGTCGTCCAAGAAGGCCTCGGCCGAGGCGGCGATGCGGCCGCCGACCCGCCGGACCATGGCCGCCTTTTCCACATCATCGGAGAGCTTGGACTGGCTCAGCACCTTCTGGTACTCGGTCAGGCTCATGGCCAGAAGCTGGGAGTTGGGCAGAATGTGGAGGGCCTTGCGTCCGGTCACCGGCACGGTGGCGCAGGCGACCAAAATGGCCACCAGCCCCAGGGCCAAGCCCAGCAGCCCCGGGCGGGGCCGATAATAGTTAATTGACAGGCTTTTCATCAGACCCTCCCTCTTGATGCTTCAATGAGGCCAAAGGGCGATCCAAGACTTAGACGATCCGCAGGCCTTTTTCATAATAGGCCACGGCGCCCGGCGGGGCAATCCCCAACCTGAGCGGACCGTTCGGAAGATAGATCATCTAAACCAGCGGTTTCAAGGGAGGTGTCTCTTAGGTCCGCTTGTGCTATCTTAGGGAGCGTCATGGCCGCCGGGAAGAAGCCCCAATCCATCGTGGTCAGCCTGGCCAGACAGCTTTTGAGCCGCTTGGCCACGCCCCTGTCCCTGGTCGGGGCCGTCTTTTTCGTGGGCACCCTCGGTTTTCTGATCATCGGCCAGGGCCGATGGAATCTTTTGGACTGCGCCTACATGACCAGCATCACCCTGACCACCGTCGGCTACGGCGAGACTTTGACCGGGATGGGCTCCGGGACGCGCCTCTTCGCCATGATCTTGATGTGGACCGGCATGGGCATCGTCCTCTACGCCGTGTCCACGGTGACGGCCTTCATCGTCGAGACGAGCCTGTCCCAAATCATCAGGGAGCGCCGTATGGAAAAAAGGATCGCCGCCCTCAAAAAACACTTCATCATCTGCGGGCTGGGGGAGACGGGCCTCCACGTGGCCACGGAGCTTCACACCACCAAGCGGGATTTCGTGGCCCTGGACTCGAATCAGGAGCGCGTCGAGCAGGTGGTCAAGCTCTTTCCGGAGATGCTCATCCTGTTCGGCGACGCCACCGACGAGGAGGATCTGAGGCGGGCCGGCATCGAACGCTCCGCCGGCCTCATCGTCGCCCTGCCCGAGGACAGCCGCAACATGCTCATCACCGTCCTGGCGCGCTCCATCCACCCGGCCATCAGGATCGTGGCCCGCTGCCACGCCAACAGCCTGGTGGACAAGTTTTACCGCGCCGGAGCCAACTACGTGGTCAACCCGCCCTTCATCGGCGGCATGCGCATGGCCAGCGAAATGATCCGGCCCCACGTGGTCAGCTTTTTGGATCAGATGCTCAGAGGCCAGGACCCGAGCATCAGGGTCGACGAGGTCGTGGTCGAGAAGAATTCAAAGGTGGCTGGACAGAGCCTGTCAGAAGCCAACATTCACGCCTCCACCGGCTTGAACCCCATCGCCTTGAAGCAGCCCGGTCAAAAGGACTTCACCTACAACCCCTCGCCCGAGGAGAGGCTGGAGGCCGGCACGGCCATCATCGTCATCACCCGGCCCGAGGCGGCCCAGAAGCTGCGGCAGCTCTGCCGGCGTCAATAGGGTCTCACGCCCCTTTGAGGGCGATGATGATCGCCCTCAAAAAAGCCGGCAGGTCGTCGGGCTGGCGGCTGGTGATGAGGTTGCCGTCCACGACGACCTCCTCATCGACGTAATCCGCCCCGGCGTGGATGATATCGTCCTTGATGGCGAAGAAGCAGGTCGCCCGTTTGCCTTTCAGAACCTCGGCCGAGGCCAGCATCCACCCGGCGTGACAGACGGCGGCCACGACCTTTTTCTGGTGGAACATGTCCCTGACCAGATTGACCATGGCCGGGTGGCGGCGCATGTGGTCGGGCGCGTACCCGCCGGGGATGACCAGGCCGTCGAAATCGTCGGCCCTCACCTTGTCGGCCGCGGCGTCCACCGCCACCGGCAGCCCGGCCTTGCTCTTGAACTCCGCCATCCGGCCGGAGCCGACCAGGACCACCTCGGCGCCGGCCTCCTTGAGACGGTAGTAAGGGTAGAAGAGTTCCAATTCGTTGAACATCTCCTCGGCCAGGATGATGACTCGCTTGCCCTTGAGCTCCACGGCTGATCCTCCTTTCGGCTAAAGGATCCGGTCTGATTCCACCGGGCCCTCGCTGGCCCGCTTGATGAATATTTGATTAAAAGAAAGATTTATACCATTTTCCCTTTATGATGTAACAAATGGCGAAACGGTTGATTGAAGATTCGCCCGTGGCCA
>CAYXRH010000481.1:0-2788 GCA_964466355.1 uncultured Thermodesulfobacteriota bacterium
ATAAGTCGCCAATCACCAGATTGGATCACTGTGAACAACGTCCTTGATAACTACAGCTAGGGGTTTGTCTCGCAACTACCTTGAGACTGTCGCGAAACCACATTTTGGTTCGAGAACCAGCAAAGGTGATCCTGGCCCGGCCCAATTGAGGCCTCGAGGAGGTGATGCTTGAGCGCGAGATTCAGGGGTTTTTCAAGGCAGTGCCTGACTTTCTTTGAGGATCTGGCCCAAAACAACGACAAGGTCTGGTTTGAGGAGCACCGGGACGATTTTGAGACCCACGTCATGACCCCGGCCCGGGCCTTTGTGGAGGACATGGGCCAAAGGCTGAGGGCCATCGCCCCCGGAGTCCACGCCGAGCCCAAGGTGAACCGGTCTTTGTTTCGGATCTATCGCGACACCCGCTTCAGCCGGGACAAATCACCCTACAAGACCCACCTCGCCCTGTGGTTCTGGGAAGGGGCCGGACCGCGGATGGAGTGTTCGGGCTTCTATTTTCATCTCCAACCGCCGACCCTCATGCTCGGCGCGGGGATCTATTGTTTTCCCAAGCACCTGCTCGAACATTTTCGAGAGGCGGCGGTCCACCCCCGGTACGGGCCGGCCCTGAGCCGGGCCGCGGCCGTGGTGATCGAGGCGGGCTACACCCTGGGCGGCAAGCATTACAAGCGCCTGCCCCGGGGTTTTGACCCAGGGCACCAAAACGCGGCACTGCTCTTGTTCAACGGGCTTTACTGCGGCTGGGAGCAGGAAGCGCCGGCCGCGCTCTACGCCCCTGAGCTGATCGATTTCTGTTATGATCACTTCAAAGCCATGGACCCGCTGCACAAGTGGCTTTTCCGCTTCCTTGAAGAGGCCCGGGAGTGAGGCCGAAGTTAATAGTCACGTTCAGAGGGACATCTTGGGCTTTCGGGGCGACGTTGCCCCAGGAACGACGGGCAAAGAAAGGAGGGGCGCGTGACGGTGAGATTAATAATCTCCGAGGAGTGGTCTCAAGAATACCCCGGGGCCGCGGCCGGGGTGATGGCTCTCTTTGGGGCGGCCAACCCGGCCCAGAGGCCGGAGCTGGAAAAGGAAAAGGAGGCCGTCCAAAACGACATCCGGGAGCGGTTTGGCCACCGCGAGGCCATAAAGAGCCTGATTCACGTCCAGGCCTACACCGACTACTACAAGCGCTTCAAAAAGACCTACCCCGTGATTCATCAGGTCGAGTCCATCGCCCTCAAGAACAAATCCATCCCCCAGGTGACGGCCCTGGTGGAGGCCATGTTCATGGCCGAGCTGAAAAACATGCTCCTCACCGCCGGCCACGACGTCGAGACCCTCGAGGGCCCGGTGCGTCTGGGCGTGGCCACCGGCCAGGAGGGCTACGTGCGCTTAAACGGCCAGGAGCAGCAGCTCAAAGCCGGTGACATGTTCATGAGCGACGACGAGGGCGTGATCTCCAGCGTGGTGTATGGGCCTGACGCCCGGACTCAGATCACCGCCGCCACCACCCAGGCCCTGTTCGCGGTCTACGCTCCGCCCGGCGTGGGGCCCGAGGCGGTTGAGGCCCATCTGAGGGACATCGAGCACTACGTCCGCCTCGTCTCGCCAGAGGCCCGAAGAGAGCTTTGGGAGGTCCACCTGGCGGGCTGAGAGATTCCCCGGAGAGCCGAGCGGCGGCTTGCCGAGGTCAGCGCTGTGCCCTATTTGTGCAGGAGCTTAGGGCTGCCTCTTGGAAAGACTTGATTTTAGTTTTCTGTTTGAAGGTACGACACTAGTTTAAACACAAAAAGGTAATACCAAAGCTAAAATATACCTCTCGCCATGACATCTAAATGGATTCTGGTAGTACCTTTGTTTCCAACATTACTGGCTTAAAGACCAGCATCAGGTCAGATCAATCCACGAAATCGATCAAAAGAGTGGTCAGGCTTTAAGGCTGACGTGGCTGTTTGATGAACGATCAATCATATAACTACCTGTAACTAAATAAAATATGATGAGATTGCCGTGAAAGCTGACTGTTTTCCTTTGGGGCCAAGCTAAAATAATCTTGACAACAAGACGATCTTGGACCAAACGTGTTTATGTAAATGGTATGACCAAAAAATAATCTTTGTCAGGAGCGGATTGTGGTGCAGACGCTTTTTCGTCCCACGCCCCAACCGGCCATGTATCAGGGCATCGTCGAACAGATTGAGAAGGCCATCCTCCAGGGGAGGCTCAAGCCAGGCGACAAGCTTCCGCCCGAACGGGAGCTTCAGCAGGCCTTCAGATCAAGTCGGGGCCCCATACGCGAGGCCCTCAGAAGCCTGGGGCAGAAGGGGCTCATCGAGACGAAAAAGGGCCCCAAAGGCGGCGCCTTCGTCCGTCGTTTAGGGGTCGATCAAGTCAGTCAGAGCCTCGCTTTTCTGGTTCGCCACCGTCAGGTGCCCGAGGAGCACATCGCCGAGTTTCGGGAGGCGGTGGAGGGCCTGGCCGCCTCCTTGACCGCCGAACGGGCCGGCATTGAGGAGGTTTTAGATCTGAGACGGACGCTGGATGAGCTCATGACCCTCGTGGAGGAGGAGGAGTGGGATGACTTCTGGGAGCTGGAGAGAAGGATGCACCGCTGCCTGGCCCGATTGTCGAAAAACCTGATCCTGGAATGGGTCCTGACAACCATACACCGCGAGCTGGTGGCCTACGGGAGGTTCTATCCCCGGGACCACCGCGGCACGTGGCGGGCGATCAAGGATTGGCAGCGAATAATCGAAGCCATCGAAAATCGAGATATCCGGACAAGCTTCATCCAGAGATTGCC
>CAYXRH010000482.1:0-2781 GCA_964466355.1 uncultured Thermodesulfobacteriota bacterium
CGACCTGAAGTGAGAACAACCAACCAAAATTACACCTTTGAATGCAACTTGATATAAGATGAAGCCGGCCCCAGAATGGGGCCGGCTTCAAATGCGCCTACTGCCGCTTCAGTTCGCCGGTGGCGCCCTCCATGGTAGACCACGACCTGCTCCCGGTTCTGCCACTGGATGATGAGCATGGGCGGCTGCCACTGGTGGTAGCGGTAGGAGCCGGGCGTGACGTCAAACTTGACCTGGCCGCTGCCCACGGTCAGATCGGTCTTTTCCAGGGCGGCGACCAGTTTCTCCGGGTCAGTGGAGCCGGCCCGGTTGATGGCGTCGGCGCCGACCAAGAGCACGTCAAAGATGGAGCGGGACTTGTAGTCGGTCGGCTCCCGGCCGAACTTTTTCTCGTAGGCCTCCCGGTACTCCTTGGCCACCGGGGTGAGCTGCACGGCCTTGTGCATGCGCGAGACGAAAAGCTCCAGGTTGCCGGCGTCGCCCACGTTTTTCCAGAAATCAGGCCACAGGCTCGGCGGGCCGGCGCCTTCGAGGATGAGGGCCTTCTGGGGGCAGAGGCCGATCTCGTTGGCCTGGGCGATGAAGTAGTGGACGCCGAAGCCGTAGACAAAGGCCAGGACCAGATCTGGACCGAACTTATTGATTTTGTTAAGTTCGGTGTAATGGTCCTGGCTCTGGCGCTCGGTGACGATGGAGGTGTAGGGGATCCCGGCCGCCTTCAGGCCTTCTTCGGCCAGCTTGGCGATGCCCAGGCCCCAGTCGGTGTTCTCGGCCACGATGGCCACCTTCTTGAAGCCGTAATCCTTGACGAAGCCGAGGATGCTGTCATTGACCACGCCGCTGTTGCAGGGCCCGGCCCTGAAGACGTACTTGTAGCCCTTGCCGGTGATGTCGTCGTGCCAGGCCTCGGCGATGATGAGCGGCACCTTGTAGCGGTTGGCCACGTCGATCTCGGCCAAGGCGGCCGAGGAGTGGCTCTCGCCCAGGACCATGACCACCTTGTCCTTGGTGATCAGCTTTTCGATGCCCGAGGCGGCCTTGGCCGGGTCGCCGGCCGTGTCCTCGAACACGACCTCCAGCTCCTTGCCCAACACACCGCCCTGGCCGTTGATCCTCTCCAGGGCCAAGGCGATGCCTTCCTCAAAGGCCGTGCCCGTGGCCGCGGCGGCGCCGGTTCGCGGACCGACCACGCCGACCTTGACCGCGTCGGCCGCCGCGCACGGACCGCCAAGCATCAGCCCCCAGACCAAGAGACCCAGAACGACGACACCTTTTCTTAATAATCGCTTGGTCATCGACTCCCTCCTTGATCCTTGAGGTTGCCTCCCTCGGGCCGGCCCCTTCAAATCAGTCTCAGCCGGCCCAACACCCAGGGCCCGCGGCCACATAAAAGACCTCTCCGCCGCGGCCCCAGTCAGTGTCCCAAAGATATTTTAGGGGAGGCCATCTTTAAATACAAGGTCCGACCCTTGATCAGATAAGTCTCGGAACTTGGTATCAGACGCGACACTAGGCCGGCATTGACCCCCACTAGATTCATGCTCACCTTCTGGGGATCATTATCCATCAATTCAGCCGGTCCAAGACAATTATCTTTACCTCTGAGCCTGAAATCAGGTGAACGGGTCGTCCCCTTCTTCAACCCACTGCTCCACCGGCCGGTTAGGCCTGGTGTTGACGTGAAGGCGAAAAACATCGGGCCGAGCATAATGGCCGACCACATCCAAATCGTACTTGGCCCGCGGTATCTGGTCCAAATCCAAGTCGGCCGTCAGGATGTCAGGGCTGTCATAACTTGGGCCGGCCAGGACATCTCCCATTGGCCCGACAATGCAGCTCCCGCCCCTCATGAGCACTGTCCCGGGGCCGGCCGCGATAAAATCATCCGGCTCAATTGAATAATCCTTTGGGCAGTCGGCCAGGGTGAGGTACTGGCAGCAGCCCAAAACAAAACACCGCCCCTCCCGGGCGATGTGGCGCATGGTCGCGTGCCAGACCTCCAGGTCATCGGCCGTGGGGGCACAGTAGATCTGGACGCCCTGGGAATACATGTGCATTCTCATCATCGGCATGTAGTTTTCCCAGCAGATGACCGCCCCGATCTTGCCTATATCGGTGTCGAACACCGCCATGGTCGAGCCGTCGCCGAACCCCCAGGTGATCCTCTCCAGGGCGGTCGGCATCAGCTTGCGGTGCTTGCCCAGGTACGAGCCGTCCGGACCAAAGAAGAGAACGCTGCAGTACAGAGTCCCCCCGTCCCGCTCGATGACGCCCATGACCAGGTAGACGCCGGCCGCCTTGGCCATATGGGCCAGTGCGTCGCAGGCCGGCCCAGGCACCTCGACCGCGCTGTCGAAGTAGCGCTTAAAATCATCTCTACCCCTCGGCCGCCGAAAACCGAACCGGGCCCCGAAATCCAAGCCGACCGGATACGCCGAGACAAAACCCTCGGGAAACAGGACCAACCGCACACCCCGCTCGGCCACATGGTTGATAAGGGCTCTGGCTTTGTCCAAGGTCGCCTCTCGGTCGAAGACTACCGGGCTGTCCTGTACCACCGCCACCCTGACCGTCCTCATCTCTGCATCCCCCTCGTTATCAAGCGACTATATCAATGAACACCCCAGCCGCCAAGCCGGGGATTGTTGCGGTTGTCCCCCGGAGCGACGGAAAGGTCTGCTGGCGGGACTTAAGGTCTCATACCAAGTCGAGATCTCTGCGAAACGGCCCTTTTGTCCCGATTACGGCGTTGCTCGGTTTTCTCGAATGCTCACATATTAC
>CAYXRH010000483.1:0-2773 GCA_964466355.1 uncultured Thermodesulfobacteriota bacterium
CCTCACCCTCAAATTCGTTCGAACAACCAAACCAAAATACTACTTGAATGGTGGCCAATTGGTATAAAGCGGATCACTCTCAGGCGCTTTGCTTGGGCACGTACAGAGCGCCGCCTCGAACCATCCGGGCGGCGTCGACCAGGGCTTCGGCAAAGCTGGGGTGGGGGGCGATCAACTCGGCCAGCTCGTCGGCCGTGGCCTCGAGCTTCAGGGCCAGGACCGCCTGGGTGATCAGTTCGGCTGATTGGGGCCCCAGGACGTGGACCCCCAAAACCTCGAGCCCCTCGGCCCCGCACACGACCTTGACGAAGCCGTCCGGGGTCAGCTCGGCCAGGGCCCGGGCGTTGACGCCGTAGGGCATCTCGCCTGTGACCACCTCCAGGCCCCTGGCCTTGGCCTCCTTCTCGCTCAGACCCACCGCGGCCGCCTCGGGCTGGGTGTAGAGGACAATGGGCACCGCGCTCGGGTCGAAAACCTGGCCAGCTCCCAGGGCGTTCTCGGCGGCGATGACGCCCTGAGCCGAGGCCTTGTGGCTCAGGAGGGGCTCGCCGATAAGGTCGCCCACGGCCCAGATTCGGGGATGGCTGGTGCGCAGGTGTTCATCCACCACCACCGCGCCCTGGGCGACTCTGACCCCGGCCGCCTCGAGGCCCAAGCCCTCTGAGCGCGGGGACCGGGCGGTGACGAGGACCTTGTCGACGACGACGATCTCGTCCTGGCCCTTGACTTTGAGCTTCACCTCCACCTCGCCCGAGCGCTTGTTCATCTTCGTCGCCTCGGCCGGGGTGAGGACGGTCAAGCCCTGGTTTTTGAGCACGGAGCGCAAGCGGCTGCTTATCTGGCGGTCCACCTCGGGCAGGAAGCGGTCCGGGACGGCCAGGGTGACCTGGCTGCCGAAGCGCTGGCACAGCGCCGCCAGCTCCACGGCCCAGGGCCGCCCGCCGAGGACCAGCAGGCGTCGGGGCAGGTTTAGCTCCTGAATGATCTCCTCGCTAGTGATGACCTCTTTCAGCTCAGCGCCGGGGATCTCCGGCCGGCGCCAGGCCGCCCCAACGGCCAGGATGACGGCTTCGGCGGCCAGAATTTGACCCTCGACCTCGACCCCGCCGGCCGCGACCAGCCTGCCTCGGCCCGAGATGATCTCGACGCCGTGGGATCTCAAAAGCGCTTCGGTGCCCAGGCGGACGTAAGCCACCGTGTCCGCCACCCTGGCCTTCAACCTGGCCCAATCAAACTCGGCCCGGTTGGCCTTGAGGCCGAACTCGGCCGCCCGGTCGATGAGGCCGGCCGCCTCGGCCGCCGAGCCGAGGACCCGCAAAGGCACGCAGCCGCGGTTCATGCACATCCCGCCGACGCGGCCCGCCTCGACGATTTTCACTTCAGCGCCGAGCTGGGCCGCCCGAATGGCCGCGGCCACCCCGCCCGGTCCGGCCCCCAAGACGACCACTTTTGTCACGGCCTTTCCCTTTCAGATGAGCAGCTGGTTGGGGTTTTGGAAGAGGTCGTCGAGGGTGCCGAGGAAGAGGCCGATGGGCTCGGCGTCGTAGAGGCGGTGGTCGGCGCCGAGGATGAGGGTCAGGGTGCGGCCAATCAGGATTTGGTCGTTTTGGACCACCGGCTCTTTTTTGATGCGGCTGACGCCCAGGATGCCGGCTTCCGGGGGATGGATGAGCGGGGTGAAGAGGTCGAGGCCCATGGCCCCGACGTTGGAGATGGTGAAGGTGCCGCCGGAGAGGTCGTCAAAGGTGAGGGCGTTTTTCTGGAGTCTGTCGGTCATGGCGGTCCACTCCGCGGCGATTTGGGCCAGGGGTTTGGGGGCGACGTTCTTGAGGACCGGGATCATGATGCCGCCGCCTGAGGGCGGGGTGACGACCATGCCCAGGTTGACGGCCCCTTTGAGGATGATGTTGTCGCCTTGGAGGGTGGAGTTCAGGATGGGCGTCTCCTCGAGGGCCAGGGCCACGGCCTTGAAGAAGAGGTGGGTCAGGGAGAGCTTGAGGCCGTGCTTTTTCTCGAAAGGCTGGGCCAGGGACTTTCGGAAGTCGAGGAGGTTGTCCACCCTGACCGTGCGCGAGAGGGCCCCGGAGGGGATGTTTAGGGTCTGGAGGGTCTTGGCGATGATGGCCCGGCGGAGAGTGGTCAGGGGGATGATTTTGTCTTCCGGGGCGGTGGTGGAAGCTGGGGCCGGCTCCCTGGCCGCGGCGAGGACGTCTCGCTGGTGGATGCGGCCCGAGGGGCTGGAGGGTTTGACGGTTTTGAGGTCAATGCCCCTCTCCTTGGCCAGCTTGCGGGCCAGAGGCGTGGCCCGGAGGGTGGTCGGTCTTGGTCTGGGCGTTTGGGGGAGGCTCGCCTGGGGAGGCGGAGCGGCCTCCATCTGGGGCGGGGTGATGGGCTGGTCGGTGACAAAGGGTCTTTCGCGGATGATTTTGTCTATCTCGGTCTCATCTTCTTCCCTGGGGCCGACCACGGCCAAGAGGGCGCCGACCTTGAGGACGTCGCCGACCTGAGCGGTGCGGCGGCGCAGGAGGCCGTCCTGGGGCGATTCCACCTCGCCCGAGATCTTGTAGGTCTCGATGACGGCCAGGCCCTGGCCTTTTTTGACCGGCTGGCCCTCTTGGACCAGCCACTTGGCCAGGGTGGCCTCGCTCATCTGGAGGCCCCAGATGGGCACGTACACGCCTGTGGCCATGCTCAAGTCCTCCTCATCTAAGCCAGGGCTTCGCGGGCGGCGGAGATGATGTCCGCCACCTGGGGCAGATGGGCTTGCTCCAAG
>CAYXRH010000484.1:0-2769 GCA_964466355.1 uncultured Thermodesulfobacteriota bacterium
AATCTATCTCCTGAAGGCACCATACCATATTACTCTTTAGATCGCAACTTGGTATAAGCCCTCCCGCAAAAGCCTCAAGCCTAGGGCGCGGGGGCGTCTTCTGCCAGCCGTTTCGCCATTCGTTTGATAACAAAGGAAAAATGGTATTAGAACGGCGAGGCTTAAAGAGAAGGCAGGTCCCTGAAGGCCGGGAAGCCGTAGGCGCTCTCGGCGGCCAGGAGGGCGTGGATTATGGCCCGGACAAAGCAGTCCGCCGCGGCCCGGCCGACCTCGCTGAGGGCCTGAGCCTGGGGCGCCTCGAAGAACCCGTCGGCCGCGGGCAGGTCTTTTCGCCCCGTGGCCAGACAGAAGATCGTGTCCCCGTCAAACATGGTGTGGGCCGGTCGGATGGCCCGGGCCAGCCCGTCGTGGGCCATCTGGGCCACCTTCTGGGCCTGGGCCTTGGAGAGGCTTGAATCAGTGGCCACGACGCCGATGGTGGTGTGGCGAGCCGGCCCGGAGGATTCGGGCCGGGGCAGCTTCACCGCCCGGGAGGCGGCGGGGCCGAATTCCCCCGCCAGCTCAACCCTGCTCTCCCAAAGGCGGCCGCTGACCGGATCCACCGCCGAGCCGAGGGAGTTGACGACCACGAGGGCGGCCACACTCACCGCCCCGTCCAAGACCTCGCTGGCCGATCCGACGCCGCCCTTGAGGCCGCCCGACACGGCGCCGGTGCCCGCGCCGACGCAGCCCTGGGCCACCAGCCCCCCGGCGGCCTTTTCACAGGCCTGACGGCCCCACTCGGGGCCGGTGGGAGGCACGAAGTCGCGGCCCCGACCGAGGTCGTAGATGACCGCTCCGCAGACCAGGGGCGCCACCTGGCCCTGGCCCAAAGGGAAGCCCCAGCCCTTTTCGGCCAGCCAGCGGACCGCCCCGTCCGCCGCGGCCAGACCGTAGGTCGACCCGCCGCTGAGAATGACGGCCTGGATTTTTTCGACCAGATTGGTGGGCTGGAGCATGTCGGTCTCCCGGGTGCCCGGGGCCGAGCCGCGCACGTCCACGCCGCCGACGGCCCCCTCGGGACAGAGGATGACCGTCGCTCCGCTGGCCGCTTCAAAAGCGCTGACGTGGCCGACCAAAAGCCCGGCCACGTCGGTGAGGGCGTTGTATTTCCCGATGCGGGACAATTTGGCCTCCTAAATCCAATTGTGGGCTTTATACCAACTAATGGCGAGGGGCAGCCCCTCGGCCAGAGTGTATTGTGGGTTAAAGCCCAATAAATTTTTGGCCCGGCCGGGGTCGGCCCACCAGCCGGGCTGGTTCAGCTCCTTGAACTTGTCCCAGCCGAAGATGCTGGGCCGACCCGACAGCCGGCCCCAGCCTTCCGCGGCCAGGGCGGCCAGGGCCAGCAACGGCTTGGGCGTGGGGATGAGGCGCGCCTTGAGATTTAGGTGCGCGGCGATGAGCTGGATCAATTGGGCCGCGGTGTAGACCTGGCCGTCGGAGACAAGGAAGACCCCCTTGGCCAGAGGGGACCGGGCCGCCTGCCAGAGAGCCTGGACGGCGTCGGCGACGTAGAGGAGGCTCAGCTTCTGGAGGCGATGAGGGGGGGCGGGCATCACCCCCCAGCCGACGGCTTTGATGAGGGTCAGGAAGTCGCGGTCACGGGGGCCGTAGACGATGGCGGGCCGGAGGACCACGACCGGCATGAAGAGGCTCAAGCTCAGGGCCGAGGCCTCGGCGGCCAGCTTGGAGCGGCCGTAGCCCGACACCGGCCGGGGCGGGTCTTCCTCCACGGAGGGCCGCTCGGGCCGGCTCGGCCCCTGGGCCGCCTGAGAGGAAACAAAGATGAACCGCCCCACCCGGGGGGCCGCGGCCTTGACGGCGGCGGCGAGGTTGGCCGTGCCCTCGGAGTTGACCTCAAAAAAGCGGCCGCCCTTGGTCCGGCCGGCCAGATGAAAAACCAGCTCCACGCCCTTTAGCGCCGGCGGCAGGGACTCGGGCGCTCTCACGTCGCCCTTGACCGTCTCCACGTCGACATCCCGCAGCCAGGTTTGGGCTTTGTCGCGGCGGAGGAGGCAGACCACCTCCTCGCCCCGGGCGACCAAGGCCTCCACCAGGTGGGAGCCGATGAGTCCGCTGGCGCCGGTGACCAGAATGCGCATGGCTAGGATCAGGACGGGGCGGTGGCGCCCTCGTAGATGAGATAGCGTTTGTAAATCTGGGCCCCGAGGCGTTGACCCGGCATCATGGACAGGGCGTTCTCCTCCAGAAACCAGCCCATCTCCAAATTGGTGATGCCTCTCTTGAGCAGGGCCAGACCGGTGCGGTGGATGAGCAGGTAATTGAGGCCCAGTTTGCGGAATTCGGGATCCACTCCACCGAAGCAGACCCTGGCCCGGGTGATGCGGCGGCGGTGATAGAGAAACTTGAGGATGGAGATGGGTCCGGCGTGGCCTTTCAACTTGGCCAGGACCTGATTGTAGTCGGGCAGGGTGAGCATGAAGCCCACCATCCGGCCCTCTAATTCGGCTATTTGGATGAGATCATATTCGAAGATGAATTTCAGCACGTCGACCAGGTGGTGGGCTTCGGCCTCGGTCATGGGCACGAAGCCCCAGTTCTGGGCCCAGGCTTTGTTGTAGAGCTGGACCAGCAAGCGGACGTCCTCCCTGAAGCGGCTTTTATCACTGGTCCGGAAATTAAACTAGGCCAGCCGGGCGTAAAGCCTCTCGGTCCGGCGCCGCCAGATGTCGACCAGCTCCGGGAGTACCTCCATTTTCTGGGCGT
>CAYXRH010000485.1:0-521 GCA_964466355.1 uncultured Thermodesulfobacteriota bacterium
TCGGGAGGGGCGGAGCGCATACTTTTTATCGATGACGAGGAAGCCATCGCCGACTGGGCCAGGCTGTGGCTGAGACGTTTGGGCTACGAGGTGACGGCTTTCACCTCGAGTGTCGAGGCCTTGGCCTGTTTTAAGGCCCAGCCCGAAGGGTTCGACCTGATCATAACCGATTACACCATGCCCCGCATGACCGGCGCTGAACTCTCCCGGGAGATTCTGAACCTCAGGCCAAAGATGCCCATCATGCTCTGCACGGGCTACAGCGAGCACATTTCGGCCGACAAGGCGGCGGCCATGGGCGTCAGGCGCTTCGTCATGAAGCCTCTGGAGGCTCGGGAAATGGCCCAGACCATCAGAGACATTCTCGACGGCTGAGCCCCGGCCGCCGTTTGTGACGGGGCGCGCCCGATTGGTCAAAAGAAGCGGCCCGGAGGAGGGCCGAACCTCCGGGCCGCCCTCGACAGCGGCGCCGACACCGGGGGGGCGTTTGGGCGACGCCGCGGCCAAGCTCACAAAGCCAG
>CAYXRH010000485.1:531-2759 GCA_964466355.1 uncultured Thermodesulfobacteriota bacterium
GGGTCGAACCGGCCGCTCAGCTCGTCGAGCCTGACCTTCAATCGCTCGACGAGCCTCCCCTCAAAGATCCAGTCGCGTTCGGTCAGAAAAGCAATGGCCCTCATGGTCAAAAAGTGCTTCATCTTCACCTCGGCCTCGGGTCTGAAAGCGTAGTAGCCCAGCATCCGGGCGAACAAGTCGGCCAGGTAGACCACGCCGGCCACCTCCTGGTGCTCCTTGAGGCTCCAGGGCTGATGGTGGCCGCTGGCAGCGGCGACCATCTTTAAAGGCAGGCCCCAGTGCTTTAACAGGGCGCCGCCGATCAAGGCGTGGTCCAGGCCTAAGACCCTGCTCTCGGCCTCGCTCCAAGGCAGGTGGCCGAACTCGATCTCCTCCAAGATGACGCTGAATTCCTGGGGCGCGAAGGCGTCGAGGATGACCTTGCCGATGTCGTGAAGGAGGCCGTAGATGTAAAAGCCCGAGCCGACTCCGAACTCCTCGCGGGCCAGAATCTCGCTCAGGAGGCCGACGGCCTGGGAATGGGTCCACAGGTGCCAGCGCTTGTAGCTCTGACCGTGGGTTCTGGCCCGCTCCACGGCGTCAAACACGGCCATGCCCAGGGCTAAGAGGCGGATCTCCTCCAGCCCGAGGAGGACCACCGCCCGGGACAGGGAGGTCACCTGAGTCTCCAGGCTGAAAAGCGGCGAGTTGGCCATCTTTAAAAGCCTCGTCGTCATGACCGGATCGCGGCCGATGATCCTGACCAGATCCTCGGCCGAGCTGGTCTCCTTCGCGGCCAGGTCCAGAAGCTCCAGGGCGGCCGCGGGCAGAGTGGGCAGGCTGTCGATGGGGCGGCCCAAGACCCGGGCCAGAAGCCTGCCCGAGGGCTCTTTAGGTTGGCCGGAGGCGGAGTCTTCGGCGGGGCTGAGCATTAGGCGTCCTTTCACCGCCTCTTGAATGCAAACCTCTTGCCACAAAACCTCAACCTCATTGAGCCGACAATACAACAGGTTATCACCTCACCGCCCCGAGGCGCCGGTTACGAAAAGGGGCTTAAGGTTACGATTTTGAACTCTAAAGCAGAAGGCTCGAGATGGCCGCGGCGGCCTGATGATTGCCCCGGGGAGGGACGGTCGGCGGGTTCAGGGCCGCCGCCCCATCGAGAGGGTCTTGGAGGTTGAGACTCAAGAGATCGCCCGCCGCCACGGCCAGACCGCCGCCCCACTCCCGGGCCGCCGCCTCCAGGACCGGGCTCTCGGGCCAACGCGGGCGGTGGGGAAAGACGATCGGCGTCCCGGCGGCCTGGCAGGTGGCCAGGAGACTGTAGCCCAGCTTGCCGATGACGGCGTCGGCCTGGGCGATGACGTCCTGGTGACGGAAGCGGGCCGGGCTCAGGAGGCGCAGGCTCGCCCCGGCCAGGTTCTCCTCAAAGCCGACCAGACGCCAGCCCTTGAGGCGATCCGAGGAGGCCAGGCTTTGGCGGCCGTACACGCCCAGATAAATTAGGGCCAGCTTCTCGCCCGGCTTGAGCGCCAGGGCCTCGATGAGCCTTCGGCCGGGAGGGCGGCCCTGGGGGGCGATCAGACCGACCTTCACAGTCCGAGCCCCGAAGTGGCCGGCCAGCGAGAGAGGGGGCTTGAGATGCAGGTCCAGGTGGTCGTAGGCGGCCTCCACCTCGGGCACGAGGTTTATGAGGGCCGGGGCTCGGTCGGCCAGGGAGGCGTAGATCTCAACCCAAGTGAAAGAGGCGACCAAAACGGCCGGTCGGCCGGCCCTGGCCGCCGCGGCCAGGGGCAGAAAGCCGGAGTCGGCCACCACCGCCCCGGCCTCGGTTTGGGCCAGGCGTTCGGCCTCGGCGTGGATGATCGTTTGGCTTTGAGCCAACAGCCGACCCACGGCCTCGGCCGTGGCCGCGGCATCGACCTCCCAGGGGTCGGCCATGACGCAGCCCACGTCCAGGGTGGCCGGGCGAAGGGTGAAGGGGCGGGCGATGGCCCGCTCAAAAAAGGCTGCGGGCAAGGGGCAGACCACCTCGACCGGAACCTCGGGGGGCAGGGCGTTGATGATCTGAACCGCGCGCACGGCGTGGCCGTAGCCGTGGCCGGTGATGTAAAAAACGACGCGCTTCATGATCCCAAGCCGAGGCTGTCGAGCGAGTCGGCGCCGCGCCTCATACAAGTTGCTTTCAAAGGTATAATTTTGGTTGGTTGTTCTCACTTCAGGTCGAGGGTTCGGACAGGACTAAGGCT
>CAYXRH010000486.1:0-2753 GCA_964466355.1 uncultured Thermodesulfobacteriota bacterium
CCCTCGGCTACCGTCTCCTGGAGAAAAGATACGGCCTCAAGGTCATCAACATCTGGGAGCGGCCCTTTGAGAGCGTCGATCTCGGGGGCGGGGTGAGGCTCAGGTTCAACGCCGATTTTCTGGCCAGCGACTTCGTGGTCACTCTGCCGGTTTTGAAGACCCACGCCCAGACGATCGTCAGCCTGGGCATAAAAAACCTCAAGGGCTTGATTGACTTGAACTCGCGCAAGAGGTGCCACTCCCAGGCGCCCGGCCTAGACCTCCACGACCACGTCGCCCGACTGGCCGCGAAGCTGCCGCCGAGCCTGAGCCTCATCGACGGCATCTACACCAACGAGCGCGGCCCCGGCTTCGACGGCCGGGCGCGGCGCTCGAACATCCTCATCGCTTCGCCGGACGTCCTGGCCGCGGACAAGGTCGGGGCCCAGGTTCTGGGCTGGGACCCGGCCGGGGTGCCTCATCTGGCCCGGGCCGCTTCGCTTTGCGGCCGGCCCGCTGATCTGTCCGATGTGGAGGTGAGGGGCCTGGCCGTCGCCGCCGTGGCCGCTCGGCACGAGTACGCCTTTCCCTACACCCCGGACGGGGCTTTGCCCCTGGGCCTGGCCAAGATGGGCGTCAAGGGGCTGAGCTACCGGGAGTACGACCTGACCATGTGCACTTACTGCTCCGGCCTCAACGCGGTCATCCTCATGGCCGTGGCCCGGGCCTGGCAGGGCCAGCCCTGGGACGAGGTCGAGGTTTTGACCGGCAAGGTCATGAAGCCTACGCCGGGGAAGAGGCACACCATTCTCATCGGCCGCTGCGTCTCTGAGGCCAACAAGAATGACCCGCGCATCAAAGACATGATCGCCGTCAAGGGCTGCCCGCCCTCAGGGGCCGCGATTGTCAAGGCCTTTCATCAGGCCGGGGTGATGATCGATCCGGCCGCCCTGGCCGACATGGACAAGACCCCGGCCCTGTTTTTGAAGCGCTACCAGGACAAGCCCGAGTTCGACGAGGCCTTCTTCAGGGTGAGCTAGAAGCGGCTCTAGTAGCTGACATCGCCCACGGTGATGCCTCCGCCGGGCGAGGTCAGAGTCCCGGTCTCGGTCCGATAGAGGTTTGAGCCGAAGTAGATCTTCAAGGTGTAAGAAGCCGCGCCGTCGCCCTGGTAATACCGCACGCCGTAGATGTAGGTCCCCCCGGGGGCCTGCCCGGTGGGCCAGTAGGCCCGCTCCGGCCCGCCGCCGTCGCCGTCGCCCCAGCCGCCCAGGTCGTCGTGGTCGATCCGGCCGCCGTTGGGCGTGGGCCCGAGGCCGTAACCGTTTCGGGAGGAGGAGAGGGTGTAGCCGTCGGGGTCGGTGACCCACATGTCTATGTCCGGGCCCTCACTCCGGCTGGAGCCGGAGTGGGTCCAGGTCAGGATGAAGGAGATGTCGCCCTGGGGCGTGGAGCCAGCTTCGGCCACCTTGACGAAAACGACGTGATAGACGTAGCGGTTCTGGAAGGAGCCGACCAGGGTGAACATGTCTTTGTCGGTGTTCATCTGGCCGCCGTGCCAATACCAGGCCACGCCGGTGGCGGAGTAGTAAGCCCCGGAGACGAATCCAGCGCTGGAGACGCTCAAGCTCCCCGAGGCGACCAGGCTCGGCGTGGAGACGCCCCGGGTGTAGACCTCGGTTTGGGCGACGTTGCCCGAGGAATCGAAGACTTCGGTGGTCCAATACTCCTCGTGCCCGGTGCCCAGGGTGTCGGCCATGATGTAGGTCGCCCGCCAGGTGCCCTGCAAGTCGGCCGTGGAGAAGGCGCTGTCCTCGCTTCGGGGGCTCATCGAGGAGGCGGGCAGACCCTCTTTGCCCGGCGAGACCGTGGCGTCGTTCGCTTCGGCCCAGACCGAGCCGGGTGAATAAAGCAACAAGGCTAGCCCGATCACGGCGGCCCATGGCCAGTGTCTTTTCATGATCTCACCTCGCCTCTTGAGATTAGTGTTTTGCGCCGTCGATAATGTCACTCCGCCGCGGAAAGATTTCCCTCTTTCCGATAATTTTTAATCAATATTTTCATATATTTTAACATCCTCAAGCCGAGGAGGCAACTCACAACCCCGCAAATGCCGCGAGTGATTTAAATGCCCTTAATTGCGCAGCGGGGTTTATCCCCGCCCGTCGGCTTGGGGGCCGCGGGCAGAACAGAACGATCTTTCGTCCTTTGGCCGCCCGCTCCGCCCCGCCGTCCTGAACGAGAAAACCCGAGGCGATGAGCCTTAGCGCCGCCGGGTGGCATGGTCAAACTTGTTTGGCCATGTCTTGATGGTGGACTGGCGCGAGGCTTTGGCTGTCATGTTGACTCCGGTCAGGCCGTCAGGCCATCTGAGGCTTAAACTCAAAAGCGTTCCAACAACCCGATGCCCTAAGCCCTTCTGAATAAGCCTCGTGCTGATGGGAATATTGACTTGAATAAAAAGAAGGGGCATGGTGGGGGTGGGTTAGGTCAATAGCTAATTATGGTCGAAAAAGAGGCTTACACCGTGCTCGGGCTTGGGTTAGGCGAATGGGCCGCAGTCGTGGGAATTGCCATCGGTGTGGTCGGTCTGGTTAAGGCTGGGGTGGCGTTTGTCCGATGGTTAAGGAAGCGCATACATCCTCTAGACGAGGGTGATCAAAGGGAGAGACTACAAGCAGTCACGCATGAACAACTCACAGCGCGAAGAGCCGACCTTTTCTTCATCCCCCACGAGCGCAATCCCTTTTTGAAGCACCAAGAGCAGTGGATCG
>CAYXRH010000487.1:0-2744 GCA_964466355.1 uncultured Thermodesulfobacteriota bacterium
CCAGCAAGTCAAGTTCCGGGCCCAGGCCATGAATCATCCGGGATACATCACCGGCGAGACCCTTTTCGGCATCGACGACCCCCAAAAGCTCCTGGTCATCAGCACCTGGGAGAGCCTGGAGAACTGGCTCAGTTGGAAGACAGACCCACAGAGACGGGTCATCGAGGCCGAGGTGGAGAAGCTTCTGGTCTCGCCTTCAGAGTACGAGGTCTTTGGCTACCGCACGCCCACGGGCTGAAGAGAGAGGATAGTAATTCAAGAAGGCGTGGTGGCCTGCGCTTTCGCGTCATCCCAGCGCAGGACCATGCCTTTTTATGGGCATAGAGCACTTAATGTTGCATCATTTCACCCTTCTTCTCACCCTCGTCATCAAAAAAAGCCCCGCCATCGCCGCGGCGGCGCTGATCAAAAAGGACTCATCGTAGCGCCCGCTTTGATCCCGCATGAAGCCGCTGACCCAGTGGACGGCCATGGCCCCGAGGCCGTAAAAGGGGACCCAGGCCCCGATGACCGTGCCCATGATCTCCTTGGGGAAGTAATCCCCGGCCAAGGCGCCGTAGCTCGGAAAGGTGGCCCCGTAGCACACGCCGAGGACGCCGATGAGGAGGCAGAGAACGGGCCACGAGGCGCCCAGGAAGGCCACGCCGACCAGGGCCAGGGCCACGAAAAGGTTGATGCCGATGATGGTCGTCCGCCGGCCGAGGCGGTCGGACAAGGGCAGGATGGTCAACACGCCCCCGACCTGGCAGACGCCGTGGATCGTGGCCAGCAGCCCGGCCTGGTTCAGGGGCAGGCCGACCTGGTAGCGGGCGTAGTCGATCATGAAGGTGGTGATGCCGTAAAGGCTGAAGGAGACGCAGACAAAGGACGAGCCGATGAGCCAGAAGATTCTGTCCTTGAAGATGGTCGAGTAGACGCCGCCGGGCGAAGGCCCGGCCGGTTCAGAGAGCTGGCCATCTGGCGCGGTCCCCCAGGGCCGTTCGCCGGCTGATTCGGGGTCGCTCCTCAAGAGCCAGCCGTTGAAAGCGACCATGACCCAGGCCCCGCCCCCCAAAAAGTACCAGATGAAGCGCCAGTTGAACTGAGCGATGATCCAGGGGAAGGCCACCCCGGTGCAGGCGAAGCCTAGGCCGTAGCCGGCTGAGAGTATGCCCAGGGCCAAACCCCGCCTCTGGGGCGCGAACCAGCGCTGGACCACGGTGATGACCGAGGTCCACATGCCCGTGGCCCCTACTCCAGTGAGGGCGAAGGCAAAACAGGCCGCCTTGAGACCGTCTCCGCGGCCCATGTGCAGGGCCCCCAGGCCCAGAATCAGGGCGCAGACGGTGATCACCCGGCGGGCGCCGAAGCGGTCGGTCAGGAAGCCGGTCAGGGGGGTGAGAAAGATGTAGACCAGGAGGTAGGCGTTGAAAATGGTCCCGCCCGCGGTGCGGCTCAGTCTCAAATCCCTGATCATCTCCGGCAGAACCACGCCGTAGCCGAGGCGGATGGAGTAGTTGATGAACAGATCCGCAAAGCAGACCGCCAGAATGATCCAGGCCCAGTGAAGATGCTTCTTGCCCATTGAATTCACCCCAACGCCTCCGGGCGATCGTCGGTCCTCTGGGACCTGTTTTCGAATCGCCGCCGGGACATCTTTCTTTTAAACAGAATCCCATAGCCCGTCAGGTTGAGCCCCACCCAGACCACGGCCCCGATTCTCAAATACATCTCGGCCACGTCCACGTAGACCGCCTTTTCAATCCAGCGCACGATGAACGAGCCGGCGTAGGTCAGATTGGGGTCGTGGAGGCCACGGAGATAATTTTCCACGTCGGTCAGGGGGCAATACCAGCCGCCCAGGTTCAGAATCAGGGTCAAGATCAGGCCGGCCAGGTGCAGCGCCGCGACCCCCAATGACCGCCAGGCCCAGACCAGACCGAACAAGAGGAAGATGATCCACAGGAAGTGGATCAGAATCACAAAATCGGCCAGGAGTTTGGCGATCACTGTTTTTTCCCTCGGGGTGGGCCTGAGTATAATAGACCATCAGACGCCCAGATTGAACCAAGACCAAAGCGGCGCTCGGCGTGGCTTAAAGAATCCGCCCCTTTCTGACCCCAGCCTCCTCGCGGTAAGGCGGTGGGCGGGCGAATGAATTTAAATAAAAGATTTCGGCCGGACTGGCCGAACCGGAATCAACCCCAACCCAAGACCTGATAATTCCGCCATTGGGCCATTGGTGATATGGTTTAAGATGAGACTGTGGCGAAACCACATTTTGGTTCGAGGATCAGGCAACGCCGTAATCGGGACAAAAGGGCCATTTCGCCGCAGTCTCAAGATGGCATGCCCTCTCACGCCCAAATTGACTGCGACGTCCTCATCGTCGGGGCCGGCCCGGCTGGCGCCCTGTTGGCCCATCTGCTCGCCCAGGGCGGCCTCAGCGTGCGGCTCATGGAAAAGGCCAAGCTGCCGCGCCAAAAGACCTGCGCCGGCGGCTTGACCCGAAGAGCCTTGAGCCTGCTGCCCTTTGACGTCGACGACGTGGTTGAGCGCCAAATCCGGCGGGTCGAAGTGTACGTTGAGGGGCAAAGAGCGTTTGGGGCCCTTGGAGACGAGCCCATCATCAAAACAATCATGCGCGACCGGTTTGATCATTATCTGGTCCAAAAAGCGATCGCCGCCGGGGCGTCCTTGAGCGAGGCCACGACGTTCCAATCCCTCTCCGGCGCCAAAGGCCGAGTGGAGGTCCTCACCTCCCG
>CAYXRH010000488.1:0-2728 GCA_964466355.1 uncultured Thermodesulfobacteriota bacterium
GCGGCGGGCCGTCGGTCATAATCACCAACCTGTGCCTCTTCCGCTTCGACCCCCTGACAGCCCAGGCTTACGCGGCTTCACTCCATCCCGGCGTGGATTTCAAAACCGTTCAGGAGCGCACCGGCTTCGAGGTCATTCGCGGCCCAGAGTTGTCCATCACCCCACCTCCCACGGCAACGGAGCTGGATCTCATCCACCGCTACGATCCCGAAGGCTTCTGGACGCGTTAATTTTTTTTCTTGACAACCCCCCAGCCGAAGTCTACAGTCACTTTATAGCTATAATATAGTTACAAACAATCTTGGTTGGGCCCCCTGGGGTCTGAAAGAGTGCGCACGGTGAAAGCAAAAGAAGCCAAGGAAAATATTGGATTTGACGCCGCCCGGCCGTCCAAAGCCAAATTCGAAGTCTTTGGCGAGGAGATGATCGAGAAAGAGGTGAAGCAGAGCGGGAATTCGGGCCGGGTTTATCTGCCGCCGGAGTGGGTTGGCAAGCACGTCAAAATCATTCGCCTGGATTGAAGGGAATTAAGGAGTCGTGGTGCCGATGTCTATCAAAATCCGGGCCATGCTCAAAGAGGATCTGCCCGCGGTCATAAGGATCCAGGAGACGATCATCCAGCGGCCGGTCTCTTCAGTCTGGAAGGAGCACCTCCAGGCCGAGATGAATCGCCCGGCCAGTTACTGCCTTGTCGCCGTGTCCGAGGGCCTGGTCGTGGGCTTTGTGGTCGGCGAAGTCAAGATCGGGGCCTTTGGCGCCGAAAAGACCGGCTGGCTGGGCTACGTCGGCGTCACGCCCAAGAAAATGGGTCAGGGCGTCGGCCGGACCTTGGCCCGGGCCCTGTTCGAGGCCTTCAAAAAGGACGGGGTGGAGGACGTTTACACCGCCGTGAGATGGGATTCAGCGGACATGCTCTCTTTCTTCAAGTCCTTGGGGTTTGACCGCTCAAATTTCATCAATCTCCACAAGCGGCCCGTCTAGGACGCCCCAAGGCCGGTTGTTGGCAAGGAGGGTTCCCTGATGATAGAGATGTTCAAGGAATGGTACGACGCTCGGCACGAATACGCCAAGGAATGGAAGTCAAAACATCCCCAGGGCAAAGTAGTCGGCTTTTTTTGCACTTACGTGCCCGAGGAGATGCTCATCGCCGCCGACATCCTGCCGGTGAGGATTTTGGGCTCCCACGAGCCCCAAAACGTGACCGAGCCCCACATCTTCGGCATGTACTGCCCCTTCTGCCGCGACTGCCTGGCCCAGGGGCTCGAGGGCCGCTTCGACTACCTCGACGGGGTCATGATCGCCCAGTCGTGTCTTCACATCCGCCAGGCCTTCACCTCTTGGCAGCTCCACGTGGACACGCCGTGGTCTTATTATCTGCCCATGCCCCACAACGTCCAGTCCACGGAACGGGCGGTGGCTTTTTTGACCGCGGAACTGGCTGATCTGAAAAAAGCCCTCGAGGACTGGACCGGCCAGACCATCACGGATGACGACCTCAAGCGGGGCATTAAGATCATGAACGAGTCGCGCTCGGCCATGCGGGAGCTTTACGACACCCGCAAGGCCGACAATCCACCGCTGAGCGGCTTGGAGGCCATGTACGCCGCCGTGACCCAGCAGTTCATTGACAAAACCGAACACGCCCGCGTGGTCCGGGACGTCATGGCCAAGGATCTGCCGGGCCGAGACCTGGGTCTCGGGGAGAAGACGAGGCTGCTTTTGTTCGGCTCCGAGGACGACGACACCGAGTTCGTCAAGATGGTCGAGGACTGCGGCGCGGTCATCGTCACCGACGACCACTGCTCTGGGTCTCGCTATTTTTGGAACAACGTGGTCGAAGACGGTTTGGATCCCTTGACGGCCATCGCCCGGCGGTACGTAGTCCGACCGCCGTGTCCGACCAAGGACTGGCCCGCACGCCAGCGCCTGGATCACATCCTCATGCTGGCCCAGGAGTGGAACACCGCCGGCGCGATCATCCTCCAGCAAAAATTCTGCGACCCCCACGAGTTGGACATTCCAGAGCAGCGCCGGAACCTGGAGAAAAACGGGGTCAAGACCCTGATGCTGGAGCTGGACGTCACCGTGCCGATCGGTCAGTTCAAGATCCGGACCGAGGCCTTCTTGGAGACCTTGAGCGAGGAAGATCTTTTTTAAATTGCGACCCTTTCCCCGAGGGAGGTTTCGATTATGGGCAAGTATCCCACACAACCCCTGAAGCTGTGGAACAAGGCCAAGGAGCTGCGGACGCGGTTTTACAAGAGCTACGCCGAGGCTCACGACAAGGGCGGTCTGCGCTGGGCCGGCGGGGCCTGGACCTTTGACGCCGTGCCGGCCGGTTTGGGCGAGGACGTCTGGTCGCTCACCTCAGAGCCCTACGGGGCCTCGTGCGCCTGGAACAAGGATTTTTCGCTGCGCTGCCTGGAGGCGGCCGAGAACTACGGCTACGCCCGGGATTTGTGCTCTTACATGCGCAACTACTGGGGTTCGATTCTGCTCAACGAGTACGCCTTTGGCGGGCCCTTCCCCAAGCCGGACTTCTTGTGGCAGGACCACATCTGCTGCTCCCACGCCAAGTGGTATCAGACCATCAGCGAGCTGGAGGGCGGCATCCCCATGTTTTGCGTGGACGTGGGCGTCGGGCCGGCCGAGCCTTTTGGCAAGCTCAAGCCCCACAAGATCGATTACGTGGCCGGCCAGCTTCTGGACGGCATCGAGTGGCTGGAGA
>CAYXRH010000489.1:0-2713 GCA_964466355.1 uncultured Thermodesulfobacteriota bacterium
CGAGCGCGCCCGCGCGGCGGCGAATGCTCGGGCCCGGGCCGGGGGCGAGGCCCGGGCCGCCGGGCCAATGGCCCGGGCCCTGCCCTTTAAGGTGGAGGGGGCTAGGCGAGCCGCGGCCGCGATCATGGACGCGGTCAGGGCCGGCCGGGGGTGAGATGAGGCGATTGATCCTCACCGCCGACGACTTCGGCCTCGGGCCAGGGGTCACGGCCGGCATCGTCCGGGCCATGGACCGCGGGCTGGTCGGCCAGGCTTCGATCATGGCCTGCCACCCCGGGGCCGCAGAACACGTCCGGCCCTGGGCCGGCCGCCTGGCCGGCCGCCTGGGCGTCCACCTCCAGCTCACCGCCGGCCAGCCCTGCCTCAAGCCGGCCGAAGTGCCCTCCCTGATCGGCCGGGAGGGCCGCTTTCCGCGTTCCTGGCGCCAGTTGACCAGGCTCGACCCAAAGCAGGTCGAGCGGGAGTGGCGGGCCCAGATCGAGAGGGTCAAGTCCTGGGGCATCTGCCCCAGCCACCTCGACAGCCACCACCACGTCCACCAGCGGCCCGACGTCTTTCTGATCTATTGCCAGCTGGCCCGGGAGCTTGGGTTGCCGGCCCGCACGGCCGATCATTTGATGACGCGGCTTCTGCGGGCCGAGGGCGTCGTCTGCGCCGATTACTGCGAGATCAACTGGTCCGCCCGGCCGCTGAGCGTGGACGGCCTGATCGCTCTGGTCAAGGAGGGCTTCGCCCGGCTCGACGGCCGGGGCACGATGGAGCTGGTCTGTCATCCCGGCGAGGTGGACGAGGAGCTGAAAACCCACTCCACCTACGTCGCGCAGCGGGCCAGGGAGCTAGAGGTTCTCTGCTCGCCCCGGCTGGCCCGGCGGCTGGTTGAGATGGAGGTCCAGGTGACGCCGCTGGGGGAGCTCAAAGGGGAGGCGGCTCTTGCTGATTAACCTTTGCTTCCAAACCGAGCCGATCATCGTCCACGCCCAGGGCTTCCACGCCCACAAGCCGCACTGGCAGCCGATCAAGGAATGGTTCTTCGCCACCCCGCGGCAAAGCCTGGGGCCGATTGAGGATTTGACCATCATCACCTTCAACAACGGCCACGAGGCCATGGGTGTCCTGGAGAGGTGCCTCGATCACCTGGGCGTGCCCTGCGTCGTTTTGGGGGCCGGCATCCAAGACTGGGTCAACTCCAGGCACAAGCCCCGCCTGATTCTGGAGGCGGCCCGGAAAATTTCGACCAGGTACATCATGGGCCTGGACTCCCGGGACGTCCTCGTCCTCGACGACCCCAAGATCGCCCTCGAACGCTTCAAGAGCCGCTTCAAGTGCCGCCTCCTCCTGGCCGGCGACCGGCTCAACTGGCCCAACCTCAAGGAATTCAAGCAGTTCGAAGACTCCATCCTCGAGGCCCTCGCCAGCGACTTCCGCTACCTCAACGGCGGGACCTGGATCGGCGAGACCGAGTTCGTGGGCCGTTTTTTTGAAGAGGCCGTCCAGACCGAGCCGGTGAAGGAGGCGCCGGAGTCGGAGCAGGGCATCTTGAAGAAGCTCTTTCCCCGGCACCACCCCGAGGTGCAGCTCGACTATCGCTGCCAGATCTTCCAGGCCATCGGCTTCGTCAGCGATCCCATCCTGAAGATAAGATGAACTGGTGCCACTCCCCCCGGCGGAGCCGAAAGGGGTCGGCGCCGGGGCGGTTCAGGCCCGGTGAGGCGGTCAGCCCGGCGATGAAGCCGGCCTTTTTGACCAGGGCCGGGGCCAGGGGGCCGATGTGCTCCGGGTCGCCGTAGGGGTAGGCGAAGGCGAAGTTTTGCGGGCCGAACTCCCGGCCGAGGTCCTCGCGCGAGCCCTCGATCTCGGCGGCCATCTCCGCGGGCTCGAGTCGGCTCAAGGTCCGGTGGGTCCGGGAGTGGGCCCCGAGGCTCCAGCCCCAAGCCATCATCTCCTCCATCTGGGCCCGATTCAAAAGGCGGTACTTGGCCCTCGACCCGGCGTAGGCCCGGCAGTCCGCCTCACTGACCCCCAGGCGGTCCAGCAAAATCTGGTGGGCCTCGCGGCGGGCCGCTTCGGGCAGAGTTTTCAGCTTTCTCTTGACCTTTTTCATGGCCGAGATTCTCTCGGCCAGGCCGGCCGCGGCCAGCTTCAAGCCGCCCAGGAAGTCCAGGTCGAGGCTGGTCATACCGCTGAGGCGGAAGGCGATCTCGATCTCCTCGAAGGGAAAGAGGCTTCGCTTGGGCGTGGGGTCCAGGAAAGCCGTGGCCACGAAGACCGTCCCCGGCAGGCCCAGCTCGGCCATGATGGGGAAGGCCTGCTCGTGGACGCCGGCGTAGCCGTCGTCAAAGGTCACGGCCACGGCCCGCGGATCGGGCCGCCTTGAGCGCAGCAGCGCCAGCCAAGCCGGCAGGGAGAGGGGGCGGTAGTGGGCGGCCAGGTGGCGCATCTGGTTGGCGAAGAGGTCACGGTCGGTCCGGGAGCACCTCTTGTCGAACGGGTCGAGGGGGCCGTCGAGGACGTTGTGATAGACGATCAGGAACATAAGCCCAGTCGGCCGTAAACCTCCAGCCAGGCCTGCTTCTCTCTTTGGGGGGCGTAGGCCTCGAGGGCTCTCTGGCGGGCGCTGGCGGCCATGCGTTGGGCCGAGTCCGCGTCGCCCAGCAGCCTCTTGATCGCCCCGGCCAGGGCCTCGGCGTCCCGGGGATTGACCAGGAGCCCGTCC
>CAYXRH010000490.1:0-1976 GCA_964466355.1 uncultured Thermodesulfobacteriota bacterium
TAGTTGTTTATACGAGACAGCACATGGACCGCTCATTCATTATAATCCGTCAACGTGGGGTTGGAGGCGCCGGCCCTGGCCGCCGGGGCCGGCGCCGAGGATTCATCGACCACGGGCCCGGAGGGTTCCCCCAAGAGTTCAGGCTTGACCTTCTTGAGAAAGACCACCGCCGCGCCGGTGATGAGGCCTTCAATAATCATCACCGGCAGGTGGGCCGCCACGACCAGCTTGATCACGGGCAGAAACTGGCGGGCCGAGGCAAAGAGGCTCAAGGCCAGGATGAGGCAGCCCAAAAGAACGCCCAAGACTCCGGCTCCGAAACCAGCGGCGAAGCTCCATCTGGGGCCGGTCTGCTGGATGGGCCTCCGGAAGATCAAGCCGCAGACCAATCCGGGCAGGGCCATGACGAGGGTGTTCACCCCCAGGACCGTCAGGCCGCCAAAACCAAAGAAGACCGCCTGGAGGAACAGGGCGATGAGGAGGGCCGGAAACACGGCCCAGCCCAGGATGAGGCCGGCCAGGCCGTTGAGGATGAGGTGAGCGCTCGAGGGGCCGATGGGCACGTGAATCAGGGAAGCCACAAAGAAGGCCGAGGACAGGACCGCCACCCGGGGGATCTGCTCCAGGTCCATCTTCTTCAAGCCCTCGGCCACTCCGGCCGCGGCCAAGACCGCGCCGCCGACCAGCACCGGAGCGGACAAAGCGCCTTCGGCGATGTGCATAACAAGCTCCTGTTTCAAGAGCCCAAGGCCCGGCCGGATGTTCGGCCGGGCCTCGACGACCATTAAGGTCTAAGTCTACTTCATGTCCACCGTCTTGACCCACATCAGGGCCCCCAACTCAACGCCGACCATCCTTCCCTCGGGACTCTTCATCTTTTGATCCCCTTCCAGCAAGGCGGCGAAGGCCCACCAGCCGGCCCGGGGCATGGCGTAGGTGAAGGTTCCGTTGACGTCGGCCTTGATCACCTGGGTGATGAATGGCTCAGCCGGGACGCCCACCCGGGAGCCCTTGTTGTAATACTCCACCTCCACCTCGGCAAAGGGCACCGGCTGGCCGTCTTTCTTGACCACGCCCCGAAAGGCGTTGCCGGTCCAGAGCCCGTAGGGTCTGACCAGGGGCTCGATCTCCACCGGGAAGCCGACCAGCTCGTCCCAGCCCTCTTCGGCGCCAAAGGCGTCGACGACGACCTTGGTGTAGTGGATGATCATTTTGCCCTCGGCCGGCTCCCAATAAGGGGCCGGCTCAATGAAAAAGATATAATCAGCCGGAGCCTTGAGCTTGTAGGCGGCCTGGAAAGCCGTCTTACCGTCGATCTTGTTCAGCTTCAGCTCCGGGGAGAGGTCGGTTTTTTGGCCGGCGGCCAGGACGCCGAACTGGACCGGCCGGCCTATGTTCATGACCGGCCCCTGCTCCATGGGGTGGGTGAAGACGATGTCCAGGGTGATGGTCTTGCTGTCCGCCTCCCCGACGATGTCGGCGGAGGGGATCAAAACCTGAAAGTGGGCCCCAACCGGGCCAGCGCCAAAGAGCACTAGCCCCAAAACCATGATTAACATGATTGATAAGCTGCCTCTTTTCATGTCTGCTCCCTTCTTGCTGTTCCATCTCGCCTAGTTAGCTTTATAAAGTCAATGAGATCGCGGTCGGTGTCCCGTGCCCTGCCCCCTCGGCGCGCGCCGTTAAAACTCCAGGTGACAAGACACGCCCGCCAAGACGAAGCTGCCCAGGTCAACGCCTGTTTCGTCCTGGCCGTTGTCAAACCAGACCACCTCGGGGATGAACTCCATCGCGCCGAAGGGAATCTTGTAGCTGACGAAGGCCGCCTGGGTGCGGGGCTTTTCGCTCCAATCCTGGCGCTCGGCTCCGGCGGTGCCGTAACCGAGGGAGAGGCCGCCAATCCTCAGCTCGCCCCAGACGCTGAGCTGCTGGACGTCGTCTTCGCGGCCAGCAAGCACAAACAGTCGATCATCTGG
>CAYXRH010000490.1:1986-2699 GCA_964466355.1 uncultured Thermodesulfobacteriota bacterium
TCAATAACGATCCCCAGTAACAGCCGCTACAAGTCGATGACGAGCGGGTCGCCGCTGATGACCGGGGTCTCCTGGGCGGTGTTGAGGCCGTAGGCCGCGGCCACGGTGAAGCCGACGAGACCGAATTCGCCGGTGAGGCCGAGGCCGCAGTCAAAGGAGGAGTAACTATCCGTGTCCCGGCCGTCCTTCCACTGGACGTTTTCATAACGCAGCCAGGGGTTGAACTGGACCTGGCCGAAGTTCAATTCGGCCGAGGCGGCCAGACCGGGGATGATATGAAAGGCCTGGCCGCTTTCCCAGACGCCGCCGCGGTAAGGGTTCTCGACGGTGAACATGAACCGGTACTTCTCGCCCAAGGTCAAGCGGACTTGCTCGTGGCGATCAAAGTAGACCTTGCCGTAGCCGTCCAGGCCCAGGGCGGCGTTGAGGAGCTGGTTGGACCAGTAGCGGTCGCAGGTGGTCGGGGCCTGGCCGAGGCGAAGCGACCAGGCCGCGGCGTTGTACTGGAACCAGGCCTGACGGGTGAAGACGGTGTTGCCCAGGGCGGCGCTGTCGATGCCGACCATGGTCAGGGCGGTGAATCTCTGGTCGTCGCTCTCGTACCTGACCGTCAGAAGGGAATCGGCCGTATCAAAGGCGTGGATGCCCTGGTAATCATCCACCCCGGTGAAGTCCTGGTCATAGAAGCCGTAGGAAAACTCGGTGCGCAGGTC
>CAYXRH010000491.1:0-897 GCA_964466355.1 uncultured Thermodesulfobacteriota bacterium
CAGCAGCGCCCCGGCCGGACCGTCGATGAGGGGCAGGCGGTGGCCGGCCAGACCTTGGATGAGCATGGTCAGGCCGACGAGGATGAAAAAGCGCTGCCCCAGGGCGATCTTCAGCGGCCCGTCGTAGCCCAGAAACTCAGCGGCCAGGTTGGCGGCGATGGTCAGGATGGGCAGGGTGAGCAAGCTCCACTGCAAGCCGTAGGCCAGCAGCTTGGACCAGGGCGGCCGGTCGTCCAGGCCATAGATCAGGTTGACGTCGGCCAAAAGACACCTGGGCGGGGTCAGTAGCTGAGGCCGACTTTTTGCCTCACCTCAGCCATGATGGGCTGGCACACGGCCCGGGCCTTGTCGGCGCCTCGCTTGAGAACCTGGTGGATGTGGCCCGGGTCCTTGAGCAGCCGCTTCCGCTCGGCCTTGAAGGGGCCGAAAAAGTCGCGGATGTGCTCGAAGAGCTCCAGCTTGACGTCGCCGTAGCGCAGTCCCGGGGTGAGGTAGCGTCGCCTCAACTCTTCGACCTCGGCCTGGTCGGCGAAGAGCTTGTAAAGGGTGAAGAGGTTGCATTTGTCGGGCTGCTTGGGCTCGTCCACCGGGGTGGAGTCGGTGACGATCTTCATCACCCGATCCTTCAGCTCCTTCTCCCCAGTGAAGATGTCGATGGTGTTGTCGTAGGACTTGGACATCTTCTGGCCGTCCAGGCCAGGGATGGCCGCCGTCTCTTGGCCGACCTCGGCCCGGGGCAAAACAAAGGTCGGGCCAAAGGTGTTGTTGAATTTTATGGCGATGTCCCGGGTGACCTCGACGTGCTGCTTCTGATCTTGGCCGACCGGGATCACCTCGGAGTTGTAAGCCAGAATGTCGGCCGCCATGAGGACCGGATAGGCGAAGAGCCCGTGGTTG
>CAYXRH010000491.1:907-2689 GCA_964466355.1 uncultured Thermodesulfobacteriota bacterium
CCTTGTAGGAGTGGCAGCGCTCCAGAAGGCCCATGGGCGTGACGCAGGACAGAATCCAGGTCAACTCCACGACTTCCTTGACGTCGGACTGGACCCAGAAGATGGTCTTTTCCGGGTCGAGGCCCAAGGCGAGCCAGTCGGCCGCGGCCTGCAAGGTGCCCTTGGCCAGACGGGGGCCGTCGTGAACGCTGGTCATGGCGTGATAATTGACGAGAAAGACGAAGAGATCCGAGCGTTCCTGATAGTCCAGCATCGGCTTCATCATGCCAAAGTAGTTGCCGATGTGGAGGGAGCCAGAAGGTTGAATGCCGGACAAAACCCTCGTTTTCTTGGTCGTGGACATGCCCTTCCTCCGTAAAGTGGGCATATAAGGACAAATGAGGCCTTTTGTCAAGGCTCAAGAGCCTGGGGGGGGCGAGCTCGCCGCGAACGATCATTCCGGGCCGAGAAGCTCGAGCCTGGGGTCTGTGCGCGGCACTTTCTGGGGCACCAGCCGGCCGGTGTCCTGGCCGAAGTGCTCAAAGGTGCCGATGAGCAGGTAGTTGATCACGGTTCGCAGGTCCTTGTCCGTGCCGCGGCTGTGCGTGTCCGCGGCCCAGACGACCCTCGCCTCGCCGCTGGCCCGTTCGACTCTGGCCTCGATGACCCGCAGGGAGAGGGCCCGGGTGAAGGCAATTTTTGTCTGGGGCACGTAGACCTGGCGGCCGGGCGCGTAAATGGTCCGCCAGTAGGAGCGCCCCTTGTCGTCTTTAAAGACCTCGAGTTGCTCGTATCGGCCGGGCTGGTGTTGGAGCCAAAAATGCATCTCGGGCGGCTCCTGGATGAGAGAGTAGCCAAAGGCGAGGATGTAGTCTGCTTTTGCTTTGGCGGTCAGGGAGAATCCTTTTTGGGCCAGGAGGCGTTTTATCTTGTCGGCGATCTCTTTTTCCAGGAGAGGGTTGTCGGCTTCAGGGTTTTGGGCCACGAAAAAGGAGTCGCCTGGCTTGAAGACCACGGGCCGCTGATGGTCCAGATACCCGTTGATGTTCATCCGCACAGAACCCAGCGCGCACCCCCAGGCGCACATCAAAGCCGCCCCGGCCAAGAAAACGCCCACTCGGCCACGAGGGCGGTTTGGCCACGCTCTCATAATTATTCCACGGTCACCGACTTGGCCAGGTTGCGGGGCTGGTCCACGTCGGTTCCTCTGATGACGGCGACGTGGTAAGCCAACAGCTGGAGGGGCAGGCTGAAGAGGATGGGGTTGAGATGGGGGCTCGCCGCCGGCAGATCAATGTAAGAATCGACCTTGGTCTTGAGAGTCGAGTCGCTCCCCTGGCCCAGGGCGATGATGGTTCCTTCCCGGGCGCGGACTTCTTCGATGTTGCCCAGCATCTTCTCTCGGGTCTTGTCCGCCGGGGCGAGGACGACCACGGGCATCAGATCGTCGATGAGGGCGATGGGGCCGTGCTTCATCTCTCCGGCCGGGTAGCCTTCGGCGTGGATGTAAGAGATCTCCTTGAGCTTCAGGGCCCCTTCCAGGGCGATGGGGTAGTTGATCCCCCGGGCCAGGTAGAGGAAGTTCTCGGCCGGGGAGTAAAGCCGGGCCACGGCCTCGATCTCCGAGTCGAGATCCAGGGTCTCGTCCAGCAGGCCGGGCAGGCGCATGAGGTCGTCGATGAGGACCGCTTGGGCCTTTTTGTCCAGCCGGCCGGTGACGGCGCCCAAGTGGAGGGCGAGGAGGTAGAGGATGGTGAGCTGGGTGGTGAAGGCCTTGGTCGAGGCCACGCCGATCTCCGGACC
>CAYXRH010000492.1:0-2679 GCA_964466355.1 uncultured Thermodesulfobacteriota bacterium
GGCCACGTTTTCACCGGTGATGGCGCAGAAGATGATGGCGCCGTTGCTGGGCGGGATGAGCACGTCCAAGAAACCGGAGCAGGCGGCCAAGGCGGCGACGAACGGTCGCGGATACCCCTCCTCGACCATCACCGGAATCATGATCGTCCCCACGGCGACGATGGCTGCCAGAATCGAGCCGCACAGGGCCCCGAAAAAGCCCATGGTCAGAACCATGGCCACGCCCAGACCGCCCGGCCAATGACCCACGGCGCTGGTGAAGACGGCCACCAGCCGCCGGGCCATGCCCCCTTCGACCATGACCATGCCGGCGAAGATGAACAAGGGAATGGCCAGGAGGATGTATTTGGTGATGGAGTCAAAGGTCACCTGGGTGACCATGGACCAGGGCAGGTTCAAGGCGTTGATGACGACCATGCTCCCGGAGAGCCCGAAGACCAGAAAGATGGGCACCGAGATGCCGAGGGTGATTATGCCGAGGGCTACGGCGACATAGATCATGACGCCTCCTCTCGAGCCAGCTTCAAGAGGGCGACCAGCTCCCGCCACAAAAGCTCCACGGTGAAGAGGATCAGCAGACCGAAGCCGATGGGGAAGGGCAGGTAGGTCACCCAGGTGGGAAAGACGAACTCGGTCAAGGTCTCAAAGCCGATTTTCTTGTAGTAATCCACCGCGGCCACGCCGGCGATGAGGAACTGAACGCCCACGGCGAGAACGACGGCGTAAACTATAATTAATAAAAGCGAGCGCGCCTTGCCCTTGAGCCTCTCGGGCAAGACGTCCACGGTGATGTGCTTCTTTAACTGTAAAAGCACGCCCATCATCGGAAAGACGATAAAGGGCACCAGGAGGCGGGGGAACTCCTCCATGAAGGCCCGGCTCTCCCCGATGATGTAACGGCCCACGGCCTCGGCGAAGATGGACAAAACGTCCAGCCCAACGATGGCCGCCGCCAGGACGACGATCACCCTGGCCACCACCTTCGTCATTTTTTGATAGTATGCCAGCCCCTTTTCCATGCCCGCATCCTCGCCTTCGAGCGCCTTTGGGTTGCAGCCGGTGAGGCGCGTCCGGCCAGAAGGTTACGGCCGGACGCGCCAAGAAGCGTCGATGTCATTCGTGGCCGCAGAACTTTTTGGCCGCGGCGTAAAGCTCGGGGTCGATCTTCTGGGCCAAGGCCGGCCAGATCTTGGTCTTGTCCAGCTCCGTCATCTTGGCCTGGTCGGCCTCGGACAGGGTCGAGATCTGGCCGTCGTGCTTGTCGACCAGCTCTTTTAAAATGTTGTCTGAGAAATCCATGACCCCGTCGGTGGCCTCCTTGGAGATCCTCGGCCCGACGTCGTTGAGAACGATGTCCTGGATGTCCTTAGGCAGGGTGTCCCACCACTTGGTGTTGACGCCGACGTAGGCGTCGGCGTAGAGGGTGTAGGGCTGCTGGGCGTACTTGAGGAAATCCCACCAGGAGTAAGCCTTGATGGCCGAGGGCACCGTGGAGACGGTGTCGATCATGCCGCTTTTGAGGGCCGAGTAGACCTCGGAGGTGGACACGGCGACGTATTTGACGCCCAGCTCTTTGAAGGAGGCCTTCTCGGTGGCGATGAGATAGCGGGCCTTGAGACCCTCGAAGGCTTTTAAGGAGTCCAGGGGCCTCTTGGAGGTGAAGTAGCAGCACGGCCCCACCGGGATGTAGGCCAGGATCTTGATGCCGAGCTTCTTCTGGAAGCCGTACCAACACTTTTGTCCCACCGGGTCGGTCTCCCAAAAGTCCCGCTTCTGCTTGAAACTGTTAAAGAAACGCTGGATGCCGACCAGGTAGAAGTTGGGATCGGCGCGCATGAACAAGACACCGAGGATGCCGGCCATCTCGACGCTGCCCTGGGACAGGGCTGGGACAGCCTGCTTGATGTTAAAAAGCTGGCCCGAAGGAAAGACCTCCACGTCCAGCCGGCCGTGGGTGGCCTTCTTGCACTCCGCGGCGAATTTGCTGGCCATGATGGCCGAGGCGTGCTTGGGGCCCCAGTGATAAGACAGTCGGGCCTTGAAGACCTCGTCGGCCGCCTGGGCCCCGTCTGGCCCCAAGGTGAGGGCTGCGGCCGCGAAGGCGAACGTCACGGCCAGCAAGATGATGGATTTGCTAACTAGCATACTCTGTTTCATAATTTCCCTCCCACTCCCTTCGTTGAATTTAAAAATCCGCCTATCGCCCGGCCGGGATGATCTCGGCCACCTTTTGGCGGAGGTCGTCGCGCAATTTTTGACCTTTGGGCCACAAGGTCGAGGTCAGAAAGACCCCGACCAGATCCCGATCCTTGTCCAGCCAGACCAGGGCCCCGAACAAGCCGCCGTGATGGATCAAAGCCGCCCGGCCGTCGGCGGCGATCCGGTCCCGGTACCAGCCGAAGCCGTACTCGACCTCGCTGGCGCCGGTCTGCTTCTTCTGCATCTCGGCCACCGCCGCCGGGGAGAGGATTCTGGTCTGGCCGTAGGCCCCCCCGTTGAGGTGCATCTTCAGGAACACGGCCAGATCGTCGAGGGTCGAATACAACCCTCCGCTGGCGATGATGAGCCGCCTTTTGGGGTCAGGGGCGTAAACATTAATCGGCACGAGCCCCTTGTCTGGCACGGGCTTGTAGATCACGGCCACATTCTCGGGGTCTTGACTTGGTGCTGGTCGGAAGT
>CAYXRH010000493.1:0-2663 GCA_964466355.1 uncultured Thermodesulfobacteriota bacterium
CGGGGCCGGCGGGCAGCACGTCAACGTCACCGATTCGGCGGTGCGCATCACCCATCTGCCCACCGGCATCGTCGTCTCCTGCCAGGACGAACGCTCCCAGCACAAAAACAAGGCCAAGGCGATGAAGGTCCTGAGGGCCCGCCTCTGGGACCGCTTCCGCTCCGAACAGGAGGCCGAGATAGCTGAATCCCGCCGGATTCAGGTGGGCTCGGGCGACCGCTCCCAGCGGATCAGAACCTACAATTTTCCCCAGGGTCGGCTGACCGACCACCGCATCAATTTGACCCTTTACCGACTCGAAGAGATCATGGGCGGTGATTTGGAGGAATTGATCTCCCAGCTGACCATGGCCGCTCAGGCCAAGGCCCTGAAAGCCAAAGAACAGGAATGAGCGCCTGGACGGTCGGTGGGGTGATCAAGTGGTCCACCGACTATCTGCGAGCGCGGCAAGTTTTGCGCCCGCGCCTCGACGCCGAGCTGCTCCTGGCCAAATCCCTCGGCCTGGACCGCCTTCAGCTTTACCTGCGCTTCGATCAGCCCTTGAGCGCCTTGGAGTTGGCCGCCTTCAAGTCGCTTCTCAAGCGGCGGGTCGAGGGGGAGCCCGCGGCTTACATCCTCGGCCGCAAGGCCTTTTGGAGCTTCGAGCTGAAAATCGCCCCGGGCGTGCTCATCCCCCGCCCGGAGACCGAGACTCTGGTCGAGGCGGCCCTCGAACGGCTACCCCAAAACGAAGCCCACGCAGTGGCCGATCTGGGCACCGGCGGCGGGCCGGTGGCCCTGGCCGTGGTCCTGGAGAGGCCCCTGGTCAGACTCACGGCCACCGACATCTGTGATGAAGCCCTAACTCTGGCTCGAGAAAACGCCGCCTCGTTGGGGCTTCAGGAGCGGATCGAGTTCAGGGGCGGCGATCTTTTCGAGCCGATCAAGGGGCGGTGCTTTGATATGATCTTGATGAATCCGCCCTACGTCAGCCAAGATGAGTACGAGGCCCTGCCCCAGGAGATCAGGGTTCACGAGCCGGCCGAGGCCCTTCTGGCCGGTGCGGACGGGCTCATGGTCATCCGGCGCCTCGTCGCCGGGGCCCCGGCCCACCTCACTGAGAAGGGGTGGCTTTTGTTTGAGATTGGGGCCGGCCAGGGAGAGGCGGCGGGGGAGCTGCTCAAGGCGGCCGGTTTTAAAGAGACGAGCGTCTTCAAAGACCTGGCCGGACGGGACCGCGTCGCCGCGGCCCGCCAGAGTCGAGCTTAAGCCCGGGGAGGAAGACGGTGGACCGGATAGTCGTCCGCGGCGGCTTGCGGCTCAAGGGCGAGGTGCCCATCTCGGGCGCCAAGAACGCCGCCCTGCCCATCATGGCGGCCAGCCTCCTGACCGACAAGCCTTGCCTGCTCAAGGGCGTGCCCGATCTGATGGACGTCAGGACCATGGGCCGGCTTTTGGGTCATCTCGGCGTCGTCCGCAGCCGGGACCCCTGGGCCGAGACGCTCACCCTGGAGGCGAGGAATCTCGCTTCCACCGAGGCGCCCTACGAGATGGTCAAGACCATGCGCGCCTCGGTGCTCGTCTTGGGGCCGCTCATCGCCCGCGAGAGAAGGGCCCGGGTGTCGCTCCCCGGCGGCTGCGCCATCGGCGCCCGGCCGATCAACCTCCATTTGAAGGCCCTGGCCGAAATGGGCGTGGACATCGACATCCGAGGCGGCTACGTCATCGCCGCGGCGGAGAGGCTCAAAGGGAGCGAAATCACCTTCGATCGGGTGACGGTCACGGGCACCGAGAACCTGGTCATGGCCGCCTGCCTGGCCGAGGGGCGGACGGTGCTGCGCAACGCCGCCCGGGAGCCGGAGGTGGTCGACCTCTGCCTGGCTCTCAAGGGCATGGGCGCCCGCATCGAGGGCATCGGGACCGACTGCCTCAAGGTGGAGGGGGTCGAGAGGCTGAATGGCTTTGAACACACCATCATGCCCGATCGGATCGAGACCGGGACCTACATCGCCGCGGCGGCCATCACCGCCTCCCGTCTCGAACTCGTCGGCGCCCAGCCCGAGGCCCTGGGCGCGATGACGACCAAGTTCCGCGAGATCGGCGTGGACATAAAGGCGGACGGCATCCGCCTCATCGTGGACGCCACCTCGGGCCCACTTAAGGCCGCCGACTGCGAGACGGCCCCTTATCCCGGCTTTCCGACGGACATGCAGGCCCAGTTCATGGCCGTGATGTGCCTGGCCAAGGGGACGTCGGTCATCAGGGAGACGATCTTCGAGAACCGGTTCATGCACGTCCAGGAATTAAACCGCCTCGGGGCCGACATCCGGGTCGAGGGCCACCAGGCCGTGGTCCAGGGCGTGGACAAACTCTCCGGCGCGCCGGTGATGGCCACCGACCTGCGGGCCTCGGCCTGCCTCATCCTGGCCGGGCTGGCCGCCGAAAGTCAGACCGTCGTCCGCCGGGTCTATCACATCGATCGCGGCTACGAGCGCATCGCCCGCAAGCTCTCGGCCGTGGGCGCCGAGATCTGGCGGGAAAGGGACGATTAATACCGAGTCGCATTCAAAGGTGTAATTTTGGTTGGTTGTTCTCACTTCAGGTCGAGGGTTCGGACAGGTCTAATACTAATTAGCGTTCTAAGGAGTAATCTGTAGATAAGGGTAGTTAGTAAGGGTTCTGAG
>CAYXRH010000494.1:0-2655 GCA_964466355.1 uncultured Thermodesulfobacteriota bacterium
CGCCGCCGGTGATGACGCCAAACCCGGCCTCGGCCAGTCTTCGGCCCACCTCTTCGGCCTGGGCGTAAACCACGTCCCCGGGCCTGACCCGGGCCGAGCCGAAGACCGTCACCGCCGGCTGACATTGGCTCAAGGTTTCGAACCCCTCCACGAACTCGGCGATGACCTTGAACAGCATCCAGGTGTTCTGGACGCTCATGGCGTCCACGGGGTAGCGGAGCTCGTCGAACATGTCCTGCCTCTCCCCTCCTAAATGTGCCCCGCAGCATAGTCGCCGCCGCTGGAGACGTCAAGAATTCCGGCCGCCTCGATTGCTCGAGCCTTGTCCACCTCGGGGTTGACGCCCCCCGGCGCGTGGGGCTACCTTGAATGACGGGAAAATCAGACGACAAGGTCTGTGTGTTCGGTTTCTGGCACGCCCGGCAGGACTCGAACCTGCAACCTGCGGCTTAGAAGGCCGCTGCTCTATCCCGTTGAGCTACGGGCGCGCCGGGGGCCAAAGAACGAGGCCCGATGGGCCTAAGATGTATCAGGTAATTCAACCAGGGGCAAGTCCGCTTGAAAGGATTTGGTCTGAGGCGGCGAGGGGCCAAGGGCATGAACCGGCGCGCGTTCATTGGCGCGGTTATGAGGGGCCTGGCGGCCTCGACCCTCCCCTGGACCGCCCTCTGGTCCGGCCCAGCGGCCGGGGCGGTCTTTGATCCGGACCGCCTCTTCGCCGGCGAGGAGCTGAGCTACGGCATCTCCTTCTGGTGGTTCGAGCGCATCGGCACCATCTCCTTGAGCTTTCAGCGCCTCAAGGGCGACCAAGGCTACGTGGCCCAGGCCGTGGGCCAGACCCACGGCGTCATCGCCCTCATCACCCGCTTCCGCCGCGACCGCTACCGCGCCTTCATGACCCTTGACCCCCAGATGGGCCTTCTCAAGCCGCACCGCTTCGAGGAGGAGGTCCAGGTCGGCCGGGAGCTGTTTCGGGCGGTGCGCCTCTTTGACCATCAGGCCCAAGAGATTCACTACCTCAGGCCCAAGAGCGACGGCCGGGTCGAGGAGAGGGTTGACAAGATGCCGGCCCCCCAGACGGCCGACTACCTGACCGCTTTCTACAACCTGCGGGCCGGGGTCTACGGCCCGCCGAGCCACGGCCGCGTCTACATCGTGCCGACCATCCCCAACCAGGGCAACAAGGAGATCGTCGTCTCCTTTTTGAGCCGGGCCGAGACGGAGCGAAAGCGCCAGCGGGAGAAAGAAAAGAACTCCTTCCCCTATTACATCGACGTCCTCTTGGACCCCAAGCTGCTGCGCTCTGAAAAGGGTCAGATCCAGGGTTGGCTCAGCGGCGATTTGATTCCCCAAAAGGGGGTCATCGGCCGGGTCATCTTTTTCGGCGACATCAAGGGCTGGCTCGAGGCCCGCCGCCGCCTGCCCGAGGAAAGCGACGTCGGGCCCCTGGTGCCGGTCAACATAAGAGAGCCCAGTCGCCGCCGGGCGGACTTGTAAAAAACTTAACCCTGGCCCTTGACAGACTGGGCTGGGGCCGAAGATGAAGACCTGGTAAGAGGAAGCGCAGAAAGAGAGGCGAAACATGAGCCGGGACAGGATTCATTACGGTTGGGTGGTCGTCTTCACCGGTCTTTTGGTCACCATCGGGGCCCACGGATTCGGCCGCATGTCCTACACCCTCATCCTGCCGGCCATGAAGGACGGGCTGGGCTTCAACTACACTCAGCTCGGCCTCCTGGGCACCGGCAACTTCATCGGCTACCTGCTCATGGCCATCATCGGCGGCTTCCTGGCCGCCCGCTTCGGCAGCCGGCTGGTCATCTCTCTGGCCCTGCTCCTCATGGGCCTGACCATGCTCCTCACCGGCTTGGCCCAGGGGTTTGGCCTGGCCTTCAGCGCCAGGCTTCTGACCGGCCTGGGCAACGGCGCCTCCTACGTGCCGGCCATGGCCCTCGGCTCGGCCTGGTTCGCCGCCCGCCGCCGCGGGCTGGCCACGGGCATCGTCTCGGCCGGCATCGGCGGCGGGACCATGATCGCCGGGCTGGTCGTGCCCGGCATCCTCAATGCCTACGGGGTCGAGGGCTGGCGTTTCGCCTGGTACTACCTCGGCGCGGCGGTTCTGGTCATCGCCCTGGCCGCCGCCTGGCTCATCCGCTCCCGGCCGGAAGAGAAGGGCCTGGCCCAGGTCGGCGCCGCCCCGGCCAAGGAGCCGCCACCAGAGGCCAGACCCCGAACGGCCTCGAGTTTGAGCTGGGGCGGCGTGTGCAAGATGCCGGCGGTGTGGTATCTGGGCCTGGTCTATTTCATGTACGGCTTCTCCTACATCATCTACATGACCTTCTTCGCCGCCCACCTGGTCGATAATCTGGGCTTCTCCCCGGCCGCGGCCGGGGGGCTCTGGGCCCTGGTGGGAGGCTTGAGCATCTTCTGCGGGGTCATCTGGGGCGGTGTGTCGGACAAGATCGGCCGGCCCAAGGGAGCGGCCCTGGCCTATCTGACCCTGGGCCTGGCCTACCTCATCTTCGCCCTGATCAAGCATCCCTTCGGGGCCTACGCCTCGGCCGTAATCTTCGGCCTGACGGCCTGGTCCATTCCGACCATCATGGCCGCCGCGGCCGGCGACCACGTCGGGCCCAGACTGGCCCCGGCCGGCCT
>CAYXRH010000495.1:0-2651 GCA_964466355.1 uncultured Thermodesulfobacteriota bacterium
GTGATGGAGATGACCAGCGGCCCGGCGGCCTTCAGCTCGCGGCTGCCGCTCTCGGTGAGCTGATGGAGGAGCCACTGGCCATCGAGGTGATCGACCTGGCTGACCTGATTCAGGTAAGCCCAGCCCAACATCCCGGCCAGGATGCCGGGCACGAGGCCCCGGTCAAAGTCAGACGACTGCCGGCCGCCGAGGATGAGGTCCAGGGGCCCGATGTGGTCGACGACGTGCTTGAGGTTGGCGGCGATGACAAAGGGATCATCCGAGGCGCCCTCGATCAGGTGCAGCTCCTGCCCGCCCATGGCCAATGACTTGCGCAGAATCTGAACGTCGGCCCCTCGGCCGAAAGAGATGACCTTCACCGCAGCGGCGTGCTTTTCGTGGAGCTGAACGGCCACCTCCACGGCGTTCTCGTCGTAGAGGCCGATCATCCGCTTGTAGCGCTCGTGGGCTCTGCGGCCGACCAGCTCGAAGTCGGCCGCCGGCACCTCATAGTCTGGCGTCACCTTGGCCAGCACGGCGATGTTCATTGAGAGTCCCTTTTTCAGAGCCGTTGTTCCGGACGCATTGAACCGAGGCCCCGCGGCCCCGGACTCATCTTCCTTGCCACTCGGGGGCTCTTTTTTCGGTAAAGGCCTTGAAGCCTTCCTTTCTGTCCTCGGTGTCGCGCAAGACGCCCCACAGCAGATGCGAGAAGGCGATGCCGTGCTCCAGGGGCATGTCCCGCCCCAAGACGGCCGCCTGCTTGGCCGCCTTGATTGAGAGCGGGGCGTTTTGGGCGATGCGTTCAGCGTACTTTTTGGCCAGGTCCCTCAGCTCGCCCAGCTCGACCACGTCGCTGACCAGACCGACCCTCAGCGCCTCCGCGGCGTCGATCATCTCCCCGGTGAGGAGCATCTTCATGGCCACGGCCTGGGGTATGGCCCGGGGAAGGCACTGGGTGCCGTTGAGTCCGGCCAGGGAGGCCACCTTGACCTCGCTCAGGCCGAACTTGGCGTTTTTGGAGGCGAGGCGCATGTCGCAGGCCAGGGCGACCTCCAATCCGCCGCCGACGGCGTAGCCGTTGATGGCGGCGATGAGGGGCTTCCACATCTTCATGTAGGGGATGATCGGCTGCCCTTGATTGAGATAGGTCGCCGCCATGGCTTCGGTGGGCGGCGGGGTCTTTTTCATGTCCGTGCCGGTGCAAAAGGCCTTCTCCCCGGCCCCGGTGATGACCGCCGCCCTGACGTCGGGGTCCTCTCTGACCTCAATGAACATGTCGGTCAGATCCTTGACCGCCTCGGGGTCAAAGGAGTTCATGGCCTCGGGCCGGTTTATGATGATGTAGGCGACGTGGTTCTCCTTGACAAACTCGACTCCCACTTCCCGTCCTCCTTGCCTTTCTGGGGGCCTAATCTTCCACGGCCACGATGAACGGATCGTAAGGCTTCTTGTCCTTGAGAATCCGGCGGGCGATGGTCCAGCGGTGGATCTCGGAGGCGCCCTCCAGGATCCTCCAGATTCTGACCATCCGCCAGACGTACTCGATGCCCAACTCCCGGGTGACGCCCAGCCCGCCGTGAACCTGAATGGCCCGGTCGCAGAGGCGGTGGAGCATCTCCGTGGCCGCCACCTTGACCGCGGCGCCTTCGAAGCGGAGGTCCTTGTAGCCCTGGTCCGACTTCCAGGCGGCCCGATAGAGCAGCCAGCGGCACGACTCCAGCTCGATGGTCGAGTCGGCGATCCAGTTCTGGACGGTCTGCCGCGCGGCCAGGGGCTGGCCCCAGGTGACCCGGGTGTTGGCCTGGTCGATCATCATCTGCAGGATGCGCTCGGCCATGCCGGTGCAGCGGGCGGCCAGCTCGATCCGCCTCACCCCGAAACGGTTCTGGAGGGGGATGAAGGCCTGGCCGACCTCGCCCAGGACCGCGTCCTCATCCACGGCCGCGTCTTCGAGGATCAAATCCCACACCGGCATGGCCCCGGTGACCGGGATCTGGCGGCCGATCCGAAGCCCAGGGTTGTCCATGTCCATTAGAAAGGCGGTGAAGCGGTTCTTGGTCGGGGCCTGGGGATCGGTCACGGCGATGACGATGTAAAACATCTTCTCGTAATCGCACTTGCTGATAAAGGTTTTGGTGCCGTTGATGATCCACTTGTCGCCCTTTTTGACCGCCTTGGTCTTGAGCCCGCTGATGTCGGAGCCGGCCCCCGGCTCGGTGACGACCATGGCCGAGTCGATGTCGTTGTCGCAGTAAGGCTGAAAATACCTCTCCCGCTGGGCTGGCGAGCAGCATTCGTGGAGATAATAAAGATTCGGCGCGTCCGGCGGGAGGGTGAAGGCGTGGGGTGAGAAGCCGACCAGCGACCGGGACATCTCCTCCACCACCAGCGTCTTGGCCAGCATGCCCAGCCCCTGGCCGCCGAACTCCTCCTCCACCTCCAGACCCCAGAAGCCCAGCTCCCGGGACTTGTCATAGAGCCTTTTAGAGTCTTTGGGGGGTATGAGGGGGCCGGGTTCGGTCCACAGGGTCATCTCGCGCTCGAGGAGGGTCTTCTCCAGGGGCAGCATCTCCCGCTTGACGAACTCCCTCATGGCCTCCTTGAGCATCATGTACTCTTCGGAAATAGAGAAATCCACGCCGCCTACTTAATAATCCCCTACACCAACC
>CAYXRH010000496.1:0-2623 GCA_964466355.1 uncultured Thermodesulfobacteriota bacterium
GCTCTGTCCAGGTCGGCCTGGTCGTTGAAAAGCTCGATCCCGAGGGGGATGGTCAGCTCCCAGGGCTGGGAAAGATAGCGAGCGTCGACATAAAGCTCCAAAACCCGGCGCTCTGACTCGATGCGGTTGGCCTCGAGAAAAACCCGGCCCTGCTCCTTTAAACGGGCCAGGACTTTATTGACGGCCGCGAAGTCAAATTTGGCCGCGTCTGTCTCATGATTGAGCTGGAACTCGGAGACCATGTCCGAGGCCAGCCCGCCGACGGCGCTCAAGATCCCGGCCGCCTTGGGAATGATCAGGTTTTGAACCTCCAGGTCGGTGAGCATGGGGATGATGTGCATGCCCGCCGCGCCGCCGCCGGAGACAAAGGCGTATTCCCGCGGATCGATGCCCTCCCAGGAGGTGATGGTTTTGATGGCGTCGGTCATGTTGACGCAGACGGTGTTCCATACGCTGAAAGCCGCCTCGAGGAGGTCTATCTTGAGCGGTCGGGCCACGTCTCGCTCGACGGCCTCGCGGGCCAAATCAGCGTCGAGGCGCATGCGCCCGCCGAGAATGGATTCAGGGTTGAGATAGCCCAGAACCACGTTGGCGTCGGTGACGGTGGGTCTCTCCCCTCCCCGCCCGTAGGAGGCCGGCCCTGGATCCGCCCCGGCGCTCTCAGGTCCGACGCGCAACAACCCGCCCGAATCAACCCAGGCGATGCTTCCTCCGCCGGCGCCGATGGACTTGGTGTCAACCTTGCGGATGCCCAGGAGATCGAAGCCGATTTTGGCCTCGGTGGTGGTTGAAATCAGGCCCTCGGTCACCCGGGCGACGTCAAAGCTGGTGCCGCCCATGTCGCAGGTGACGACGCTTTCCTGGTTCAGCTCCCTCGCGGCGTACATCAGCCCGGCCACCGGGGCGCCGGTGGGGCCGGAGTCGACGCTGTAGATCGGCCGGGCCATCATGTCCTGGAGGGACATGATGCCGCCGAAGCAGGAGATGACGCTCAAATCGCCCTCGTAGCCCAGGGCCCTCAAGCGCTCGTCAAAGCCGACGAGGTAGGGTCCGACCACCGGAATCAGGGAGGCGTTGATGACCGTGGCGATGCTCCGGCGGTACTCGCCGATGATCGGGTTGACGCGGTGGCTCAGAACACATCTCCCCCCAGGCCACTCCTCTTCGATCAGACGGCCGACGGCCAGTTCGTGTCTTGGATTGACGATGGACCACAACAAGGCCACGGCGATGACCTCGACGCCGTACTCCTTTAAGCGCCGGATGACCTGGCGCGTCTTTTCCTTGTCCAGGGCCCGCACCACCTCCCCCTGGGCGCCGACGCGTTCCGGGACCTCCAGGGTCAAATAGCGGGGGATGTAAGGGTCTGGATAGTCCAGGTCCCAGTCAAAGGGGTTCTCCTTACCGCCTTCCCGGTAAGTCAGGCTGTCGCGGTGGCCCTCGGTGCAGATGAGGCCGACCTTGGCCACCTTTTTCTGGATCAGGGCGTTGGTGGCGATGGTGGTGCCGTAGTTGACGGCGCCGCCGAGGGCCGAAGAGCAGCCCTTGAGGAATTGGTCCAACCGCAGGCCAAAGAAATCGGCCGCCTCCTGCATGCAGGCGATGACCCCCTGGGCGTAATCGTCAGGGGTGGTAGCGGCCTTGAAGACCCTGAGCTGGCCGTCGGCCTCGTTGACCACGGCCAGGTCGGTGAAGGTCCCGCCGATGTCGATGCAAACCCTGATGCCCCTCAAGACCGCCCCTCCTCTCTGTCCTGCTTGAGCTGACGCCGCAGCGCCGCGGTGGCCTCTTGGTCCACGGCGTACAGCTCGCATCCGGTGTCCAAGACCACGCCGTAGGTCTCCTTGGCCCTGGGGATGGATATCCAGCCTTCCCGGGCCCGGTGCCGGACCATCTCTGGATCGCGCTCCAGGGGATCGCCGTAGCCGCCCGAGGAGCAGTAGAGGCCGCGGAGGGCCTCGCCGGGCTGGAGGGTGATCTCGTGAATGGTCGGCAGCTCCTCGACCTCCTCGGTCCTGAGGCCTTCAAGAACCTTGTCCTTGAAGGCCTGGGCCGGCACGCCGTCCTGCCCTCCCGCAGCGCCCTTGGCCGGGTTTTGGGCCCCGTCGCCCATGTAGACAAAGGTCACCGCATCGCCCACCGGAGCCAGCACCGTCTCCACCGACGGCGCGCCGTCCCATTTGCCCGAGCCGAGGGCGTCGATCCGCAGGCCTTGGCGAAGGTAGCGAATGGGGTAGTTGCTCTCGATCCTCTCCACGGAGTTGATGAAGAACATGCCGCCGTTGCTCAAGGCGTGATGGAGATAGCCGTCGTGCCCGTTCACGCCGCCGCTGCCCGCGACCTGGCCGATGATCTGGGTGACGTAAGGCTTGCCGCCGCGGCGGGAGTCAAAGCCCGAGATGACCGACAAGGCCGGACCCATGTCGTATTTGCACTCCGCCATGCCCAGGCGCGCGGTGATGTGGTTGAAGGCGCACTGGACCGCCGTCAAGGCCCGGTCGTTGACGTTGGTCGTGGCCACCGAAGACGAAAAGGGGTGCTTGGCCTTGCCGACGACGCTGCCCTCCCTCATCCTGACCACGACGCGGCTCAGCGCCCCCTCGCAGTGGGGCAGGTCCTTGAC
>CAYXRH010000497.1:0-2613 GCA_964466355.1 uncultured Thermodesulfobacteriota bacterium
CGGAAGCACCGCCGGCAGTCCGGGCCCATGACCCGGCGGCACAGACGGCCGTCGGGCCTGATCTTGCCTCGGCCGGGGCAGAAGAGGCGGTGGTCCTGGACGGTCATCACCGTCGGCCCGAAATCAGCGGCCAGGGCCATCACCTCTGGATCGACCACGTTGTGGACGTGGATGAGGTCCGGCCCGAAGCTGGTTAAAATGGTTCTGAGGCGGCTCAGGGTCGCCTGGGCCCCCCGCCGTCTCACCCCCCGCCGATCCAGGCCCTTGATCCTGACCCAGGGGCCGAGGCTGAGGCGCTCCTCCGGGGCCAGAGAGCCGTCGTCTCGGCCAACGGCCAAAAGAGTCTGGATATCCGCAGGAAGCTCCTCCAAGAAAGAGAGCAGGCAGCGGTCGGAGCCGCCCCGCTCCGATATTCGATCGTGCAGAATCAACAGACGCACGAAGCTTCCTTGGTTGGGCGTCGTCTGAATCCGAGTCTATCATCTTTTTTTTAAAGCGGCCAAGGAGGCCTGATATTGTCTCTCCGCAAACAGCGCTTTCCAAATGACTCCTCGTCAACTCAAGCGGTCTTCTTTCCGGAATCGATTAAACTTGACTTTTTCCCTTGACAGGGCCAGAATTTTTTGTATACGTATACAAGAGTAGCATGTATACGTATACATGCTACTTTGGAATATTGTTCGCTTTTAGCCAGCATTTAAAAAGCTGAGGGAAAATGAATTGATTGAAAAACCCGTCTTCAATCTGAAACGAATCCGCTCCCGGGGGCCGCTTCGGGAAAAGGTCTACCAGGTCTTGAAGGAGGCCATCATTCGGGGGGAGCTGGCCCACGGCACCCGTCTGCACGAGGAGCAGCTCACGCGGGCCCTGGGCATCAGCCGCACCCCCTTAAGAGAAGCCTTCAACCGGCTCAAGAGCGACGGCCTCATAGAGGTCGTTCCCCGCAAAGGGGCGCACATCGTCGAGCTGACAGACACGGACCTGGTCGATCTCTTCGAGGCGCGGGAGGTGTTGGAGACCACTTTCTTGATCCGCTCGGCTCGCCGCCTCGAGCGGGCGGTTTTCGAGCGCATCCGCGCCGGGCTCAAAAAAGCCGAAGAGGAGATGACCGCCGCCGAGGACGACCCCAAGCTCTGGGATGAAAAGCGGGCCGAGTACCTCCGGCTGGACCGCGCCTTCCACGACGAGCTCGTCGTCGCTTCGGGCAACAAATACTGGGTCAAGCTCTATTACGACATCAGGGATCGCATCGAGATATACAGCCACCAGATCAGCTACGTCCCCGACCGCTTCCGTATCGCCATCGAGGATCACTACGCCATCCTGGACGCCTTGCTGGCCGGTGATCTGATCAAGGCCGAAGGGCTGATGAGGACCCACATCCGGAAAATGAGGGTCAGCGTGGCCCAGATGCGCCAGGGCAGAGATGATCTCAGACAACAAATGGCCTCGTCCCCTTCCAGGGCCGAGCTTGACCGGCCTTAAAAAGGGCTTGGCCCGACATGAAAGAAGGAGGTTTGCGGTGAGAAGCGACCAGATAAAAAAAGGTCCGCAGCGGGTGGCCCACCGGGCCCTGCTGCGCGCCCTGGGCCTCGGCGACGAGGAGATTCAGCGGCCGCTCATCGGCGTCGTCAGCGGCTTCAATGAGATCATCCCCGGTCACATGCACCTCAAGGAGGTCGTGGCGGCGGTCAAGGCCGGCGTCCACCAGGCCGGCGGCACGCCCCTGGAGTTTCCCATGATCGGCGTCTGCGACGGGGTGATCATGGGCCACCACGGCATGCGCTATTCGCTGCCGAGCCGGGAGCTGATCGCCGACTCCATCGAGCTGGTGACCAGGGCCCACTGCTTCGACGGTCTGGTCATGGTGACCAATTGCGACAAGATCGACCCGGCCTGTCTCATGGCCGCCGCCCGCCTGGACCTGCCCTCGGTCATCGTCAGCGGCGGAGCCATGCTGCCGAGCCGACACGCCGGCGAGACAGTCAGCGTCTTCACCGCCTTTGAGATGGCCGGCCGGCTGGCCAGCGGCCAGGTCGAGGCCGCGGAGGTCCACCGCTTCGAGTGCACTGCCTGCCCCACGGCCGGCTCCTGCGCCGGGTTGTTCACGGCCAACTCCATGAACTGCATGATCGAGGCTGTGGGCATGGGCCTGCCCTTCAACGGCACCATCCCGGCGCCCTTCTCCGAAAGGCTTTTGCTGGCCAGGCGGGCCGGAAGGGCGGTGATGGACCTCGTCGAGCGCGACGTCAGACCCTCGGCCATCATGACCCGGCCAGCCTTCTTGAACGCCATCGCCGTGGACATGGCCATCGGCGGCTCGACCAACACCCTCCTTCACCTCATGGCCGCCTCGGAGGAGGTCGGGGCCGGGGTGAAGCTGGAGGACTTCGAGCGCATCAGCCGCCAGACCCCCAACCTGTGCCACCTCAGCCCCTCGGGCTCACACCACATCATCGACCTCCACTGGGCCGGAGGCGTCCCGGCGGTCATGGCCCGCCTGGCCGAAGGGGGCCTGGTCGATCTGAGCTGCCTCAGCGTGGCCGGCCAGACCCTCAAGGAGGCCGTCGGCCAGGCCATGGTGAGTGACGACGAGGTCATCCGGCCCCTACA
>CAYXRH010000498.1:0-1151 GCA_964466355.1 uncultured Thermodesulfobacteriota bacterium
GAGGCGGGCCCGCCGGGGCGGGGCCCTGGTGGTCAGCGTCTCACCCGGCGGCGACGGCAACGCCGAGTTCAGCGACCAGATGATCCGCCTCCGCCCTGGCACGGACCGTTTTCTGGCCGCGGCGGTCATCCGCCTCTTGATCGAGAAAGACCTCATCAAGCCGGAGATCATAAACAGGGCCCAGAATTGGCCGGCCTTGCGGGACCTGGTCCTGAGCCGCCCCTTGAATGATCTCATAAAAATCTGCGGGGTCGACTTTGGCGACGTGGAGCTTCTTTTGAAGACCTACGCCCGCCCAGAGCCGGTGGCGACCCTGATCGGCTGGGGGCTTCAGCGCTACCTTCACGGCGGACAGAACGTCCGCTTCATCAACGCCCTGGCCTTTCTGAGCGGCCACGTGGGCCGAAGAGGCGGCGGGAGCTACTTCAACATCGCCTCGGCCCGCAACTTCAACCTCAACTGGGCCCCCTCGGAGCAGGCGCCGCCGCGCCGCGCCCTGCGCCTGCCGACCATCGGCCAGGACATCCTGGCCGCGGACCCGCCCGTCAAGCTGATCTGGGTCAACGGCACCAACGTCGTCAACCAGGCTCCTGATTCCAAAACCGTCGTCGAGGCTTTCAGGAAAGTGGACTTCAAGGTCGTCGTCGACGCCTTTCTCAACGACACCGCCGCCCAGGCCGACCTCATCCTCCCCTGCGCCCTGATGCTGGAAAAGGAAGATGACCTCATCGGCTCCTGCTATCACGACTACGTCAACTTCGCCGCCAAGGTCCTCGAGCCGCCCGGCGAAGCCAAAAGCGACTTCTGGATCATCTCCCAACTGGGTCGGCGGCTCGACCCGCCGCTGATCATGCCTGCGGCCGAGGAGTGCCTCAGGCGAGCCCTGACCTCGCCCTGGCTGGACGTCTCCCTGGAAGAGATCAAGGCCCGAGGCTTCATCAGGGCCGCGCGGCCCTTCATCGCTTACGAGGGCCTTTTGTTCGACCACCCGGACGGCCAATACCGCCTCCCCGAGGCCCTCCAGGACAACCCGCCGCCGCAGGAGGGATTTCCATTGCGCCTCTTGAGCCTCGTCCGCCGCGAGGCCCAACATTCCCAGATATTGCCCCAAGACCACGAGCCGCTTCCGACCATCTTGGTCAGCCCCGAGG
>CAYXRH010000498.1:1161-2603 GCA_964466355.1 uncultured Thermodesulfobacteriota bacterium
GGCGTCCTCACTGCGCGACCTCGATTTGAAGCGGGAGGTGTTTCTGGCCTCGCCCCTGGGGCGGATCAAGGTTCAACTCAAGTTCTCGTCCGACCTCTGGCCCGAGGCGGTCGTCTACCGCCGCGACGACTGGATGAGGCTCGGCGGCGGGGTGAACCAGCTCATAACCGCCCTGGAGACGGACCTGGGCGGCGGGACGGCCTATTACGAACAGCACGTGCGCTTGGAGAACTGAAGGACGGGCGATTGACACCCCCGTCCGCCTGGCCTAACTTAAGCCCATGATCAAACCCGTGGAACGCCTCATCTTCGCCCTCGATGTCTCCGCACGCCAGGAGGCCTTCGATCTGGTCAAGATTCTCCAGGGCCACGTCGGCTGGTTCAAGATCGGCCTGGAGCTGTTCGTCGCCCAGGGGCCCGAGCTGGTCAAGGACATCGTCTCCTCGGGCGAGCGGGTCTTTCTGGATCTCAAGCTCCACGACATCCCGGCCACCGTCAAGGGGGCGCTCAAGTCGGCCGCATCGCTGGGCGCGGGCCTGATCACGGTCCACGTTCAGGCCGGAGCGGCCTGGCGAGAGGCGATCAAGGCCGCCGAAAATCTCAAGGTCGTCGGGGTCAGCGTCCTGACCAGCCTCAGCCCCCAGGATCTGGCCGCCCTGGGCTCAAGCGTCATCGATCCAGCCGCCTTGGCGGCGCAGCGGGCCGTCTTGGCCAAGGAGGCCGGCCTGGCCGGCCTGGTCTGCTCGGGGCGAGAGGCGGCCCAGGTGCGCCGGGTTTTGGGTGTGGAGGGCCTGATCATATGCCCAGGCATCAGGCCGGCCTGGTCCCTCGTCGCCGGCGACGATCAGGCCCGGGCGACCACCCCGGCCGGGGCCCTGAAAGCCGGCGCGGACATGATCGTCGTCGGCCGGCCCATCAAAAACGCCCCTGACCCGGCCGCCGCGGCCGACAAGGTGACCGCCGAGCTGGCCGGGGCGCGGCCTTGACTTTGAAGGCCCTGGGGCTACAATGCCTCTTGTAAGGATAGGCTTCGATCTTCCGCCAATTCTTTTACCACCTTGGGTGACGTGAACCGACATGGCCCCTCGTCAAAAGAGCGAAACCAAGCGCCGCCGCTGGCCCTGGATCCTGCTGGCCGTGTTCATCGTCCTCGCCCTGGGGGCGTCGGCGACGCTTTATGCGGCCTATCTTTATTTCTCCTATGACCTGCCCAAACTGGACAAGCTCTCCGACTACCAGCCCAAGACCATCACCCGCTTCTACGCCGACGACGGCACGCCCATCGCCGAGTTCTACGAGGAGCGACGCATCGTCGTCCCCCTGCAGCGGATGCCTCAAAACCTCATCAACGCCTTCGTGGCCGCCGAGGACTCCAAATTCTTCTCCCACCCCGGTCTGGACCTCCTGGCCATCGTCCGGGCGGCATTGACAAACCTGGAGGC
>CAYXRH010000499.1:0-2594 GCA_964466355.1 uncultured Thermodesulfobacteriota bacterium
GCCCTGGCCTTTCCGGGCATGCTCCTGGCCATCGCCGTCATCGCCGCCGTCGGCCCCGGCCTGATGAGCATCGTCGTCGCCTCGGCCGTCTACACCACCCCCCAGTTCATCCGCCTGGCCCGGGGAAGCGTCATGGTGGAGAAGCAGAAGGAATACGTCACCGCCGCGGTCTGCCTCGGCGAAAAAGATTACTCCATCTTGCTGAGGTACATCTCGCCCAACATCCTCTCCCCGCTGGCGGTCATGTTCACCATCCAACTGGCCAACATCGTCCTCATCGCCTCGGGGTTGAGCTTTCTCGGTCTCGGCGCCCAGCCGCCCTCGCCCGAATGGGGGGCCATGCTCAGCCAGGGCCGGACCTATCTCCAGGTCGCGCCCCACATCTCCCTCTTCCCCGGCCTGGCGATCATGCTCGTCACCCTGGCCCTGAACCTCTTCGGCGACGGCCTGCGCGACGCCCTGGACCCGCGCATGGAGGATTGAGATGGCCTCGGCCGAGGCAAAGGGAGCGCTTCTCTCCATCGAGGACCTGACGGTCTCCTTCAAGACGGGCGCCGGTGTGCTGCGGGTTTTGGACGGCATCGACATGTCCATCGGCCGGGGGGAGATCATCGGCCTCGTCGGCGAAACCGGTGCGGGCAAGTCGGTCACCGGCCACTCGATCATCGGCCTTCTCCCCCGGCCCCCGGCGCTCATCGAGCGGGGCGGAGTAATTTTTGACGGACAGGACCTTCTTCTCGTCGGACCGAAGGGTTGGCGGAGAATCAGGGGCCGGCGCATCTCGATGATCTTCCAAGACCCCTTCTCCTCCCTCAATCCGGTGCAGCGCATCGGGGGACAGATCGTCGAGGCCATCCGCCTCCACCGGTCCTTGAGCAGAAGGGAGGCTTGGGATCTGGCCGAAAGATCGCTGGCCACGGCCGGCGTCCCGGACGCCAGGGCGCGCTTGGGCGAATACCCCCACCAACTCTCCGGCGGCATGCGGCAGCGGGTCATGATCGCCATGGCCCTGGTCTGTCAGCCCGACCTGCTCATCGCCGACGAACCGACGACCGCCCTGGACGTGACCGTCCAGGCCCAGGTGCTGGGTCTGATAATGGAGCTGAACCGGATGTTGAAAACGGCCGTTCTGCTCATCTCCCACGACCTGCAGGTCGTGGCCGACGTCTGCGAGCGCGTCTTGGTCATGTACGCCGGCCGCCTGGTCGAACAGGCTCCGGCCAGGGCCCTGTTCGAGCAGGCCGTCCACCCCTACACGCGGGGCTTGATGGCCTGTTCGCCCAGCCTCCGCCAGCGGCGGGAGATGCTGCCGTCCATCCCTGGCCAGGTGCCCGATCTTCGCCGACCGCCGAGCGGGTGCCGTTTTCACCCCCGCTGTCCGAAAACGACGGCCCTCTGCCGCCGGGAGCGGCCGCTCTTCAGGAAGGTGGCCGCCGATCATTTCATCGCCTGCCATTGGGCTGAGGACGGGTGAGCGGTGAGCCAAAGGGATGAGCCTAAGCCAAGGGAGCTTCTGGCCGTGGCCGGATTGAAGACCTATTTTCCCCTCCGGCGGGGGCTCAGGAAGAGGATCGTCGGCTGGGTCAGGGCGGTCGACGGCGTCAGCTTCTCCATCGCCCGGGGCGAGGTCTTGGGCCTGGTCGGGGAGAGCGGCAGCGGCAAGACGACCGTGGGCCGGACGATCATTCGTCTGCTCACGCCGACGGCCGGCTCGATCCTCTTCGACGGCTCGGAGATCGCCCATCTGAGCCGGCGGCGGGTTTCGCCCTTGCGGCGCCGCTGCCAGCTGGTCTTCCAGGACCCGGCCGCTTCGCTCCACCCCCGCATGCGGGTCGGTCGGATCATCGAGCGGGCCCTGAGGATGAGCGGCCGAGAAGTGGCCGACCTCAAGGAGGAGACGCTGAAAAGCCTCGCCCAGGTCAACCTCGCGGCCGATTTCTACGACCGCTTTCCCCACGAGCTCTCCGGCGGCCAGCAGCAGCGGGTCGGCGTTGCCCGAGCTTTGGCCGTCAGGCCGGAGTTCATCGTCCTCGACGAACCGACCTCGGCCCTCGATCTCTCGGTCCAGGCCCAGATTCTCAATCTCCTGAAGAGCCTCCGCGAGGCCATGGACCTGACCTACCTCTTCATCTCCCACGACCTGAGAGTGGTCAATTACCTCTGCGACCGGGTGGCGGTCATGTACGCCGGCAAGCTGGTCGAGGTGGGCCGCCGGGAGCATCTCTTCAACTCGGCCGGACACCCCTACACCCTCGCCCTCATGGAGTCGGTTCCGGGGCGGCGGAGGTCGTCGGAGCGGATGCTCCTGCCCGGCGAGACGCCCAGTCCCTCGGCCCCACCGCCGGGATGTCGCTTTCACACCCGCTGCCCGCTCCAGCGACCGCTTTGCGCCGGCTGTGAACCCGAACTGATCGAGGTCGAGCCGGACCACTGGCTGGCCTGCCACGAGCGGACGCAATGAGGCGATCACAAGACGGCCAAAATAGGCGACTTGTGAGCCGCCAGCAGACCACCGCCCCGCCCGAGCGGCCACACTGACTTATGATCCTTAACTTACGGCCCGGTCGATGTCGCGGACGGCCATGGCCAGGTGG
>CAYXRH010000500.1:0-2560 GCA_964466355.1 uncultured Thermodesulfobacteriota bacterium
CGGCCATGGCCGGAAGGCACTAGGTGGTTTCATCAAAGGCCAGGCTCTGGGCGGCCGCCTTGGCGGCGGCCGTTTTTTTGTTGGGCTCGGGCCGTGCCATGGCCCAGAGCGACGATCCGGTCGTCCAGGCCGTGGCCCGGGCCAGGCCGGCCGTGGTCAACATCTCCACCCTGGAGGTGATGGAGCAGCGCCCGCCCTTCAACGATCCCTTCTTTGACCGGTTCTTCAAGGATTTCTTCGACCTCTACCCCCGCCCTCAACACCAGACCTCATCCCTGGGCTCGGGGGTGATCATCGACGGCCGGGCGGGGCGCATCCTGACCAACCACCACGTCATCGCCCGGGCCAGGGAGGTGAGGGTCACCCTGGCCGACCAGGAAGAGTTTCCGGCCAAGGTGCTCGGCTCTGATCCGGCCTCTGACCTGGCCGTGCTCCAGATCGACCCGCCCCGTGAGCTGCCGACCATCAGCCTCGGCGACTCCGACTCCCTGGCCATCGGCCAAAAGGTCATCGCCATCGGCAACCCCTTCGGCCTCAGCCACACCGTGACCACCGGCGTCGTCTCGGCCCTGCACCGAACCTTCCGCGTCGAGGGGGAGCTCTTCTTCGGCTTCATCCAGACCGACGCGGCCATCAACCCCGGCAACTCCGGCGGGGCGCTCTTGGACGTCCGGGGCGATCTGGTGGGCGTCAACACGGCCATCTACGCCCGGGCCCAGGGCATCGGCTTCGCCATCCCCATCAACAAGGCCCGCCAAAAGGCCGTCGCCGCACTGGGCTTTTGGGTCGAGGCGATGAACCCCCGCCTCGCCCAGCTCTGGAGCGTGCCGCCCGACAAAGGGGTCTTGGTCAGCCAGGTGCGCCCCGGCTCGCCGGCCGACGACATCGGGCTCAAGAGAGGCGACGTGCTTTTGGGCCTGGCGGACAACGAGGTCAATTCCACGGCGGACTTCACGACCCTCGTCAGCCAGCTCGACTTTAATCGGCCGGTGAAGATGATGGTCCAGCGTCAGCGGACGAGGTATCTGGTCACCTTAAGACCCGAAGGTTGAGGGGGCCAGCCTCTGGGAGGAGAGATGCTCGAACCGGTCGTCCTGGAAGTTTTCTCCGATTACATCTGACCGTGGTGCTATTTCAGCACCGGGCGTGTTGAGCGGCTGCGCCAGGAATACGACCTCCACATCCGCTGGATCGCCTTTCCCCTCCATCCCGAGACCCCGCCCCAGGGCCGGAGCCTGGAGGAGCTCTTCGCCGGCCGGCCGGTGAATGTGGCGGAGGTGGTCGCCGGCCTGCGGAAGGTCGCCGGCCGGCTGGGCCTCCCTTTCGGCCCCCGGAGCATGACCTACAACTCCCGCCTGGCCCAGGAGCTGGGCAAGTGGGCCGAGACCAAAGGCCGGGGGGAGGAGTTCCACTTGAGCGCCTTCAGGGCCTATTTCGTCCACGGTCTCAACATCGCCCAGGTCTCCGTTTTGACGGACCTGGCCGCCTCCGTCGGCCTGGACGAGGAAGAGACACGGGCGGTGCTGGACCAAAGGACCTTCCAGGAGGCGGTGGACAGGGACTGGTCTTACGTCCGGCGCCAGGGCGTGGTCGCCGTCCCGACCTTCACCGCCGCCGAGCGCGTGGTCGTCGGGGCCCAGGAGTACGAGGTGCTCGCCGGACTGGCCGAAGCGGCCGGAGCGGAGAAGAGGGGAGGCTAGAAAAATGTTTGCCTTTAAAAACAATTGTCTGCTAAGCCTGGTCGCGGGTTTGCTCTGGCTGGTCATCGCCTCCGGGGGGGTCGCCGTGGCTCAATCCGTCTCCTTGCCTGAGCCCGCCATCAAAGGGCCGGTCGCGGTAGAGGAGGCCCTCCAGGCCCGCCGGAGCCACCGCTCCTTCAAGCCCCAGGCCCTCACCTTGAAGCAGTTCGCCCAGATGCTGTGGGCCGCCTACGGCGTGACGGATCAAAAGCACGGATATTATTTAAAAACGGCCCCCTCGGCCGGGGGGCTGTACCCCCTCGACGTCTACGCCGTCGCTGGCCCCGAGGGCGTGGAGGGTCTTAAAGCCGGGGTGTGGCGCTACCGCCCGCCCCAGCACGCCGTGGAGCTGGTCAAAGCCGAAGACGTCCGGACCAAGGTGGCCCAGGCCTCGCTGAGTCAGATGTGGATGGCCCGGGCCCCGATCGTCCTGGTCATCACCGGCGAGTACGCCCGCTCCACGATCAAGTACGGCCCGCGGGGCGTCATTTACACCCACATCGAGGCTGGCTGCGTGGGGCAGAACATCTTCTTGCAGGCCGAGGCCTTGGGGCTCAAGGCCGGCATCGTCGGCGCCTTTAACAACGCTCGGGTGATCGAGGTTCTGGGCCTCCCGTCCAGCCATGATCCGCTGCTGATCATGCCGCTGGGCCATCCGGACTGAAGCAACTTCGAGGGGGGATTGAGGCCATGATCAATGACGTGTTTTTGTACATCAGCGCCGGGGTCGTCTTCGCCTGGGGCGTGGCTCATATCGTGCCCACCAGATCAGTGGTCGGCGGATTCAGATCGATCTCGGACGAGAACAAGCTGATCATCAC
>CAYXRH010000501.1:0-2510 GCA_964466355.1 uncultured Thermodesulfobacteriota bacterium
TGGTGTAGACGTCCGGAGCGGGCACGTCCTTGGACACGCCCAGGGCCGGCGCGATGCGCCTCATGTAGGCCCGGGCGAGGCGTTCCTTTTCAGCCTCGCTCATCTCCTTGGGGTTGCAGGTCACCCCGCCTTTGCCGCCGCCCAAGGGGATGTCCACCACCGAGCACTTCCAGGTCATCCAGGCGGCCAGGGCCCTGACCGTGTCGATGGTCTCGTCCGGGTGCCATCTCAAACCCCCCTTGGCCGGGCCCCGGGCCCAGTTGTATCTGACCCGATACCCCTTGAATATTTTGACCTGACCATCATCCATGCGCACCGGAAGCGTAAACTGATACTCTTGCATCGGCCAGCGGAGCAGCTCGTGGGTCGCCGCGTCCAGGCCCAGCCGCTCGGCGGCGTCATCCAGCTGAGCTTGAGCAATCTTGAAGGGATTAAGTTCAGGGCTCATTTTTTTCAGCCTCCTCAAAATGAGACGATGCTCGACGCCCTGACTTTATCTTCTCCCCCCCTGGAGGTCAAGGCGTAGTGGGTTGACACCGCGCCAGGGAGAAGATCAAATGGGAAGGCCATGAAAGACCGCCCCGCCCCCTGGGAGCATCTGGCCGCGGCCGGGGTGATGATCGTCTCGGCCCTGATCATGACCTGGCCCCTGATCCGCCATCCGGCCCGATCGGCCGCTGACGCGGCGGACGTTCTTTTGAACTCCTGGATCTTGAGTTGGAACGTCCATCAACTGACCCATCAGCCCTGGAACATTTACCAGGCCAACATCTTCTTCCCCCAGACCCACACCCTGGCCTATTCGGAGAACCTCCTCGCCCTCACCCCCTTGGCCGCCCTGGGCCGCCTTTTCGGGGCCGGCCCCCTGCTGATTCACAACCTCATCTTCCTTTTAAGCTTCGTCCTCACCGGCTGGGCCGGGTGGTGGTGGATCAGGCGGATCTCCTCTTCGTGGTGGGGCGGGCTGATGGCCGGCCTGGTTCTGGCCTTCTGCCCTTTCAAGATGGGCCACCCGGCCCAGCTTCACCTCCAGGCGGCCTGGTGGATGCCCCTGATGCTCCTGGCCCTGGGGCTTTACCTGGAGGACCGACGGCCTAAGTTTCTGCTCTGGCTGGCCGTTTGTCTGATCGGCCAGTGGCTTTCGTGCATGCAGTACGGCCTGTACATGTCCCTGGCCCTGGCCTGCTGTCTGGTCTTGGGTTTCCTTGGCCGCGCGGAGTGGCGGAACTGGGCTTCGGTTCGTCACCTAACTCTCATCGGCGGCGCCGGCTTTATTCTCCTGGTCGCCTTGCTGTGGCCTTATTTTGAGCTGAGAGGCGAAGGCTTTGAGAGGCCAGAGTTGGAGGTGCGCCTCTATTCGGCCGGGCCCAAGGACTTCCTGCTCCTGCCGCCCCACTCGTGGCTGGGCAAGGTGGTGCCCCAACCCACGCCCTGGCGGGAGCGGGCCCTCTATCCCGGTCTGATCGCCTCGGCCCTGGCCGCTTACGCCCTCTGGGTCGCCTGGCGGGCCGGGCCGAAGCGGCGGCGAAGGAGATGGCTCTTCGGGGCCTGGCTTTTGAGCGGCCTCATGACTGCCCATGGCCTTTTGGTCATCGTCTACGAGAAAAAGATCTTTTGGCGATCATTCTGGGCCAACCGGGAGCCGGTGATCGCCCTGCTGCCTTTTTTGGGCCTGAGCCTCATTCTGCTCTGGGTCGGACGGAGGCGGCTCAAGGAGGCCTTCATCGCCGGTCCGTGGGGCATCTGGCCGGGCTGGTGCCTTGGGCTCATACTCCTGGGCGCGTTCCTGTCCCTGGGTCCGATGCTGGCCCTGCACGGCAAGGAGATATGCCCCGGCCCCTTTTTTCTGCTTCAGTATCTGCCCGGCTTCAGCGGGGTCAGGGTCCCGGCCCGTTTCGGTATTTTAGTCATGCTCGGCTTGAGCGGTCTGGCCGGGCTGGGCGCGGCCCAGCTGGCCCGTCGGGCCAGCCTTTGGCCGCTGCTGGCCCTGGTCGGCCTGGCCATCCTCTTTGAAGGGATCGTCCTGCCCTGGCCCGGCCAGCCCGTGGCCCCGCCAGGACAAGGCATCTATCAGGACCTCCTCAAGCAGCCACCGGCGCCGGTGGTGGTGCTCCCTTCACCCACCCCGGAGAGCGACGCCCGGGCCGTCTTTGACTCCACGGCCCACTTCTACCCGCTCATCAACGGCTACTCCGGCTACTCGCCGCCAGGCTATAATGAGATGAGGAAAGCCTGGGCCGCCTTTCCCTGGGAGCCGGTGCTGGGCATGCTCAAGAGCCGCGGCGTCGTGTACGTCATCTACAATGGGCCGAGGCCCGAGGCGCCTGGTCTGGAGCTTATCGCTAGCCGCGAGAGGCAACACCTTTTGAGGTTCAAGTGAGCCTTGGCCAGAATTGAGGGCGGCCAGGGGGCCGGCCGCCCCTTAGCGGCGCGGTGCTTGTAAATACCGGCTCCACACCGGCTGGTGGATGGTGTTCATGGGCCTGGCTCCGGCTGAGTTGATCGGCTCG
>CAYXRH010000502.1:0-2506 GCA_964466355.1 uncultured Thermodesulfobacteriota bacterium
CCCTCCGTAACATCCTCCGCCCCATCGGCCTGGTGACCTATGTGTGGATGGGGATCGCTTTTTATCTCTTTCTGGGGGCCGTTTTTCTTGGCGTGGTGCGACTTTTGGGCGGGCGAAGGCTGCTGCGGCCTCTGTTTTGGGTCATCCTGGTCGCGGCTCTGGCCCTGACCGCCTACGGCTTTGAGAGGGCCCGCTGGCCCACGGTCCGCGAGCTGGTCATCGAAACGGCCAAGCTCCCGCCCGGTCATCCCGGCCTGAACGTGGCCGTCATCTCTGACCTGCACCTTTTCGCCGTGAATGAGGACGGCCGGCTGGAGCGCTTGATGGAGGTTTTGAAACCCCTCCAGTTTGACCTCCTTCTCTCCATCGGTGATCTGATCGACGCCCGCGGGGGGCGCGACCACTGGGAGGAAGCGGCGAGGGCCTTGAAGACAATCCAGCCGTGGCTGGGAAAATACGCCGTCCTGGGCAACCACGAATATTACACCGACCTGTCACACCCTGAAGTGAAGGGCAGCTTCAGCGTCGGCTTCCACCGCATGGCCGGTTTCAAGGTCCTGCGCCAGGAGGCCGTGCTCGTGGACGGCCTCGTCCAACTGGCCGGGCTCGACGACCGGCATTACGGGCTCTGGGGCCAGCGCGGCGAGGAGGCCGAGGCCAGGGTCTTGTCCGGCCTGGACAGGAGCAAGTTCACCATTCTGCTGAAACACGGGCCCTTGGTCGAAGAGAACTCCAGGGGCCTCTTTGACCTCCAGATCTCGGGTCACACCCACGGCGGCCAGATCTGGCCCTTCAACCACGTCGTAAAAATGGTTTTTCCCATGATCAAGGGATGGTACGATCTGGGCCAGGGCAGCCGCCTTTACGTCACCCCGGGCACCGGCACCTGGGGGCCGCCGGTGAGGGTGGGGAGCAGGCCAGAGGTGACCCTCATCCGGCTGATTCCTCGGCCGTGATTTGAAAAAGAGGCTCTGTGCCGGGCCACGTGAGCGAGCAGATTAAACCGCGGACGCGATGTAGATTGAAAAAAGGCTGGACCTTCCCCCCGCGCCGGAGCGCGGCCTCTGCGGCCATGATCGTCGCGCTCCTCGGCGTCTTGAATCTCCCCACCCCTGGAGGGGCCGTGGAGCCTTTGGCCCGTCTGAGCGTCGTCTTTGACAACGTCAGTCATGACCAACGTCTCAAAACCGGCTGGGGTTTCGCCTGCTTCATCGAGGGTTTTGGCCCAACCATCCTCTTCGACACCGGCGGAGAGGGTCGGATTCTCCTGTCCAACATGGCCAAATTAAACCTCAGCCCCAGGGACGTCGAGGTCGTTTTTCTGTCGCACGCCCATGGTGACCACGTCGGCGGGCTGGAGCACGTCCTGGCCCAAAACCCCAAAGTCAAAGTCTACGCCCCGGCGTCCTTTCCGTCCTCCTTTCACGCGGCCGTGAGAGCCTGGGGCGCCGAGACAATGGCGGTGAGGGCTCCGATGCCCCTTTTTAGGGGCGTCCATTCCACGGGCGAGATGGGCTCTGGGATCAAGGAGCAGGGCCTTGTTTTAGAGACGCCCCAAGGGCTGGTCCTGGTCACCGGCTGCGCCCACCCGGGCATCGTGTCCATGATCAGACACACCCGGGCTCGATTCGAAAAGCCCATTTACCTGGTCATGGGTGGTTTTCATCTCAGCGGGAAGTCCTCGGCCGAGCTTTTGGAAATCGCTCGGGAACTCAGAGAGCTGAAAGTGAAAAAAATGGCGCCGAGTCACTGCACCGGCCAGGCGGCGATGAAGCTCTTCAGGGAGCTGTGGGGCGAGGATTACATCAAAAGCGGGGTCGGCGCGATGGTGGAGTTGCGTCCGTAGGGGTTGTTTCAAAACCTCGTCGAAGCGGATTCAGCAGGAGGGCGGGGCTAAACCCCGCCCCGACGTAATGAGGGATCGGCTGAAGGATGATTTCAGGGCCGCGCTCCTGACAGCACGGGTCATGCAGACCGGCGACGCCAGGGCCTTGCTCCTGATACAACTTGCGGTCAGGGGTGTGACCTTGACCGCAACATATTTTACCACGGCCCTCAACTCTCAGCCGCTGGCGAGCATCCCTTTGATCATATCCAGAAGCTTATGGCTGTAAATCTCCTGTTGATAGTGAACATCGCAGGGGAATTGGTCGCAGCGGAAGCAGTGGTCGACCCCCTTGTCGATGGCGCATTTCAGAATCAAGCAGGGCTGGCCAAAGGCCGCGGTGAAACGCTCCAGTTTTGAGGCCGCGGCCGGGTCGGTTCCAGGGACGCACCGATCAGTCGGGCACATCCCCTTGTCCGGAAAGCCGCAGACCTCACAAGCCAAACCACAAGTACTGGGCATTTTTTAAGCCTCCTTTCCAAATCTCAGGTTAATCCCATAGGATCAAATCTGCTTTTGATTGTTTTAATGTCTTTTTTTCAAGTACGTCAACCCGTTTCTCAATACCTAGCCTGGATATTGCATAAAAAGTTACCGTTAATTCCTATAATGCGTTATAAT